>CAZBTA010000378.1:0-3966 GCA_964494515.1 uncultured Bryobacter sp.
CGGGATCTCATAGACCCAGGCGAGAGTGAAGCGCTGGGTGCGGTCGAAGTCGGCGGGGCCACGATTGTTGGCCATGTTGCGGGCATCGTGTTCGACGGTGCCGCCGTCGGAGGAGATGTTGTCGAGGGTCTTCGACCAGGTGTAACCGGCCTGGACGAGGAGGTTCTTCTGGAAGCGGCGGCGGTAGTTGACCTGGAGGCCGTGGTAAGTGGATTGACCGTAGTTAGACCGCTTACGGTAACCGGACTGGCGACCGAGGCCGAGATACTCGCTGGGGACGAAGAAATCGGGATTGATGAGGGCGCCGGTGCGCGTGCGGATATCGGTGAAGCCGTTGACGGGGGTGACACGGGGGTCGATGGCCTGGGCGAGATTGAGCTTGGCCATGAGACCGACGCCGCGCGTGCCGACGTAGCGGATGTCGATGACGTTGCCGCGGGTGGGTTCGTATTGGAGGTTGAAGGTCCATTGCTGGACGTAGGGGGTGGTGATGAAGGGATCGATGAAGGTGAAGTTCTTGGCGGCGAAGGGCTCGGTGGAGGGGAAGGGGGTGCCGTCGAAACGGCGCCAGGAGGCAGCACCGTTGGCATCGCGGGAGATGGTGACGGGCAGGGGGATGGTGAAGGGATTGATGTTGATGCTGGGGTAGGGGTTGGCCATGTCGACGGGCGAGGGGACGTTCTGATAGATGAAGAACGGCGAGGAGAGTTGGAGGTCTGACTTGAAGGAGCCGGAGGGGCGCTCGAAGTAGATGCCGTAGCCGCCGCGGAAGACGAGTTTATCCGTAAAGCGGGGCTGCCAGGCGAAGCCGATGCGGGGGGCGAAGTTATTGCGATCGGGATTGAAGATGGAGCGGCGCGAGGCCTTGTGGACCTGGCTCAAATCGAGGGGGCGGACGTAAGAGGAGACGACGAGGCCCATCTGGATGGGGTCGAAGCCGGGCTTGAAGATGAGGTGATTGGGATCGATGTAGTAACCGGGAGCTACGCCGGCGCGGGCGGCGTCCTCGCGGTTGTAGTAAGTGCCGATGCGGCCGGAGGTTTCTTCAGGCCAGCCGTAGAGATCCCAGCGGACGCCAGCGTTGATGGTGAAGCCGGGGCGGACGCGCCAATCGTGCTGCACGAACAGGGAGGTATCGATCATGTTGTAGTCGCGACGAGTGTCGCCCTGATCGAGGTCGGAGCCACCACCGGAGGCACCGTGGCCGGTGAAGAAGAGGACCCAATTGTCATAGTCGAGGTCGCCATTGGTGCGGGCCATGTACTCGCCTTTGAGATTGGTGCGGCGGAACTCGGCGCCGAACTGGAGCGTGTGGGCGCCGTGGACGAAGGTGGTGAGATTGGTGGCGTAGATGTTGCGCTGGCGATCGTAGAAATCCCAGGCGTTGCCGATGCCGGCACTGGAGCGCTGGGTAACGATGTCGATGGTGGGCATGAGCGAAGCGAGGCCACCGATGGCTTGTTCGATGGGGTTAAAGATGCCGAGGGTGGAGTTGAAGATGTCCTTGTAGCGCGAGACGCGGGTGTTGAAGAGCTCGAAGAAGCCGCCGCGAAGCTCGTTGGTCCAGCGGGGGCCGAAGGTGTGGAGGTGGGAGAGGGAGGCGGTGTAGCCGGGGGTTTGGCCCTGGGTGGGAGATGTAGAAGAGTTGGCCCAGGGGAAGGCCTCTTCGACGAACTGCTGGGACTTGATGTAGGAGAGGCGGAGGCGATCGTTGGAGGCGAAGTTGTGTTCGAGGGAGAGCGAGCCGGACCAGGAGTTGAAGAACGTGGGGAAGGCGTTTACCTGTTCGCGCTCGCGGCCGTAAGTGGCCGTGCCGGGGAGGAGGCGATTGGATTCGTTGACGCTGGGGAGGAGTAAGTTACCGGCGCGGCGCACGTTGAGGACGTTGATGGCGACGGGGTGAATGTCGGCGGCGGTAAGGCGGCGGAAGACGGCGGGCGAGGTACTGGTAAAGAACTTCTGCTCGAGGCCGGGGATCTGCTCGGCGGGGAAGCGACGGATGGTGGTGAGGAAGTTGGTGGCGAAGGCGGGGTTATCGGCGGCGCCGGACTGGAGCCAGCGATTGGCGACATCGGCAATGGAATCGCGCGTGCGAACGTCGCCAAGGCCGTCGGGGCTCGAGGTGGTGGCGATGGCGCGGGTGGCGTAGCCAGAAATGAAATCGGTGCGCTGGAGGGCGGCGTAGAAGAAGGTCTTGTTACGGATGATGGGGCCACCGAGGCCGAAGTAAGTTTCGTTACGACGGAAGCGGGGGCGAGCAGTGCCGGCGCGATTGAGGAAGAACTCGTTGGCGTTGAACTTTTCGTTCTGGAAGAAGTGGGAGGCCGAGCCGTGGAAGGCGTTGGTGCCGGTGCGGGTGATCATCTGGATGTTGGCGCCGCCGTTGCGACCGGTGGTGGCGGTGTAGAGGGCGGTTTGCATTTCGACGGCTTCGAGAGCGTCGAGGGGGACGGTGATGTTATTGCCGAGGCTACCGCCGCCGTTCATCATGTTGGTGGCGTCGACGCCGTTGATCATGAGGGAGTTGTTGGTGGGGCGGGCGCCGTTGACGGAGGGGTTGAGGGACTGGGTGCCATCGTCGGCCTGAGCGCCGGGGGAGGTGGCGATGTTCATGCCTTTGCCGGTGCGATCGGGGAGGGGCGCGGCGACGCCGGCTTCGCCGATGAGGAGGTGGGTGTAATTGCGGGAGGAGGTGGGGATCTGATCGATCTGGCGGGAAGTGATGGTGGAGGACTGGGTGGCCGTGTTGGGCTGGAGGGCGCTTGAGGAGGCGCTGACGTTGACGGACTCGCTGACGGCGCTGGTGGCGAGAGTGAAATTGATGGTGATGGCGGCGGCGGAATCGAGGGTGAGCTTGCGGGTGGTGGAGGTGAAACCGGGGTGGGACGCGGTAAGCTCTAGTGCGCCAGCGGGGGGACGGAGGAAGCGATAGGCGCCTTCGGAATCGGTGGTGGCATCAAGGGTGGTGTTATTGGCGATGAAGCGCAGAGTGAGGCGAGCACCGGCGATGCGAGCGCCGGAGGCGTCTTCGACTTTGCCTTCGATACGATCCGCGGTTTGGGCGGAGACGACAGTGAGTGCAATGCAGAGGGTGAGGATGAGACGAAGCATGGCTTGTTCCAGCATGGGGACTGTGGTTACGCGGAACAATGAAAACCATGGTGCGGAAACGATCAGGATTGCGCGAGGAGGAGCGGTGGATCGGCGAGCAACTTGCGATCTTGAAACTCGGACGGCGAGCAGCCGGCGTAGGCGCGGAAGATGCGGGCGAACTGGCTGGGCGTGGAGAAGCCGAGCTGGTAGGCGACGTCCTTGATGCTGGAGGTGGAGTGGAGAAGCGACTTGGCGCGCTCGATGAGGATGGTGTTGTAGAAATCGAGAGGAGTGCGCGCGGCCGAGGCGAGCATGAGGCGGCGGAAGTGGGCGAGGCTGATGCCGACGTGATCGCAGAGGGCCTCGACGGAGAAGTCTTCTTTGCCGCAGTGGTTCATGTACTCGGCGGCGTGAACGAAGTGGCGGCGCGAGAGGAGATGGGTGGGCGTGATCTGGCGCGGGGCGATGGCGGCGGGGGGCCATTGCCAGAGGACCTCGATGAGGAACTGGGCGAGGAAGCCGTTGAGCCAGGACTGGAGGCCGTGGGGCTGGAGCGTGGAGTTGGTGAATAGCGATTCGAGGGAGCCGACGAGGCGGGGGGCGTAGATCTTGCCGAAGAAGAGGGCGGGACCGGAGAGATTGAGGCGGGTCTCTTCGAGGAGTTGGGTCATGTACTCGATGCTCGAGACGATGGTGGCGCCGCTGCAGGAGGACTGGGTGGGGATGTAGCGCGAGGAACGCGGGAGGGCGGGATTGCCGATGAGGATCTCGCCGGGGAGGAGCGAGGTCTGGGCGAGGTTCTCGGTGACCTCAATTCGACCGGAGAAGCAGCAGACGACGGCGTATTCCGGCAGACGACGCTGCGGGAAGTGG
>CAZBTA010000379.1:0-3955 GCA_964494515.1 uncultured Bryobacter sp.
AATGCGAATCCGTCCCCGAGGTGCTCGGGGACGGACGATTGCGGTTACACGAGAAGTGGCATTGGACGAGCGGCGATGGGAGCGCGGGCTCGTCGGTGGTGGAAGAAGTTAGAAGATGATCTGGGTCTTCTTCGATTCGAGTTTCTCGGGCTTGAGGCCGGGCGCTTTGGCGAGGTCGGCGAAAGTCTTGAACTTACCGACTTTGTCGCGGTAGGCGATGAAGGCGTTCGATTCGGAGCGCTTCATGGTGAAGCGGGACTCGAGCTCGATGTTGGTGGCCGTGTTGACGTTGATGGGGGGCATGGCGTCGGCCGGGTAATGGGTGGAGAGATATTTGGCGATGAGGCCGAGCTCGGTGTCGGAAGAGCGCATGCCGAAGCCGACCATTTTGGTGAGCGTCTGATTCCAGCCGTTCAAATCCTGACGGAGAGAGATGGACCGCTCGATCTCATGGCAGGTGCGGCATTGCTTGTCGGTTTCCGCTTTGCCGGGGCCGTCGGGCAACTGGGCCATGAGGGAGAGCGCGGCGAATGAGAAGAGGATGGACAGGGTGCGCATATTCGTATCTTAGAAAAACTTAGTGCTCCATGTAGAAGCCGAAGGCGTATTGGGTGCCATCGACAGTGCTGAGGTAGACGCGGCCACCGCCGGCGGCGAGGCCGCCCGAGGTGATGCGAGAAGTGATCTTGGCGCCAGAGGAGAAGAACTGCTTGCCGGAGACGCCATCGAAGGCGTAGAGGGTGGCAGGCTTGGCGGCCGAGCCCGCGTCAGCAGTGAAGACGACGCCGTTGACGATGGTGGGCGTGATGGGGGCGGCCATGGGGCCGGTGGACCAGCCTTTGGCGATGCCTGAATCAGTGAGCTTGACGGCGGTGACATTGGCGCCGGTGGGGACGAGGATCCAGCGGGTGGACTCTTCATCCTGCCAGGAGGCGAGGGCGCCGACCTTGAAGCCTGGTTTGGCGATGGGCTCGGAGGTGGTGACGGCGGTCATCGATTCGGTGTTGACGACGTGGAGGCGGCCATCGGCGGTGGTGGCGGCGACGTAGTTCTTGCCCTTGTAATCGAAGACGACGGGAGAGGACGTGAACTCGGAGGCGCCGGCGGAATAGGCGGCGCGCTGCTCGAGCTTGGCCTCGGTGAGGGCGAAGAGCTGGTTACCACTGGCAACATAGAGCTCGCCTTCAGGACCGGTGGCGAAGCCCGTGGTGCCCTCGATGTTCTTGCCGGGGGCCTTCCACTTGTTGACGGTCTTTGACTCGATGTTGAGGGAGTAGATGGCGTTCTCGGTGCCGTTGCAGCCGTTGATGGTGGCGATGTAGGCGTGGCCATCGAAGGTGGTGAGACCGGTGGCGCGGGCGCCGGCGGGGATGAACTGGATGGGGACCTTGGGCTCTTCGCCATTGGAGACGTACATCTGATGGAGCATGCCATCGCCGGTGACGGCGTGGACGTAGAGGGGCGTGGGAGCGAAGGGGCTGGCCGGGGCGGTATTGCGACGCGGAGTGGCGGCTGTCTTCTGGGCCGGGGGCGGGCCAGGGGGCGGAGCGGGAGCATTGCGACGGAGAGTGACGGCGCCTTCGAAGGGTTCGCCGACGCCGGAGCGGGCGGGATTGGCGCGGCCGCCGCCGCGATTGATGCTGGCGGGGTAGGGAATGATGGTGGGGCGTGTGACGTTGGCGGTCATGCCGCCGGGGCAGGCGGGGGTGCCGGGTTTGGCCATGGAGGTGCCGGCGCCGTTCTGCCATTCGAGGCGGGCGAGGTCGGTATCGATGCCAATGGTGGTGTCGCCAGAGCCACCGAAGAAGCCGAGGGTGCGGAAGCCGCGGTAGGAGATGTAGAAGTCGAGGAGGGCGGGCGGAGTGAGGGCCTGTTCCTGACGGGTGACGTTCTTGGGCTTGAACTTCCAGACCAGGTCGAAGCCGGGCTTGCGCATGGTTTGCTCGGAGATTTTGCCGTCGAAGCGGATCCAGTGGGAGCGCTGGACGTCGTTGCCGAGGGTCATCCAATCGTTGCCGCCACGCTGGGCGTGGAGGACGCTAAGCGAGAGGACGGCACACGTGGCCGCGCGGAGTTGGCGAGAGATGGAGGTTAGCATCGTCGAAAGAAGATCATATACCCAAAGCGAGGTGATTTGGGTATATATTGGTCCATTCAAAGAGCCTTATGAAGACCCTTGTACTTCTTGCGATGAGTGCGGCCTCGCTTGCCGCGCAGGCGAACTGGTTGACGGACGGGGGCGACCCGCAGCGCAACAACTGGCAGAAGGACGAGAAACAGCTGAGTGTTTCGACCGTGAAGGACATCAAGCTGCTGTGGAAGGTGAAGCTTGATAATCAGACGCGGGCGATGCACAATCTGTTGCCGCCGCTGGTGATTGGCAGCGTGGACACGCCGCAGGGCAAGAAGCAACTGGCGATCCAGGCGGGCGTGTCGGACAACGTGTGGGCGATCGATGTGGCGACGGGGAAGATCTTCTGGCATGTGCATTTTGACAGCACGTTCAAGGAGCCGACGGGCGGGCGCGGGCCGACAGTGTTGTGCCCCGGCGGCATGACGGCGAACGTGACGATCGGTGAAGCGGGGGCGGGGAAGTTTACGATCTATGCGCTGGCGTGGGACGGGCGGCTGCACATGCTGAACGCGGCTGATGGCAAGCACATCATGGAGCCGACGAAGTTTATCCCGCCGAACGGCAAGCCCTATGCGATGAACCTGTGGAAGAACGTGATCTACACGCACACGGCGCAGGGGTGTGGCGGGAACCCGAATGTGGCTTACGCTTATGACCTGGCGACGCACAAGGTGGGCAGTTGGGGCCCGGCGGGCGGCGGCATGTGGGGACGCAGTGGCCCGGCAATCAGTGCCAAGCATGACACCATGTATACCGGCACGGGCGATGGACGGTGGGACCCGGAGAATGGCGTGTATGGCAACGGCATGATCGGCGTGCGGCAGAACAAGAAGACGCTGGCGCTTGATCTGGTGGATTACTACGGGCCATCGAACGCGGAGTGGCTGGTGAAGCGTGACCTTGACATGCAGGTGACGCCGACGATTTTTGAATACAAGGGCCGCGAGTACATGGTGGACGCGAGCAAGGAATGTCGCCTGTACTTTATGGACACGGAGTTGATTGGTGGTGATGACCATCGCACGCCGCTCGAGCGGACGCCGCTGATCTGCAATGAGATGGTGGACTTTGCCGAGGCGGGCATCTGGGGATCGCTGACTTCGTTTCTCGATGAGAAGGGGCAGCGCTGGGTGTTGACGCCGTTCTGGGGGCCGAAGCACTCGAAGTACAAGGCGCCGATCGAGAATGGCGTGGTGAAGAAGGGCGCGGTGGCGGCCTTCAAGGTGGTGGATGGGAAGAACGGCAAGCCGACGCTCGCGCCGGCGTGGATCTCGCGTGACATGGATCAGGCGGAGCCGCCGGTGTACGCCAATGGCGTGGTGTTTGGCTATGGCAGTGGCGAGAATACGGCGCAGGCGTTCCCCGATGTGGGGCTCGACTTCCGCATGGAGCGCCGGGTGCCGAAGTCGACGCACGCGGTGCTGTATGCGCTGGATGCGCAGACGGGCAAGGAGCTGTGGAACAGCGGCAAGCAGATCGAGAAGTGGAACCACTGGAGCGGTATCGCGGTGGCGAACGGGAAGATCTACATCAACACGTTTGATGGCGAGCTGTACTGCTTTGGCCTGGAGAAGTAGATGAAGCTGGTAGTGCTGATGGCGATGCTGCTGGGCCAGCAAACGGACTGGCCGAAGCTGGCGGCGGAGCTTGAGGAAGAGAACGAGAAGTACATCCGGCTGTTGCGCGACTGGGGACAACTGGTGCGCTATGGCAGTGACAACGCGGAACTGAGAGCACCGAAGCCCGGGGAAACCCGGGTGGTGTTCTTTGGGGATGACATCTTTGATCAAACTGTTAGATATGACGAGAAGATTCTTTTTT
>CAZBTA010000380.1:0-3947 GCA_964494515.1 uncultured Bryobacter sp.
GCAAGATCGCCCGCTTCTCCCTCGACACCCTTGTCAACATGCTCACTGACGCCGGCATTGAAGTTCAACTCACTCTAAAGAGCCAACCGAAGCGCGTGGCCTGAGCCACCACCCCCACCCCCATCCGCTACCATCAAATCCAATGACCGGTCCCTGGATCAACAGCGCCGCCATCCTCACCGGCGGCCTCGCTGGCCACCTCCTCCGCCACCGCATCCCCACTCGCCTCCGCGACGCCCTCCGCCTCAACGCCGGCCTCTGCTCCATCGGCCTCGGCATCGCCAACATCGCCAAAGTCCACAACCTCGGCGCCATGGTCGTCGCCCTCCTCCTCGGCTCCCTCATCGGCGAACTCCTCGGCATCGAACGCGCCATCACCTCCCTCGGCGATCGCCTCCGCAAATCTCAGGACACCGCCTTCTCCGACACCTTCATCCCCGCCCTCCTGCTCTTCTCCCTCAGCGGCACCGGCATCTTCGGCGCCATGCGCGAAGGCATGACCGCCGATCCCAGCATCCTCATCGCCAAGGCCTTCCTCGACCTCATCACCGCCGCCATCTTCGCCACTCAAATCGGCATCATCATCGCCGCCATCGCCCTGCCCCAACTCGCCGTCCAGCTCTCCCTCGCCGCCCTCGCCACGCTCATCCTCCCCCTCACCACGCCCACCCTCATCGCCGACTTCTCCGCCGTCGGCGGCCTCATCATGCTCGCCACCGGCCTGCGCATCTGCGGCATCGCCAACTTCGCAATCGCCAACCTCCTGCCCGGCCTCCTGCTCGCCATGCCCGCCTCGGCGCTCTGGTCACGCCTGCTCGCCCCCTAGTTCTTCTGCCGCGCCTCCTCGATCTTCACCGCATAATCCTCGAGAATCGCCCCCGCCGCCCGCTGCAGCGCCGTCCGCGCCTTCATATACGTCGATCGCGCCGCCACCTCACTACTCTTCAGCGCCGCCAGATCCCGCTGGTGCTGGATCACCACATACATCGTCGACGCCCCCACGCTCAGCTTCTCCTTCTCGGCCTCCAGCGTCTGCTCGCCCAACACGCGCTCCTGCTGGATCGCCTGCCACGTCGCCCGCGCCTGCTCAAGCGCAATCTGCGCATTCGTCACCTCGAGCCTCACCTGCTTGTGCAACTGCTGCAAGCGCAACTCCTGCTGCCTCACCGCCAGCTGATCCCGCACCACATCCGCCCGCGCCGCCTGATTCGTCAACGGAATCGACAATCGCGCCCCCACCGCATAATCCGGAAAGTTCCGCCGGAACACCTGCGCCACCGCGCTGCCATACCCGCCCGTCAGCATCGGATCACTAAACCGGTTCGTCCCGATCACCGATCCCGGCGGCCCCGGCACCGTCGACACATCGCCCGCCAACCCGTTATTCCGCGCCGACGCCACCACATCCAGCGCCGGCAGCAACGCGCTCCGGCTGCCCTTCAGGCTGATCTCGCTGTTCTCCACCTGCATCTTGGCCTGCGCCAGATCCGGCCGCCGCTCATACGCCTTCGCCACCAGCGCCTCCACATCGGCCAGGTCCTCGCGCTCGGGGATCTGGATCGTATCCGTCGGCACAATACGCGCCTTCGCCAGCTCCGGCGTCATCGCCGTCCGCGTCAGATAATCCTTCACCACCGCCTCCTGCTGCCGCACCAGACTATCGGCCACCGCCAGATCCCGCTGCCGCCGCGCCAGCTCCGCCTTCGCCCGCGTCACATCAATCGGCGCCAGCGTCCCGGCCTCCACCTGGCTCTTGTTGTCCTCAAGCAAACGCTCCGCGCTCGTCACCGCCTCCCGCCTCACCTCCACATCCTGATTCAGACTCACCAGATCCCAATACATCCGGATAATCGCCGCCACCGTCGCGATCACCTGCTGCTCAAACACGCGCTCCGAGATCTTGCTGTTGTTCTTCGCAATGCGGATATACCGCTTGTTCACCGCCGCGCCAAACCCGCGCAACAACGGCTGCGTCAACGACAACGACAACGCCGTCGAGTTATACGGGTTGTAGTTCAGCAGCGGGCTGTTGTTTGCCCAGTGCTGCGAGTTGAAGTTAAAGTCCACCAACGCCCCCGTGCTGAACCCCTTCTGCACCCCCACCGTCCCATCCGTGATATCCGAGTTGATCGACCGCAACCCCGGAAAGAACGCGCTATTCTGCGGCGTCGACGTATGCGTGTGATTCACCGATCCGTACACCAGCGGGTCAAACACCGGCACATTCGTCCCCGTCGACAGTGGCAGCGATCCAATCAGCGACAGATCCGTCTGCACGCCCGGATTGCCTAACGACGCGAGCCCCGGCGCATCCCCACCGCCCAGCGTCCCACCCGCCGTCACATTCGGCCCCCCGAGCCCCTGCGGGCCCTCTCTCACCGTCAGCGGCACCCCGCGCAACGCCCCGCCCGCTCGTGCTCTCATCTCATCCGCCGCGGCAAACTGCGGCGCATACCGCACAATCGCGAGATCCAGGTTGTTCTCGATCCCCAGAGCGATTGCCGCCTCAAGACTCAGATAGATCTTGCCCTCTCGCAGCAGGCTTTCCCACCGCGCGCTATTGGCCAGCGTCACCGCCGGCGCCTGTTCCACGCGATACGGCTTCGGGGTCATCTGCAAGGTCGTCGTCTGCTGGGCGGGCAGCAACACCGGGATCAATACGGTTGCGATCAGGGCTCTCATAACTGCTTTCATCTGTCAGGATACTGATTAGCCTGACGCCACCGCCCCGCCTCGCGTTAGCATCCCCCAAAATCCCGTCCCCACTCCCCCGCCGACGGGATGGGCCACACGTAAAGCCCGCGCAAAAATAATCACGGGGGCCCAACACCCCCATCACAAAATCTGTTACGTTAGCAGGTCACCGTCCCATGAGCCTCAACTCGGTCAAGACGGTAACCGCACCAGCGGCCAGACTCGCGCTCCTCGAGGTCCTCAAGGGCCACGAGAAAGTCGTGCTGTTCTTTTTTGTTTACCTGGTTTGCCTTGCGGTTATCTTGCCGTTGCCTACCACGCACCAGCTCGCCATCGCGCTGGTGACGGTGGCTGTTTATTCGCTCTTCTGGATGGAGGCCCAAATCTCCCGCCCCTGGTCTCGCATCCTTCGCGAATGGTTAACACTCGCTTTGATACTCGCCGCCTACTGGACGATTCAACTTTTTGCCGGAAATCACATCACCCGCTACATGCACCTCTGGTCCGCTTGGGATTCCACGCTCCTCATGGACTTCGGCCTTCAGCGTGCCATCGAATCGCTCGGCCCCGTCATCCCCGGCCTGCTTGAAACCTGCTACCTCCTCCTCTACGCCATCCCCCCCTTCGCCCTTGGCATGCTCTACCTGCTCGGTCTCCGTCGCCACACCGATCGCTTCCTCACCATGCTCTTGCTCGGCACGCTCGCCGCCTACGCCCTGCTGCCCATCTTCCCTGTCGAATCCCCGCGCCTCGTCTTCCCCACCCTCAACCAGCCCCACTTCACCAGCTGGGCCCGCGCCTTTAACATCTACGTGCTCGACCACATGGACATCTCCACCAGCGTCTTCCCCAGCGGTCACGTCGCCGTGGCCTTCTCATCGGCCTACGGCCTCCTGCTCGCCGCCCCCGCCAAACGCTTGCTCTGGATCTCTGTCTTCGTTCTCGCCACGCTCATCTTCATCTCCACCATCTACGGCCGCTATCACTACGCGGTCGACGGCCTGCTGAGCATCGCCCTCACCTCACTCGCCTTCATACTCGTCCGGAGACTTGATACCCATGCGGCTTAGCCTCGCGCTCTTGCTGTCATTCCCGCTCTGCCTCAGCGCCCAGTCTTACCACTACCAGGCACGGCTGCTGTCCGCCATCGGCAGCGAAACTCCCGAAGGCTCCGCCTTCGCCGCCCGCCTCATCGGCCCTCTCCATCGCACCAGCGATCCCCGCCTCCCCCGCGGCATCACCATCCACGGCCA
>CAZBTA010000381.1:0-3937 GCA_964494515.1 uncultured Bryobacter sp.
CCCGCCGCTCTCGCATATTCGGGCATGATGATGCTTGATCGTGTTTTCTGGTGGGCGGCAATGGCCCTTGGCGTACCTTCGGCGATATCCACCGTGATCCTCACAATCGTGAGCATCACCATGTGGCTCTCTCGTCCCACTCCCGGCAAGCCGCTCGATTCCGCCTACGGCAATTCCCTCGTTGGCCTCATCATGATTGCCGCCCAGGGCATCGGCAACATCTTCTCCGGCCTCACCGCCATCTTTGAATTCTTCATCCACATGGCCCTCGGCGCCTCGGTCGCCGGCGTAGCCGTCTCGGCCTTCCTCTGGTGGATATCCCGCGGCCTCGCCGCCGATGCGCTCTGGGCTCGCGGCATGGCCGGCATCATCTTCGTCCTGTTCTTCCTGATCAGCGCCCTGCTCGCCGTCAGCTCCGGCGCCGGCATCTTCCGCCTCGTTGGCCTCGCCCTCGCCATCGGCTGTGGCTGGGGCGTCTACCAGCTGTTCACCGCGGCCCGGCTCTAATCCTCACCCGCTCACCGCCTGATCTTGCCCGTTTGTTGATTATGTATTCTCAATAGTGGGCCGCCTCTGTGACACTGGGGGTTATGGTTGTCTTGCGGTTCCTGCTTACCCTCTTTACCTCCCTTACTATTGGTTATTCCCAGGCTGTAACTGGCTCCATTGTGGGTCAGATTCAAGACCCCAGTTCCGCCGCCGTGACCGGCGCTCGCCTCTCTCTCAAAGGCCTTGCCACCGGCTTGACCTACGATTCCACTTCCGACTCCACGGGGGCCTACCAATTGCTCTACCTCCTCCCCGGCGAGTATGAACTCGAGGTCACCGCGAGTGGCTTCCAGAGCTTCCGCCAGCGTCCGATCCGTGTGGAACTCGGCGCCACCACCCGCCTCAATATCGCTCTCCGCCTGGGCGCCGCCTCCGAGCGCATCGAGGTCACCGCCGAGTCGCAGGCCCTGCAAGCCGACCGCGCCGACCTCTACCGCAATCTCGAGAGCCGCGCCGTCCGCGACATCCCTCTCCCCGGTCGTAACTTCCAGCAACTCATCACCACCCTCGCCGGCGTCACCCCTCCCGAGAGTCTTTCCTCCACACTCCAGAATCCCCAGGGCAGCCTCGCCTATCGTGTCAACGGTCAAGTCCCCGGCTCCAACAACAGCCAGCTCGACGGTGCTGACAACAACGAACCCCTCATCGGCCTTACCATCAACATCACCCCCGCCGAAGCCATCGAGCAGGTCAATGTCTCCGTCAATAACTACACCGCCGAATCCGGCCGCGCTGGCGGGGCCGTCGTCAATGTCATGACCCGTTCAGGCACCAACCAGTTCCACGGTTCCGCCTTCGAGTTCTTCCAGAACGACCATCTGCGCGCCCGCAATTTCTTCAACGCCTCACCCCGCCCCAAGCCCAGCAGCCTGCGCAATCAGTACGGCGCCACCCTCGGCGGCCCCATCCGGCGCAACCGTCTCTTCTTCTTCTCCAGCTTCCAGAACATCGCAAGCAAGAGCGCTTCCACTCAAACCACCAGCGTCCCCACCGCCGCCTGGCGCAATGGAGACTTCAGTGGCGTTCCCGGCCTCAACCTCTACGACTTCACCACCGGCACTCGCGACGGCGCCAATCGCATTCTCTTTCCAAACAACACCATTCCGACCAGTCGCATCCATCCCACCGCCCGCCGCATCACCGCCGCAATGCCCACCACCAATTCCAGCGGCCTGCAGAACAACCTGATCGCCAACGTACCCTCCATCCTCGACGGCGCCAATTGGGATGGCCGCGGCGACTATCGCATCAACGACAAGACCAGCATGTTCGTCAAATACGGCTACGCCCGCTGGAGCGCCATCGAAAACGCCGCTCTTGGCCAGTTACTCGGCGAGGGCGCGGATTCACGTGTGCGCACCCAAACCGCCGTCGTCAATCTCACCCGCACCTGGTCCCCTCAATTGTTTCAGGAAGTCCGCCTTGCCTTCAATCGCTACCAAAGCAACGTCGATGGCATCGGCGCCGATCGTGATCTCAACTCCGAATTCGGCATCGCCAACCCCACGCCCGATCGCCTCTCCACCCGTGGCCTCGCCCGTATCGCCATTAGTGGCATGCAGGGCATCGGCATGCAGTTCATCTACCCCATCATCTCCACCGACAACGTCTTCAACTGGGTCTCTAACTGGACTCGCATCGCCGGTCGCCACACCCTCAAGTGGGGCTACGATGGCCGTCGCCTCCGTCTCGATCGGCTCCAGGCCACCGGCCTGAATCTCGGCCCCCGCGGCCTGTTCAATTTCAATCCTGGCCCCACCGCTCTCCGCGGCGGCTCACTGGGCTCCTTCGGCACCTTCGGCAACAGCTTCGGCTCCTTCCTGCTCGGCGCTGCCGATCAGACCAGCCGCACCTATCTCACCGTCACTCCCACCAATCGCCAGTGGAACCATTTCGCCTTCTTCCAGGATCAGTGGCGCATCGGCTCTCGTCTGACGCTCGATCTCGGCCTGCGCTACGAATTCTACAGTCCCGTTGTCCCCCGCTACGCTGCTGGCGCTTCCAACTACGATCCCCAGACCAACTCCCTGTTGATTGCCGGTGTTGGCTCCGTGGGGATGTCCACCGGCGTGCGCACCGACTGGCAAAACTGGGCGCCTCGCATTGGCTTCGCCTGGCGTCTGCTGCCTCGCACGGTCCTTCGTGGCGGCTACGGCATCAGCTACTACACGGGCGCCAATGGCTACACCGGCGGCACTCTATCCACCCAGTTCCCCGTCGTTGGCAACATCCAGATCGGCAACCAGAACGACTTCATCGTTGACGGCACTCTCGATTCCATCCCCGCCATCCCCCGAATCGATCTGCCCGCCTCCGGCATCCTCACCCCGGCCCCCAATCAGGCCTTCTTCCACATCCCCTTCGACAATCGCTATCCCTACGTCCAGAGCTTCAACCTCACCATCCAGCGCGAACTACGCACCGGCCTCACCCTTGACGTGAGCTACGTCGGCTCGCTCGGTCGCCGCATCTCGCTCCAGCGCGACCTCAATGCCGCACCCCCCGGCACCGGCAATGCCGGTCGTCCCCTCAACGTCCTCTTCGGCCGCACCGCCACCACTAACGAACGCAGCTATGCCATGAACAACAACTACCATTCGCTGCAGTCCAACTTCTCTCAGCGCTTCCGCCGCGGCCTCCTGCTGCAGGCCAGCTACACCTGGTCAAAATCGATGGACGCCGGTCAGGTCACCGCCCACACCGATCTCCGTCGCAACTACGGTCCCACCACCTACGACCGCACTCACATCTTCAACCTCACCCACGTCTACGAGCTTCCCTGGGGCCCCTCCCGTCAATGGCTCACCCGTGGACCCTTGAGCCACATCATCGGCGCCTGGTCGCTCAACGGAGTCTTCCGCAAAGTCTCCGGCAACCCCGTCACGATCACCGCCGACGCCACCCTCTGCAACTGCCCTGGCAATGGCAACTTCGCCGATGCACTTCGCCCCGTCACCTATCCTGGTCAGATCGGCCCCGGCCAGTTGTGGTTCGACCCCACCGCCTTCGCCGTCCCCGGCGCCAATCGCTTCGGCACCGGTGGCCGTGGCACCGTGCGGGGTCCCGGCTTCACCAACTATGATTTCTCCGTCTTCCGCAATCTCTTCTCGAGCGAGCGCCTCAAACTCGATTTCCGCGCCGAGTTCTACAATTTGAGTAACACTCCGCGCTTTGCCAATCCTCAGGCCAATGTGAACAACGCCAACTTCGGCCAGGTCCTGTCTACGCTGGCCAATGAGGGCGAGCGCCAGATCCAGTTCGGCATGCGGCTGCAATTCTAGGAATCAGACCATGAGCTTCATCGATCAACCCCGCGACGTCACCTGGCGCAAGGCCCTCTTTCAGATCCACCTCTGGCTCGGCGTCGGCCTCGGCCTCTACTTCGTCC
>CAZBTA010000382.1:0-3921 GCA_964494515.1 uncultured Bryobacter sp.
GAGGTCAATGTCCTGCGTCACCTCCCATTCCTTCCGGGCCTCGAGCTCGAGAAGCTCTCCCGCTCCTTCGACGATATGGATTACAAGGTAGATCAGCTCAAGTGCAACTTGGATCCAGCCTCTCCCAACACAATCCTCATCGATGTCCCCAGCTACACCGGCTCGCCAGAACAAATCAGAGTTGTGATGGACTGATAAGCAAGTTACTCAGCTCTAATCCGGGCCATCCGCGGACGCGGAGATGGTATCGCCTCGCGCGCACAACTTGCCGTGAGCGCAACGGCCCCTTGGGCAACTGACGGCGCAGTCTGCAGAAGCTCCGAATACGCCTCGCAATCCGCTATTGTGGGTCAAGCTGCAAACCTCATGATTGCCACCGATCAATTGACGGACGACGAATTTCAAAGACTCGCCCTTGAAGTCCTCCAGCGCGAACTCGGCCCCGACGGTCTCGCCCGCTTCCTTCGTCTCAATCGATCCGGCCCGGGTGACTATACCCGTGACCGGGCTACATGGCATAAAGGTCTCACCCTCGACACTATCCTGCAATCCATTTCCAGGCAAAGAGAGCGCCGGTAGCCATATGCTTGCGCCAACGATTGAGTGCGTGGGCGTTTATCTCGTTCCTTGCGATGAGCAGAAGTGGCGAGAGGAACTGGAGGACTCATACCGAATACTGGGGGTCCTCTCGGAAACGGAAGATTTTCGCCGGCGAGTGATCTCAATTGTTTTGGTCGAGGTCATCTTCTCAGCGGCGACTTCATCCCTCGATGCTGGCGATTTCGCGCAATGGTTGGAGAAGGATGATCGATATCCACAAGTTGCTTATGACGAAGCTCTGCTATCTCCAGACGGTGATGCTGTACTGGCGAGCGGACATGGCAGCATCGTTGGAATCACCGCGGGGCGAATGTGTTTCTTCCTCCATTACTACGACCCGACTCGGCCAATTCAATGGACCTATGGCGAGTTCAACTGCCCAGCGCCAAGTCCCATGCCTGAGCGTCTTGCCCGCATTGTCTCGTATCAGCCCATTTAGCCCCTTCTGGCCGCGGACCAGTCATGTTGGCCGACGTTGCCCAGCCACTCGTGTAAAGAGGACCACCACATCCTTTGGGCATATAACGAAAATCGAACCCCTATGGCTACCGCATGAACGCAACATCCATTACTTGGTCGCCTCATGCTGCCAAGTCCATTCAAAGCCCTGTAGCCATGCGATGTCATCGATGCCGAGTGAGTTGCCGTCCCATAGCCTATGCCTTACGCGCCTGCTATTCACGTCAATAACAACTCGAAAATCATCAATGATTGGTCTGCCTCTCCCTCGAACCAAGACGGCACATTTAGTGAAATCTACAGACCATGCCACCCACACATCTTGCTCTCGCGGTTGCACCAGGTTTCCCCGATTGTAGGCGGGCCCGCATGCCACGATGCCGTTCTCGTCCGACTCTGCGATTTCGGGGTTGAAAAGGTAAAGCCAGCCTGTCTCGCCGTCGTCCTCGAAAATCGCAACCAATCCATTTCTACCCTCTTGCTGCAGCAAGAACCCGTATGAACTCACTGAAGTAGGATAACGAGCAGCCAGGTTCCTTGAGAAAAGCTCGCTCCTCTCGCTTGGGCCAGAGGCCCTCTGTCAATCATGTAGACTCAGCTAATCCACTCATGCGCCAGCTCATCCTGAACTACCTGCACTGGCTGATCGCTGGCCTTTATTCGGGATTGTTCTTCTGGCACTACGTCACCGGCATAATCCTGAGTTCCGACCCCTACCCCACTTTCGTCGGATTATGCATCTGTTCCTTCCCGCTCGGCATTTTGGGTTTAGCAATGCCAACCTTCAACTCGGCCGTCGTATGGCTCGGCCTCACCGGATCCTTCAATACCTTCTACCTCTGGAAGCTCGTTCGTCGCGCAGTCAGATACCTTTGTGGAGATCCAGTTTTCGTTACGCTGAACAGGCGCGAATCTCCTCCCGCCACCAAGCAAAACTAACCCCAAAACGCAAAACAGGCGAGAAGCTCTCGCCCCTCGCCTGTCTTATCACTCCAACCAAGCCTAATTCAGCTTCTTGATCGTGATCTGCGCGCCTGCAGCCGGCGCCAAAACCAGCGTTACCGCTGTCGCGCTGTTATTCCGCAGCGTAATCACATCACCAGCCGACAGGTTCAACAGGGCCTTCCCACTAACCTGACCAGTTGCGGTGACCAACGTGATCAAAGTCCCAGCAGTCGCTGAACCATTCACTGCCGTAGCAAACGCAGCCCCAACCCCAGCGGTATGAGTAACAGTGAACTCAACCTCATACACTCCAGCATTCGCAACTGTGAAAGTCGTTGACCCAGCCGTATGCGTAACCCCCGACAGAGGCCCATTATTGCTAAACGGTACATCCGCCCCGCCAACAACGGTCGCATCAGCAATCGTCGCTAACTGGAAGGAGCCGCCATATGCGGCTATCCCACCAGTACCTGCCGGACCCGCCGGCCCCTGAATGCCCTGGATACCCTGAATGCCCTGTGCCCCAGCCGGACCTGCCGGACCAGCCGGTCCTGCCGGACCCGCGGCACCCGCCGGACCCGCGGCGCCCGCCGGCCCAGCCGGACCAACCGCCCCCGCCGGACCCGCCGGCCCAACCGCCCCCGCCGCACCATTCAGTCCCGCTGGCCCCGCCGGACCTACAGGCCCCGCCGGACCAACAGGCCCTACCGCCCCGGCTGCCCCAGGCAAGCCCTGCGGCCCTTGCGGCCCTGTCAGACCCTGCGAACCCGGCTCTCCCCGCGGCCCCTCCGGTCCTCTCGCCCCTTGCACACCAGCCGGACCTTGCGGACCCGCCGGCCCTGTCGCACCCTGCGGCCCCGCCGGACCCTGCGGTCCCACCAGGCCCACCAGCGCCTCGCTTGCCGCCGGAACCACATTCACCGGCAATACCTTCCACTCCGGCCCAAACCGCCCATCTGCCGGCGACTTCAAGACCATCATCGATGTCCCCGTCTCCACCGGGCTCGTCACCTTCAGCGTCAACTGCGCGCTATCCCCCGCCGACCACGTCGTTCCCGGCCCCGAATACACCAGCCGCAACACCCCATTGTTATCCACCTGCCCCGTCAGGTTCTGCCCCACCAGCCCCGACCCCTGCAACTGCAGCACCGGCGTCGCCCGCAGCGCGCCTCCACGCAGGTCCGTATACACCTCAAACACATCACCCGTCCGCAACTCCGTGCCCGGGCCTGCCGTCGATCCCGAAATCGTCAACACGATCTCGGTTGTCTTCCCCACCTGCAACGTGTGCGGAGACACCACCATCTTCAGATCCTGCCCGGTACCTTGCGCCATCGCCGCCGCGGGTACCAACAGCGCCGCCGCCATTGCCAGCGCGCTCAAGGCCTTAAGTTGATTCAATTCATATCCTCAATTCTTGCTCCTTCATGTCCAGTTTCCTGCAACATGGCACAGCAGACTTTCAGCGTACGACAGCAATAATGGATTGAAAATAGCTTTTTTAATTCATTTTGAGATTCGCCTTCGAACTTGTAAGCCGCTGATCAAATGGAGGATAAGGTCGAGTCACCTCCTGGGTTAAGCAATGCTCGAGGCGTATTTAGTGAAACAAAATCACAAAAATTCTGAGAATAAATTCTCTCTGAACGCACTCGTGCTCCCCCGAAATGCGTTCCCATAAATTTCAAAACTCAATCTCCCCCAGATTCAACAACTTCCCCACCACACCCCCTCAATTCGCCCCACCCGCATGCGACAACAACCGCATGAATACCACCATCATTCATGACGAGATTCGCCCCTACGGCGAAGTAGAGAAACTTGCCTACGAGCGCTACATCCACGCGCTCAAAATGGCTGACCGTACCCGCGCCCTCGAGATCACCTCGCAAGACGCGTGGACAAACGAACCCAATA
>CAZBTA010000383.1:0-3900 GCA_964494515.1 uncultured Bryobacter sp.
GATTGGGAACCTACGTTGAAGCTTGAGACGAGGAGTACCTCGAAATGAGGAGCGGTCGGGTTGGCTTCGAACTCAATATCAGCGGCGACCATTATGTTGGTTTCGGGGAGAACGCCTTTGCGGGCGTGGACGTCACGAATGTATTGGTTCTCTGCTTGTAGGCGCTCGATGGCTTGAGCCGAGGCTGAAGCATGGGAAATGACTACCGCAGTGAACAGGGCAATGGCGAAACTGCCGCGCTTGCGCATGACTTATTGTTAGGGTGACGTGAGTTAGTGTCAACCGGTAACAAAAAAGCGCGGCCGACCCGAACGGGAAACGGGGCGGCCGCGAGATTGAGGTTAGAAGGTGAGCTTGAGGCCGAACTGGACGAGGCGGGCGGGGCCGGCTTCGAGGATGCGGCCGAAGTTGGCGGAGTTGAGGTCGCTGACGGGGACCGCGAAGTTGGCGTGGTTGAAGAGGTTGAAAGCTTCGGCACGGAACTGTAATCTTGTGCGCTCGGTGAGCGAGAAGGCGCGGGTGAGCGAGAAATCGAAGTTGGTCTGGCCGGGGCCGCGGGCGATGTTGCGGCCGGCGTTGCCGAAGCGGCCCGCCTCAGCCACTGGATCGAGACGACGGAAGGCCGAACGGAGCAGCCACTGGGTGGGCGTGCGAGGGCCGTTGTTCGGATCGGAAACCACGTCAGGGCGGCTGCCGCTGTAGCCGGAGATGGGCGGGTGGGAGGCCTGCTGGGAGACGTTGGTGGTGTCGTAGACGGTGAAGGGCGTTGACGAATTGGCGACGGCAATCAGATTGGTTTGCCACTTGCCGAAGATGCCGCGGCCGGGGAGTTGGTATGAGGCGCTCAGGACAAAGCGATGGCGCGCATCGAACAATGAAGGGCCGCGCTCGGCGCGGAGGTTGAAGGGATTCTGCGCGATGTCGTTCTCACCGGCAAGAGGACGGGCGGCGGCGCCGCCGAGATTCATGGCCGAGAGATAGTCGAGCGTCTTGGAGAACCAGTAAGAAACATTGAAGCCGATGCCGGAATCGAAGCGGCGGCTGAGGCCGAGCTGGGCGGCGTGGTAAGTGGAGTTGGTGATGTAACTCAGCTTGGCGACGTGGGTGAAGTCGCAGTTGCCGACGGCGGGGCAGTTGGCATAGATGCGGCGACGGTCGGCGGGGAGAGAGGCGTTGGCCGGAGTGTAAAGGGCGGGGTTGGCCTCGATGTTGCGGGGCAGATGGGTGCCCTTGGTGCCGACGTAGCGGGCATCGAGGACGTAGCGCGAGAAGAGGGAGCGCTGGATGGTGAGGTTCCAATTCTGCGCGTATGGAGGCCGGGCGTTGTTATCCATAACGACCAGGGTGAGCGGCGTCTGGAAAGCGCCGGGGGCGGGGCGGGGGTTGTTGAGATAGGGGTTGACGAAGTTGACGCCGGGGCCGGAGAACTGGACGAGCTGCGTCCAGGGGAGGGAGCTGACGGGGACCTGAGAGGCAGTGCCGGAGCCATTGGAGAAGGGGTCGAAGTGGATGCCGTAGGCGGCGCGGATGCTGAGGATGCCGCGGCCGTCGGGATTGTAGGCCAGGCCGACACGGGGCATGAGAGCGCCGTAGAAGACGGGGGCGACGCCACGGGAGACGCCGGGGTCGCCGGGGAAGAGCAGGCCGCGCGGGGCGGCGGAATTGACAGTGGATTGTACGCCCGGGACGAAGGCGTTCATGCGGTCACGAGTCTCGACAAGGGGTGTATTGACCTCCCAGCGGAGGCCAAGATTGAGTACGAGTTTGCGCGTGAGGCGCCATTCGTCCTGGGCGTAAAGTGAGTTTTCCCAGCCGCGCATGCCGCGGGAGAGGTCGCCGAGGCCCTGGTAGAAGACCACGGGGCGTCCCATGAGCAGGTTGGCAAAGGCATCGTTGGTGGGAAAACTCGGAGCGAAAACGAAGAAGGCATTGGGGGCGATGGCCTGGAACATGTTGAGCCACGTGTGGCGGAGCTCGCCGCCGAGCTTGATGGAGTGGGCGGAGCGATTCCAGGTGAGGGAGCCGGAGATCTCGCCGGAGGTCTGGGCGGAATTGCGGGGGCCGGTGATGGCGCCGCCGACGGGGGAGTAGCCGTTGACGTTGAAGAAGGGGACGCTCTGTCCGGCGGCGGAGGCGGAATCGTACTGGAAGCCGAAGTCGCGGGGGGAGGTCTGGTTGAGGCGCTGGTCGAAGAAGAAGACGTGGCGGAAGAAAGCGGCGCGCCAGGTGGCGATGCGCGTGGGGGAGAGAACGTGGGTGGCGCCGAGGGTGAAGGACTGGGTGGTGAGATCGTCGCGCACGGGGAAGCCGGGGAGGTCGGAGCCGCGGATGGAGATGGGGTTGATGTTGTAGCCGTCGGAGAAGGAATAGCGTGCGTTGAAGCGGTGGTTATCGGAGGGCTGCCAGTCGGCGCGGAGGCCGGTCTGGTCGGTCTCGTTGGTGGTGACGACGGTGGTGGTGTAGACGGTGGGCGAGGTGTTGCCGAGGGGGTAGAGCTGAGCGGCCTTGACACCCAGGGCGTTAAGCATGCTGGCGGGAATTTGATTGTTGGGGAAGGGGACGCCGCCGCCGGCGATGTTGATGAGGGGCGTGGACTGGCCGGAGTAATCGCCGTTGCGCTGGGCGGGCGTGGGGACGTTGCCGGAGCGCGTGAGGCCCTGGCGATTGCGGAAGCCTTCGTAATAGCCGAAGACGAAGAGCTTGTCCTTCTGGATGGGGCCGCCGACCGTGCCGCCGAACTGATTCTGCTTGAGGGGCTCGACGTCGCGGGAGAAGAAGTTGCGGGCGTCGAGCTTGTCGTTGCGGAAGAACTCGTAGAGGGAGCCGTGGAACTGGTTGGAGCCGGAGCGGGTGACGACGGAGGTGGTGGAGCCGGAGGTGCCGCCGAACTCGGCGGTGGCGGTGTGCGTGAGAATGCGGAACTCGGCGATGGCGTCGACGGGAATGCGGAGGGCGAAGCCGCCGTCCATGCGGTTGATGTTCTTTGCTCCATCGAGGAGGAAGTTATTCGACTCAGGGCGCTGGCCGTTGACGGCATAGGACTGGCCGGAGCGGAGGCTGCCGCCGGCGGTGGAGACGCCGGAGGTGAGCGGGGTGACGCCGGACTGGAGGAGGCCGAGCTGAGTGAAGTTGCGGCCGTTGAGAGGGAGGTCGAGGATCTCGCGGCCGGTGACGGTCTTGCCGAGGGCGTTGGAGGTGGTTTCGACGTCGGGCGGGGCGGAGGTGACGGTGACGGTCTGGTTGGAGGAGGCGAGGGAGAGCTTGAGGTTGAGGCGGATGGAATCAGCGACGTTGAGGGGGATGGGCGTTTGCTCCAGTGGGGCGAAGCCGGTGGCTTCGACGCGGAGGGTGTAGGTGCCGATGGGGAGGACGGTGAGGCGGAATTGGCCGGCGCGATCGGTAGTGGTGGTCCGGGTCGCGCCGGTGTTGAGTTCACGAACGGTAATTCGTGCCGTGGAGACGAGCTGGCTGGACGGGTCCTCGACGACGCCTTCGATGGAGCCGACGGGGTCCTGCGCGGTCAGGAGTGCGCAGGAAAGAACAAGCCAGACAGACAACCACGGGGTTCTCATGAGGGAGAGAGTAACGGGGGTGGGGGTAGGGGGGCAATAATTGAAAGTAATTAGGGGATGGGGCAAAGTGTTGAAAATGGGTAAGAGTTGGGGGGAATTAATGTGCGATTTGCGATTAGAATTGGGGCCATGAGCGTGCGTTGTGTTGGGTTGCTCCTGCTCGGGCTGGTGGTGTGGGGTAAGGAGGTGGTGGTTGAGGGGGTGGTGAAGGATGCCGCGAGCCGGGGAGCGATCCGGAAGGTGCAAGTGAGGCTGACGGCAGAGACAGGCGGGCTGGCGCTGAATGTGATGACGGGTGGCGGGGGGAGGTTTGAGTTCCTTGATGTGC
>CAZBTA010000384.1:0-1167 GCA_964494515.1 uncultured Bryobacter sp.
GTGGTGGCGCTCGGTGGGGAGGGCGATGGAGTAGCGGGCGTGGCGGAGCTCGCCGGTTTTGGTTAGGGCTCCTTTGGCGACCAGATCGGCGAGGTCGCGGGTGGTGGTGGCGGGGGAGGCGCCGGTGATGCTCATGTAGTTGCTGGCGCTGAGGCCGCCCGCAAAGCCCGTGGGGCCTTCGCGGAAGATGCGCAGCAAGGCCTTCTGCTGGCGATCGTTGAGTTGGTCGCGCAGACGATTCAAGAGGCGCGTTTTGTGGATGATGAACTCGATGTGCAGCTGGGTGTGGGCCTGGGCGGCGAGCGTTGTGTCGGCAAACCAGGTGAGCCAGTGGGTGATGTCGTTCGTCTTGTTGGCTTGCTCGAGGGCCAGGTAGTAAGCCTTGCGGCGCTGCAAGATCGTGGTGGCAAGCGCGGTGAGCGTCGGTTGGCCGGCGGCCTGGGCGAGCGCCTTCTCGGAGATGGCGCGACCAATGCGGCCGTTGCCATCCTCGTAAGGGTGGATTGATTCGAAATAGAGATGCGCCGTGGCGGCGCGGGCGAGGCTGGGCGGCGTCGCGTTGAACCACTCGATAAAACGCGCCATCTCGTCCGGCACCGCAGCCGAGGGCGGGGCCTCGAAGTGGATGCGCGGGGCGTAGAGGGAGCCGGAGACGACCTGCATCGGCTCGGGACTGGTGCGGTAGTGGCCGATGTTGGCCAAATCGGTGCGCCCCTGCATGAGCATGCCGTGCCAGGCGTGGAGCATCTCTGCCGTAAGCGGAGCAGCAGTGGAGCGATAGAGATCGACCATCATCTGGGCAATGCCGGCCTCGGCGGGGGCGACGCGGCGATGATCCGTGGCGAGGCCGAAGGCGCGGCGGATGGAGGATTGGACGCTGGGACGATCGAGGAATTCGCCTTCGATCTCGGAGGTGGTGAGCGCTTCGGTGCTGATCAGCTCGATCGTGAGTTGCTCGAATTCCGCTGATTCCAGATGCTTCACCATGCCGCCGAAGGCGCCGGCAGATAGGAGGAAACGCTCCTCGGCGGCGCATAAGAGGTCAGGCGCGTAGCGGAAGTGGGGCCAGTCGGGTTGTTGCCAGTTCCAGGGCATGAGCGATAGAGGGGCCTTCTATCGCTCAGTATAGGGCATATTTTGAGCGATAGAAAATTGGTCTATCGCTCA
>CAZBTA010000384.1:1267-3871 GCA_964494515.1 uncultured Bryobacter sp.
TCTATCGCTCAGTATAGGGCATATTTTGAGCGATAGAAAATTGGTCTATCGCTCAGGGGGTGGCTAGGCTTTGAGTTTCTTGCGGATTTTCTGGATGGTGGCTTCGCGCTGGTTGGCGCTCCAGGTGGACTGGATTTCGTCCTCGGTCAGCCCGGCGACGCGGCCCAGAAGCATATAAGCGGGGAGGGCGTGGGGCAGGTGTTTCCAGAGGGCCATCTCGGCGAGGGCGGGGATGGCGCGCTCGCGCATGTGGCGGATCAGCTTCTCATCGCGGGTAGTGGTGAGGGGGATGAGGAGATTCATGGCGTTCATGCGGTCTTTCCAGGCGACGCTGTTCAGCATCTCAACGAACCAGGTGGTGAGGACGCGGATCTCGGCCTCGGGGTGGGCGTTGGCGTAGAAGGCGAGGGGGGCGAGGCTGCGGAGGGCGGCGGCGCGGACTTCCTGATCGGGGTCGCGCAGGGCGAATTGGAGGTCTTCGATGAGGGGTTGGGCCTTGGGGCCATAGCCGAGGATGGTGGCGGCGATGCGGCGATCGTCGGGATCGGCGGATTCGCGGAGAATCTGGCGGAGGAGGGTCTGGTGGTCTTCGGCGATGGGGGGCAGCTGGTTCTGGAGGTAGCGGGCGGCGGGGTCTTCGATGAGGGTGAAGCCCTGGGACCAGTCTTCGGCGGTCTTGCCGTTGCGGGTGGCTTCGGCGGTGACGGCGATCAGCTTGTTGTAATACTCGGTGACCTGCTCGGGCATGGCGAGGGATTCGTTGCGGGGCTCGTCGCGGATGTCGAGGTGGGGGCGGCCGCGTTCTTCGACACCGATGTAGAAGATGGCTTTGCCCTGTTCGCAGCAGATGGCTTCGATGTTGGCGCGAGCGATGCCCTTGATGGCGATGAGGAGTTCTTCGAGGTCACCTTTGGAGGGAGGGAGGGGGTCGCCTTCGAGGACTTTGACTTCTTTGCGGAGGCGTTCGGCGGAGAAGGACTTGTTGCCGTAGGTATCGATGATGCCGATGGTGGGGCGTGTTTGGGCGGCGGCACTCAGACAGAGCACCGCCGCCGCGAATACTAGCTTCACTATTCCAGTGTGACGCGTTTAGAGAGCCAGCGTTACAAGGAACATGAGCGCGCCGGCGGCCGGGAGAAGCAGGAGGGCTTTTTTGAGGCCCGAGGCTTCGGTGCCGGCGATGCCGCCGATGATGGGCGAGCTGGTGACGAGACCGAGCCAGCCGCAGGTGACAGCGGCGCCGATGGCGGTGGCGGTGTTGGTGGTGAACTTGGCGCCGACGACGCTGAGCGCGGTGGGGAAGACGGGGGCCATGGCGACGCCAGCGAGGAAGACGCTGACCCAGGCGATGTTGGCGTCCTTGAACTGCAGCATGGCGAAGGTGGTGATGGCGATGCCGATCGAGGAGGCCATGAGGATGGAGGAGGCCGGGACGTCCTTGAAGGCCGGCAGGGAGACGACCAGACGGCCGGCGAGCAGGCCGAGGGCGAAGCCGAAGGAGAGGATGTTGAGGGCCTTCTTTTCTTCGATGCCCTGGGCGATCAGGTGCTTGACGAGCCAGTTCCAGACGCCGACTTCAGCGGCGACGTAGAGGAAGAGCAGGAGCGCGGGGAGGAAGAGGCCGGGGTTGGAGAGCAGGGCCGGCACGTCACCGAACTGGAAGGAGACGACGCCGCTCGGCTTGGGCATGTCGGTGACGCCGTGGAGGACGAGAGTGGCGACGGTGAGGGCGGCGGTTAAATTACAGAGGCGGAAGGAGTTGCCGCCTAACAGATTGGCCGCGATGAAGGGAGTGGCGATGCCGCCGAGGCCGAAGAAGGTGTTGAAGCCGTTGAAGAGGGCGGTGGGATTGTCGGTCTTGACGTCGTTGACGAGGGCGTTGGCGCCGGCGACGATGATGCCGCCACCGATGCCGAGGATGAGCATGTAGAGGCGGATGCTGCCGAAGCCCTTGGATTTGGGCAACAGGAACAACGAGATCGCGATGAGCGCGAGGCCAAGCACGAGGCCGACTTTTTTGCCCTGGAGATCGATGATGGGGCCCTGGGCGAGCGAGCCGATGACGAGACCGATGGCCTGGGTCATGGCGATGGCGCCATTCTGGGCCGGAGACAGGGAGAAGCGCTTGGAGAGATCGGGAAGGATACTGCCGAGCATGGCGGCGATCATTCCGTAAACGAAGATGGCCATTACTGCAGCCACGATGAGCATTGTTGAATCCATAAACTTTGCAGACTATCACAGTGCAAAGAGGTGGGGAATGTTGATTGATGAAATGATGCCTCAATCTGTGGCGGGATTTCGGGCGGAGCGGATTATTGCCGGCCGGACGGACCGCGTCTGGGCGGCGGCGCGATCGATCGGCATTCGAACGTTGTGGCCGCTGCGGGTGTTGTTATGGCTGCGGGAATGGCCGTCGCGGGTGGCGGGGAGGCCGCTCGAGCAGTTTCCGATCGTGGCGGAACGGCCGGGGCAGGAGCTGGTGAGGGGGATCTGTGGTCAGCTCTGGGCGGTGGTGGGAAATATCGAGGAAGTGGATGATATTGCAGGGTTTGCGCGGGAGGGGTATGCGAAGGCGTACTGGAGTTTTCGGGTGGAGGACAT
>CAZBTA010000385.1:0-3864 GCA_964494515.1 uncultured Bryobacter sp.
TCTTCTTTCTTCTTGCGACCAAAACCACCGAAGCGACCTCCGAGGGCGCCGCCGAGGGCGCCACCGAGGGCGCTACCCACGGTGGGGGCTGGTTCGTTACCGCCGTTTGATGACTGCGCGCCACCGCCAAAGTTGAGACCTGGCATATTCATGCGAGAGATGGAAAGAACCGGCAAGCCGGGGGTCTTTTGCATTTCCTCGGCCATGCGTCGCATGCCCTCAGCCATCTTCTTGTCGCCGTTCATCTGGGCCATCGGGTTGGAGGCGAAGGAGAGCCAGCCACCCTTATCCTTGAGCCGCTCGTAGAAGGCGAGATATTCGCTGTATCCCGGAACCTTCTCGCTATGCCAGCTGTCGGTGGTGAGCTTGAACATGCCGGCCGACTGCTTGCCGTCGCTCACGGCGGGTTCGATTGTGAAGATCACCTGTTTAGCCGGAAAGCCATTGACATCCTTGGCGACGCCGGTGGCTTTAGCGTCGAATTTCATTTCGAGCGAGGCATCCTTTGAACTCTTCTTCATCTCGTTCTGGGCGTCGGCCATCATTTGCTGCATTTCGGCGAACGTCATCGAGTAGTACTTGCGCTTGCTCGTGTCGATCATCAGGAATTCCTGCTTGTCGAAATCAATGATCGTAGTGCTGTCTTTGGACACGGTGGCAACGCGGGAACCCTTCATATAGGTGGTGGTGGTCGTGGGTTCGGGCTTTTTGCCAAAGGCCATTTTGGTGACCATGCCCTTGGTGATGCGGGTTGTCGTCTCATACCGGAAATCAGCAAACAGCAATGCTGCCGAGAGCGCCGACGCGCCAATCAGTTTCAACTTCATGGGAAGTTCCTCCAGAACCGAATCTAACAGAGGGGAGCGGCTATTTCACTTCGGTGTAGCCGGCAGGTGGGTTGAAGATGGCATCGTCAACCGGGGCTTCGCGATAATCGCGGATCTCGACAAGGCCGTCAATTACCTTGCCACCGGTCCCGATCTGTACACGGAGGGCATCGACCAGTTCACCACTATTCTTTACAGCGGTGAGCTCCTTTTCAACGGCTGGCATAAGAGATGCCAGGCTTTCCATGGCGGGAAGCAGGTAGCCAAGGCCATGTTTCTTGCGGAATGCCTCCAGGCTCGGCCGCCCGGTTGGATTTTCCACCCGCTCGGGCTTGACGCCAACGACGACGCCACTGCCGCCGCCCGGGAACATACGCTTGAGCCCTTCAATCAGGGGAGTGGGAATATCGCCCTGCATGCGCTGGCGCATGTCTTCGATGCGAAGCCGCTCGAATGTCTTGTCGGTATGGTCGACCAGCATCATCTCGCCGCTCCTGTAGTTCAACAGGATGGTCGATTTTTCGCCCTTTACCAGGAGCCGGCTGCCCTTGAGGAAAACCTCGTCGCCCTCGCTCGACATTCGCGAAATGCCCGCCAGCCCCGCCACCATCTGGATCAGCGAATTGGCCTTAACCGTGTATGCCAGCTTGTATTGGGCATCGGCAAAGAGCGCGGTGGTGGCGACGAGCAACAGGAGGTAACGCATCAGCTATTTGATCTCTTTGTAGTCCTTGGGTATTGCGAACTCGGCCGGGTCGATGGGCTTGGTGTCGAAGTTCTCGGCCGACAAGCGCGTCTTGATCGTCATGGTGTCATCGAGGCCTTTGGTATCCATCACCATGTTGATCTCCATCAGTTGACCAACCAGTTGTGAGACTTCGCGCAACATCTCTTCAGCACCTGGAATTGTGGTGATGAACTGGCGCATCATGGCCATCGTGGGGGAGTTTTCGCCGCTGCGGCTGATGATCTCTTTAGCGCCCGGGGCCGTATCGCTGACCCAGATCTCGAGCATGGTCCGTGAAGACATGCCTTTGGGCATGCCCGGAACACTGAAGCTCATGTCGAGAATGCTCAGTACCCCCTTGGAGCGGTAACCACCGATCTCGCGCGGCTCGCTGATCAGGTTGCTTGCGATCTTGAATTGGGCGCCCATGGCCTTCAACTGGGCCATAGCCGCCTGACTGGTCTGCTCGGCGCCCATGATGCCGGTGCGGGTCCAGGTCTTGGCCTGATGGTCGATGGTGATGCGGGAATTGGCGTCGTAGTCGATAATCGTTGAGGTTTTGCCGTTGCGGGTGAGCTGGCGCTTGTCGGTTTGCAGAATTTGCGTGGTGCAATCCTTCATGGCTTCCTCGAGGGCGCCGCTGAGCGTCTTCACCTTGCTGTTGCTCTCCATTTCGCATTTCAGCGTGTAGCGGACGTCAGCCCGAGCCACCCCCAGCGTGGCCAAAAGGCAAAAGATCAGAGCAGGTTTCACCATCACGATCACAATTTTCGCATCCTATAAGCATAGAGATGCATTTGTCGGCGGTAAGTTACCTGAATACGCGGCCTCTGGTATGGGGTTTAATGCACGGGCCACAAAAGGGTCGCGTGCAGATGGATTTTGATTTGCCGGCGGTTTGTGCGCAGAAGCTCGCCGATCGACGGGTTGATGCAGGCCTTGTGCCTGTGATCGAGGCGGCCCGGCAGCATCTGGCGCAGGTGGGTGGGCTTGGCATCGCCTGCCGCGGCCCGGTGCGCAGCATTTTGCTGCTGTCAAAGACACCGATCCGGGACATTCGCCGCCTGGCGCTCGACTCATCATCCCGTTCGTCGGTGATGCTCGCTCGCATCATCCTCGGTGAGGCGTATCATGTCGAGCCCGAGACAAAGGTGATGGCTCCCGACCTGAGCTCGATGCTGGGCGTTGCGGATGCCGCGCTGGTGATCGGCGACCCTGCTTTGCGCATTGAACCGGAGAAGACCGGTCTGAACGTGCTCGACCTGAGCGAGGAATGGCTGAAACTGACGGGAATGCCGATGGTGTTTGCGATCTGGGCCGGTTATGCCAAACATCCGGCGCTCGCGGCTGAACTCGAAGAATCCTATGCCTGGGGCCGGGCGCGCATTCCAGAAATCGTCGCCGCCGAAGCGGCCACCAGAGGACTCGACCCGGCCCTCGCCCAGCGCTACCTCGAGTCGATCATCCATTACGAGATCACCGACGAATATCGCGCTGGCATGAAGCTCTACATTGAGCACGCCATTAAAATGGAAGAAAAGCAGCTCGCATGAATATCACCCGCATCGACCGGCAAAAGGCCCTCGATCTGTTTCACTCCGACGACCTGATCTCACTTGGCATGATGGCCGATCAGGTCCGCAAAGCCTGGCACCCGGAAAACGTCGTCAGCTACATCATCGATCGCAACATCAACTACACGAACTTCTGTACGGAATACTGCACGTTCTGCAACTTCTACCGGCCGATGAATTCTCCCGAAGGCTACATCCTGTCGAAGGAAGAGATCTACCAGAAGATTCAGGAAACGATTGACCTCGGCGGCACCGGCGTGCTGATGCAGGGCGGTCTGCACTCCGAGCTCAAGATCGAGTGGTATGAAGATCTTTGCCGTTCGATCAAGCTGAAATTTGGCGATCGCATCTGGCTACACTTCCTCAGCGCACCGGAGATTCTGAATATTGCGAACATCTCGGGCCTCACGATTCACGACACGATTGCCCGGCTACGCGATGCGGGATTGCAATCGATCCCCGGCGCTGGCGCGGAGATCCTCGATGATGAGGTGCGCCACCGCATTGCCCGGCTCAAGTGCAACACCGAAGAGTGGCTCGACGTGCACCGCACAGCTCACAAGTTGGGTGTGAACACGACGGCGACGATGATGTTCGGCACGGGCGAAACAATCGAGCACCGGCTGAATCATCTCGAGCACATCCGTCGACTGCAGGACGAGACGGGTGGCTTTACGGCATTCATCCCGTGGAGCTTTCAGCGTGAGGGCACCTCGCTCGGCCGCTTTGTGAAGGA
>CAZBTA010000386.1:0-3814 GCA_964494515.1 uncultured Bryobacter sp.
GCCTCGCGAACTCGTCAAGGGCAAGATCGTCACCGACCTCTTCGCCTGACAAAGCAAAAGGGCGGCGCCTGTAGGCGCCGCCCTTTACTGGTCAAAGAAAAATTCAGTTACTGCTTCTTGCGCTGGTAAATCGCAAGGCCAACCAATGCAAGACCCCCAAGTGCCATGGTACCCGGCTCGGGAATCGTTGGAACAATCGGATCCGCCAATTGCGTCACGATGATGTTCGCATTGCCAGTGGGCAAGTCATAAAAAGAGCTGCCCAACTGGGCAAAGCTGTTGCCGCTATAAGAGACGGGAAAACTGCCAGTCAGCAACGTTTGCTGCGTGTTCCCCACGTTTGAAGTGAACAACTGCGGGCTGCTGAAATTCATATTCAGCTCCACATTGTTCGGCACATCGTACAGGAAAATCGAGAAGCCGCCCAACGCATCATTCAGATAGAAGTTCACTGCGTGATTGGAAGTGGCACGGGTCGTTCCCGCCACCATAAAGCTCACGTTGGCGGCAAACTGAACCGTGAACACAGAGTTCACGACGGTAGCGTTCAGGACGGGACCATTCAAAATGTCAAACTCCAATGAGAAGTTGGCATTCGGTGAGGTCAACGATGTAATGCCGATGTCCGACGAAAACTGTCCCGTGACAGAGTAGTGGATCGTGTCAGCCAAACAAGCGGAGGCTGCGAGTAGGATTAGCGAGATAACACTGCGCATCATGGGTACTATAGCACCAATCGGTACCCCCGTTCTAGAACTTTATACGCACCACCAAAAAATGCTATCGGAGTAGCAAGAGGGTACTAATAGCGGTGAGGATGATCACCGACCACTCGAAAATGTGTGCCGGTATGCGGTGGATCAACCAGCGCCCCGCGAGCGCCCCCACAAAAACCGCCGGCGCCACCATGGCATCGAACGCGAGCGACTCCCGCGTGATCATTCCCTGCCAAATGTAGATCGGCGCCTTCACGAGGTTGATGAAGAAGAAAAACCAGGCCCCTGTTGCCACAAAATCTTCTTTCGGCAACCGCATCGACAGCAGGTAAAGGCTCATCACCGGCCCCGCCGCATTCGCCACCGTCGTCGAGAATCCCGCCGCCATTCCGTACGGCACCGGATGCGCCGGCACCACTACATCCGCCCGGTAGCGCCGCCACAGGTACAGGCAAAGCATCACCAGAATGATGCCGCCCACCAGCGGCCGCAGGTATCTCTCCGGCAGGTTCAACGTGAGCGCCCCGGCCCCCACGCCAGCCAGGACCCAAGGCATCAACGAGAACAGCCGCCCCGCCGCCGCATGCTTGCGCCAGTAGTAGACAGCAAACAGGTCCGCACAGCACAGGATCGGCAGTAGCCAGCCGGTTGCCTGTCGCGCCTCCCCAACTGTCAACACCATCATCGGCACGGCCAGAATGCCGAGCCCGGGCATGCCGGTCTTTGCCATGCCCACCATGAATGCGCAGGCCGCCCCGGCCGCATATTGCCAGATTTCCACCTATTCGATTCCCAGGTAAGGATTGTATACGTAGTCCATCGACCACTCCTCACCCTTGGGGAACTGCAGGCTTTGAAACACCGAATACGCCGGGTCAAGCGCCCATTGTCCCGGCGCCAGCACCTTCTTTTGCCGCCCGCGCGTGTCAAACCATCCCCAGAACGGCCGCGCCTTGTTTGCACTGTGTTTCACGCCGAGGAATGCGCCCGCGTACTGCGCCCCCTTGCCGCGTGGCCTGTTACCGAATGGCCGGTATTCAAAGTAGTCGGCAAACGTCTTGGCGCGCCATCCGTCGCCCTGTTCGTGCTTGGCCCACCATTCCGTCTCGATCGGCAGCAACTCATAGCCCACTTCGCGATCCACGCCGCCCCCCTTGGGCACCTCGGCCTTGCCCTTGTAGCGGTAGGTCACGCCGGTGTTCTGCTTCCACTTGCCAGTGGACGGGTTGTAAAAGCTCTTCTTGTCCGCCCCGCCGAGCGCGCCATGGCCACCGGCCTCGAGGAAGACAACCGGATGCGTTTCCTCCACCAGCGCAAGTGCGCCATCCACGTTATGCAGCTTCGCCCGCAAGTCACGCCGGTTGGTGTAGGTGTAGACGTTGTTGTGCGCCAGGGTTTCCATCAGGTCGAGCCGGCCAAACTCGCTGCCATCCTTGCGGATTGTGAGGATCACGCCTTCGTTATCGTTCTCATGGCAGGTGCCGGCGAGGCAATTGTCCGAGTAGTCGCGCGGGTGAAAGAAGTTGTAGGTCAGAAACCAGTGTGTCGCCGTCTCCATGCCGGCGTAGTACACATAGGCGTGCGGCGCGCCTTTATCGAGGTTGTCCCAGTTGTTGTCACCATTCCAGTCGCCATCGTAATCGAAGCGATGCAGATAATCGGCGCGTGCGTCAAACCACGTTTCCTGGGCGATGAAGGGCGCATAGTGCTCGGCCATTTTGCGATAGCGACCATTGTCGGCGACCGGCGCCGGCTGCGCCGCGCTCAGCACGAAGCGCGCTGGTGCATCATTCACAACCTCCACGGCAATCTGCGCCGTGACGTATTGCCCACCGTACGTCCCTGATGCCTCGATCGTGTAGGTGCCGGGGGTGTCAGGGGCGGTGTAGAGCACCGCATCCTTGCCGACAAAGCGATTGGCCACCTGGCCGAGAATCGCCTTCCAGCCGGACTCGTCTTCCTGCAGGATCTTCTCGTTATCCGTTCCCTGAAAACGAAATCCCTTTGAGAACCAACCCCCTTCGGCAGGTGTGGTTTTGAGCGCAAAGCCGCTTGCCTCAACGCGGCCGCGACGCGTTTCCGCGCCCTCTTTCTCAATACGGCCATAGGCCTTGATCTGCAGCACGATCGCCTCGCCTGGCCGAACCCTCGGCTTCGCATCAGCGGCGGAGATCTTCAATTCTTCAATAACGACGGCACCTTGCAAACTGATTGCCAGTAATGCCCCCCAGGCAAATCGCATACTGCGATTATGACAAGTATGGGCAGTAGTGAATTACGCCCCTTGCTCAAACTCGCGTTGCCTGTCATCATCGCCGAGTTGGGGTGGATGGGTATGGGGATCGTCGACACGATCATGGTGGGCCGTATCAGCGCGGAAGCGATTGGCGCTGTCGCCATTGGCAATGTCGTGTTCAACACCATTGGGCTGCTTGCCTTCAGCATTCTGCTGGGCATGGACACGCTGATCTCGCAGGCCATCGGCGCGAACAACTTCAGTGACGCGCGTCATACCTTGCGACAGGGTTTCTGGCTGGCGCTGATTGTCGCGCCTGTGCTCACCCTCGTCATGCTTGCGGCAACACCGCTGTTGTCTCTGCTCGGCCTCGAGCCCGCGGTGCTTGCGCTTACCGTACCCTTCACCCGAATTCTCGCCCTCAGCATTCTGCCCATCGCGTTCTATACGGCCCAGCGGCGCTACCTGCAGAGCCGTCACATGGTGACGCCGGTAACCGTAGCGCTTGTCTCGGCCAATCTTGTGAACTGGCTGCTCAATTTGTGGTGGATCCCGCTGTATGGCGTGGATGGTTCCGCTTGGGCTACGGTCGGCGCCCGTGTTTACCTGGCACTGTTCCTCTGCATCACGCTGCTGGTGCAGGATCGCCATGCTCTTGGCTGGGATGCCCCCGATTGGGCGCGCATCGGCCAGCTGTTCCGCCTTGGTGTGCCCGCCGCTGGGCATCTGTTGGCCGAGATTGGCGTGTTCGCTCTCGCCACGGCGCTGGCCGGCCGCGTTCCTGCCGTGGCGCTTGCCGCTCACGAGATTACGCTCAATCACGCCGCCCTTGCCTACATGGTGCCGCTCGGTGTGGCCAGCG
>CAZBTA010000387.1:0-3803 GCA_964494515.1 uncultured Bryobacter sp.
AGGCCCGCACCGAGTTCACCTCGCTGCTCAACAACATGACGCAGCGCTTCCCCCAGGAGAACGCGGACAAGCTGAGCTCGATCACGTTCCTGGTTGAAGATTCGACCGGCCCCGTCCGCCCTGCCCTCGTGGCTTTATTGGGTGCGGTTGGCTTCGTTTTAGCTATTGCTTGCGCCAACGTCGCGAATCTCCTGCTGGCCCGCGGCGCCTCACGCTCGCAGGAGCTTGCCATCCGCGTCTCCCTTGGCGCCAGCCGCTGGCACCTGATCTCGCAGTTGCTCACTGAGTCCTTTGTGCTGGCCACCGCTGGCGGCGCGGTCGGCCTTGGTCTTGCCTGGGCGGGCTGGTGGGCCTTCCGCAAGTACGCGCCCCCATCACTGCCCCGTGTCGATGCAGTGAGCTTTGATTCCCGTGTGCTGTTGTTCGGGCTGGCCGCGATTCTGGTCACCAGTCTTGTCTTCGGCCTCATCCCGGCGCTGCGCCTGTCGCGAGTCCAGGCGGTCAAAGGTTCCACCCGCAAGACGCACTATCGCGACCTGCTGGTGGTGGCGCAAGTGGCCGCCGCGCTGGTGCTCATGACCGGCGCTGGCCTGCTGATCCGCAGCCTCTATGAGCTGTCCGCGGTTGACCTTGGCTTCAACCCGTCCAATGTCATCAGCATGCGCGTCACCCCGCTGCCCTCGAAGTACGCGGCAAGCGTGGAGCGCCAGATCCAGTTTGGCCGCAACCTCACTGCCCGCCTCAAGCAGGTGCCGGGCGTTGAGGCGGTGGGCCTGTCGACTGACCTGCCGCTGCAGGGCAACCCCCGCTTCATCATGCGCATCGAGGGCCGCCCGCCGGTGACGGTCGCCACGGCTCCGATTGCCGACTACTTCACCGTCACCCCCGGCTACTTCGACGCCATGAAGGTGCAGCTCAAGCGGGGTCGCATCTTCAGCGATACCGATCAGGCCTCGAGCCCGCTGGCGGTGGTGGTGAATGAGGAGTTCGTCAAGCGTCACATGCCGAATGAGGACCCGATCGGCAAGCGCCTCGAGATCGGCCTGAGCGAGCCGCCCAACTGGCGCGTGATCGTCGGGGTGGTCGGCAATGTGAAGAACGTCGGCGTCGACAAGCCTACTCAGGTGCAGGTCTATGGGGCGTTCTTTCAGGGCCCCGGCGTGATCCCCGGCATGGCGCCCAGCTTCAGCGTGATCGGCCGCACCAAGGGCGACCCAGCCGCGATGGCGCAAGACATCCGCCGCGCCATCCTCGAGGTCGACAACTCGCAGCCGGTCTGGAACATCCAGACGCTCACCGAGACGGTCAACACGTCGCTGGCCCGGGAGCGGTTCACGCTGTTCCTGATGGCCGTGTTCGCTGGAATTGCCTTCGTTTTGGCTTTGATTGGCTTGACTGGCCTGATGAGCTACACGGTGACCCAGCGGACGCGCGAGATCGGCATCCGCATGGCGATTGGCGCCCGGCCGTCACAGGTGCTCTGGATGATCGAGCGGCAGGGCCTGCTGCTGGTCGGCGTTGGCCTGGCCATTGGGACGGTGCTGTCGCTGGCCCTGTCGCGCTACCTCACCACGCTGCTCTATGCCACGAGCCCGAATGACCCGCTGGTATTCATTGGCGTTTCGGTGATTTTCCTGCTCACCGCGCTGGTCTCCGGCTGGCTGCCGGCACGTCGCGCGGCCATGGTGCACCCGGCCATCACACTCCGCGCGGACTAGGCGATAATCGCGGGCATGCGCTCTCTCTCGCTTGCCCTTCTTCTCGCCACCATGGCCTTCGCGGCGCCGACGCGCCTGCTGCGCACCCCAACCCTCAACTCGACCCATATTGCCTTCAACTACGCCGGCAATATCTGGACGGTGGAGCGCGCCGGCGGGCAGGCCCGCCGCATCACGAGCTTTCAGGGGCAAGCCACCCATCCGCACTTTTCGCCCGATGGGCAGTGGCTTGCCTTCAGCGCCGAGTACGCGGGCAACACTGACGTCTATGTCGTCCCCGCCACGGGTGGCGAGCCCAAGCGTCTGACCTGGCACCCTTCGGCCGACGTAGTGCAAGGCTGGTCGGCCGATGGCAAGCAGATCATCTTTACCGCCGTCCGGGCGCGCGACTATCGCTTCTGGCAGGTGCCCGCCGCCGGGGGCGTCGATGAGCCACTCCCGCTGCCGCGCGGCTATCAAGGCAAGATCTCCCCTGCCGGCACCCATATCGCCTACCGCATGAACGGCACCTGGGACGAAGAGCAGCGCAACTACCGCGGTGGGCAGAACCGCCCGGTCTGGATCGTCGACCTCAAGACCTATGACCTCGTCTCGCCCACCTGGACGAACTCCCACGACGTCGACCCCGTCTGGATCAACGACTCAAGCGTCGCCTTCATCTCCGACCGCGACGGTGTGGCCAATGTCTGGGCGTGGGACCTCAAGGCCAAGCGTGCCACCCAGCTCACCCGCCACACCGGCTTTGACGTAAAGGCGATGGATTCCTATGGCGGCATGATCGTCTACGAGCAGGGCGGCAACATACACCTGCTCGATCCGAAGGCCGCGAGCGCCAAAGTGATCCCGATCACGGTGACGGGCGACTTTCCCTGGATGATGCCGCGCTGGGAGGACGTCACCTCGCGCATGACCAACCTCGCGATCTCGCCCACCGGCAAGCGCATCGCCGTCGAGGCTCGCGGCGAGATCTTCACGATCCCCGCCGAGAAGGGCGATGTCCGCAACATTACGAACTCATCGGGCGCCGCGGACCGCGACCCGGCCTGGTCGCCCGATGGCAAGTTTGTGAGCTACTTCAGCGACAAGTCGGGCGAATACCGGCTGATGCTGCAGCCGCAGGATGGCGTCTCGCCGGCCCGTGAGATCACGATCGCCAACCCGAAGCATTTCTACACGCCGAGCTTCAGCCCGGACTCGAAGAAGCTGCTTTACTCGGACACCGACCTCAAGGTGTGGGTGCTCGACATCGCCTCGGGCCAGACGCGCGAGCTCGGCCACGACCCCTGGATGGTGCCCAACCGCACGCTCAACCCCACCTGGAGCCCCGACTCGAAATGGGTGGCTTACTCGGCGCGGCTGAAGAGCTTGTTTCACGCCATCTTTATCGCGAATGCAGAGACGGGTGAGACGCGGCAGATCACCGATGGCCTGGCCGATGCGCTGTCGCCGGTTTGGGACGCCAGTGGCAAGTACCTCTGGTTTATGGCTTCGACGGACTTTGGCCTGCGCTCGCAGTGGCTCGATATGAGCTCCTATGAGCATGAGACGACCTTTGGCCTTTACCTCGCCGTGCTGAGCAGCAAGGACCCCAGCCCGCTGCTGCCGGAGAGCGATGAGGAAGGTACGGCGGCGCCCAAGAAGGCTGAAGCGAAGCCCGTGAACATTGACTTTGAGGGCCTTGGCCGGCGCATTCTCGCGATCCCCGGCCTTGGCACGGCGCGCTACTCGCAACTGCGGGCGGGCGGGGACGGCACCGTCTTCTACCTGCGGGACAACGTGCTCTTCCGCTATCGCCTGAGCGAGCGCAAGGCGACGCAGTTCGTCGCCGGCGTGGCCACCTATCAGGTGAGCGCCGATGGCAAGAAGCTGGTCTACCGGGTGGGCAACGCGCTCCACCTGGTGGATGCCGACAAGCAGCCGCCGACGGCGGGGCAGGGCAAGCTGAACGTCACGCTGATGATGCAGCTGGACCCGAAGGAGGAGTTCCGGCAGATGTTCTATGAGGGGTGGCGTAATCAACGCGATTACCTCTATGTGAAGAACCTGCACGGGGTGGACTGGCCGCGGATGAAGGAGCTCTATGGC
>CAZBTA010000388.1:0-3759 GCA_964494515.1 uncultured Bryobacter sp.
AGCACTTCGTGCAGCGGCAACTGGCCGGGGATGTGCTGGAGCCGGGGAATGCGCGGGCGTTTGAGCTGACGGGGTTTCTCGCGGCGGGGCCGTGGGACTTTGTGGGGCATCAGGAGTTGCGCGAGGGGACGACGGACAAGAAGCTGACGCGGTCGCTCGATCGTGACGATATGGTGGCGACGACGGTGTCGAGCTTTGTGAGCATGACGGCACATTGCGCGCGGTGTCACAACCACAAGTTTGATCCGATTCCGCAGGAAGATTACTACCGGCTGCAGGCGGTGTTTGCCGGCGTGGACCGCGCTGATCGTCCGTATGATGAAGACCCGGCGGTGAACGCGGAGCGGCGCGGGCTGATGGCGGCGAAGCTCGAGATCCAGAAGCGGATGCAGCCTTTGCTTGACAAGGTGGAGTTTGCCGCGACGCCGGAGATCATGGCGCTCGATGACAGCATTCAGGATGCGGGGCTGTTGCTTGCGCACCTGGGCGCGCCGAAGACCGATGCCGAGCGAGCGGAGAAGCAGAAGCTTGAAGAGCGGCGGACGGCCGACCGGGCAAAGCGGCAGGCACTGGTGGATGCGGTGGTGGGGCCAGAGACCTATGCGGCGATTGAGAAGATGCGCGCCGAGATGAAGGCGGTGGATGAGAAGATCGCGCTGCTGCCGAAGCCCAAGTTAGTCTATGCGGGGGCGAGCTACTTCAACCGGGTGGGGAACTTCAGGCCCTCGCTTGAGCCGCGGGTGGTGGAGGTGTTGCTGCGGGGTAGTGTGACGACGCCGGGCAAGGCGGTGGAACCGGGGGCGCTGCGCGCGGTACCCGGGCTTGAGAGCAGTTTTGCCAAGGCGGGCATGGACGAAGGGGCGCGGCGGGTGGCGCTGGCCGAGTGGATTACGGATCGCGAGAACATGCTGACATGGCGGTCGATCGTGAATCGGACGTGGCAGTATCACTTTGGCGTGGGTATTGTGGATTCGCCGAGTGACTTTGGCAAGATGGGGTCGCTGCCGACACATCCGGAGCTGTTGGACTGGTTGGCGGTGTGGTTCCGGGATGAGGCGAAGGGCAGCCTGAAGAAACTGCACAAGCTGATGGTGATGAGCCGGGCGTACCGGCAGGTGTCGACGCATCAGGAAGCGGCGGCGAAGCTGGACGCGGATAACCGGTTGCTGTGGCGGATGAACCGGACGCGGCTTGACGCGGAGAGCGTGCGTGATGCGACGCTCGCGGTGGCGGGGAAGCTCGATCTGACGATGGGCGGGCCGGGGGTGAGGATGTTCTGGTTCAAGGATGATCACTCGCCGGTGTATGACTATGCGCGGTTCTCACCGGATGAGCCGGGGGCGTACCGGCGGAGTATCTACCGGTTTATCGTGCGCAGTGTGCCAGACCCGTTTATGGACCGGCTGGATTGCCCGGATGCGTCGATATTGACGCCGAAGCGATCGATGACGCTGACGGCGATTCAGGCGCTGGCGATGTGGAATAACCGGTTTATGTTGCGGATGTCGGAGCATCTGGCCGAGCGGGCGGGCGGCGATGTGGGGCTGGCGGGGAGGCTGGTGCTGGGCCGGGAACTGACGGCTGAGGAGACCGCGCAGTATCGCGGGTATGCCGAGAAGCACGGCATGGCGAATCTGGCGCGGCTGTTGCTGAATACGAATGAGTTTCTGTTTGTGGACTAGAGGTGTTGTGTGAAGCGTAGAGACTTACTGAGCGGATTGGGCGGGATGGCGCTGGGGCAGATGTTGCTCAATGGGGAGACGCACCACAAGCCGCGGGCCAAAAGGGTGATCCAGATCTTTCTGTCGGGCGCGGCGAGCCAGTGTGACACGTTTGACTACAAGCCGATGCTGATCCGCAAGGCGGGGGAAAAGTGGGATCCGGGTGAGAAGGTGGAGCTGTTTCAGAGCAACCCAGGCGTGGTGATGCCGAGCCCGTGGGGGTGGAAGCAGTACGGGCAGTCGGGCAAGTGGGTGAGTGATCTGTTTCCGCAGACGGCGCAGATGGTGGATGACATGACGTTTGTGCATTCGATGCAGACGAAGTCGAATGTGCATGGGCCGGCGACGTTTATGCAGAACACGGGGTTTATCCTGCCGGGTTTCCCAAGCGCGGGGGCGTGGGTGAGCTACGGGCTGGGGAGTCTGAATCAGAATCTGCCGGTGTTTGTGGTGTTGCCGGATCCGCGCGGGATGCCGCCGAATGGGCCGGCGAACTGGTCGAACGGATTCTTGCCGGCGGCGCATCAGGCAACGATGGTGCGGGTGGGGGCAAAGGAGCCGATTCAGGATCTGGAGCGGCCGGGTGGATTTGTGACCGAGGCGAGCGAGAAGGATGGGCTTGAGTTACTCAAGAAGGTGAACCAGCGGCATCTGTCCGAGCGGGGCGGGGACTCGCGGCTGGAGGCGAGGATTGAGAGCTATGAAATGGCGGCGCGGTTGCAACTGAGCGCGCCTGAGGTGCTGGGCATCGAGGGCGAGAGCGCAGCGACGCGGAAGATGTACGGGATTGATAATCCCTTGACGGCGGATCTGGGGCGGCGGTGTCTGGTGGCGCGGCGGCTGGCCGAGCGCGGGGTGAGGTTTGTGCAGATCTGGAGCGGGGCGGATAACGGGTTCCCGCGGCGCAACTGGGATAGCCATGAGAATTTGAAGAAGGATCATGGGTCGCTGGCTTATGAACTGGATCAGCCGATGGCGGCGTTGCTGAAGGATCTGAAGGGGCGGGGGATGCTGGAGGACACGATTGTGTATTGGACGACGGAGTTTGGGCGGATGCCGTGCAGCCAGGGGAGCCTGGGGCGGGATCATAATCCGGCCGGGTTTACGTCGTGGTTTGCCGGGGGTGGCTTTAGGGGCGGGGTGAGTTATGGCGCGACGGATGAATGGAGTTACAAGGCAGTGGACAAGCCGGTGTATTGTTATGACATTCATGCGACGATGTTGCACCTGCTGGGGATTGACCATACGCGGTTGAGCTACCGGAATAACGGGATCGACCGGCGGCTGACGGATGTGCATGGGGTGGTGTTGCGGGAGTTGCTACAGCTTTAGCAGATCCAACATCGATCCGGCGTGTTATCTTTACCCAATCACTTATGAAGTATGTAATTGGGTTGGTGCTGTTATTGGCAGTGAATGGGGTGGCAGCGGAGAAGTGGATTCGGCTGAAGACGCCGAACTTTGAGGTGATTACCTCGCAGAACGAGCGTAAGGCGAAGGAGACGGCGCTTTACTTTGAGCGGTTGCGGGAGTTCTTTCTGAGTTTCTGGGGTGTGCAGGCGCCGCCGGAGACGCCGGTGCGGATTTTGCTGTTCAGCAATGAGAAACAGTTTGAGCCGTTTCGGCCGCATCAGAAGGTTGCGGGTTACTTCCAGCATGGGGAGGACCGGGAGTGGATTGTGCTGGGCGGCGACCGGGATGGGTGGGAGCGCGTGGTGGCGCATGAGTATACGCATCTGATGGTGAGGCAGGCGGCGTTGCCGCTGCCGGTGTGGCTGAATGAGGGCCTGGCAGAAGTTTATTCGACCTTCAAGCCGGTGGGGGACAAGGTGCAGGTGGGGAATCTGTTGCCAGAGCATTTTCAAGCGGTGCAACAGGGGTGGATTCCGGTGGAAAGGTTGTTTGAGGTGCGGCATGATTCGCCCGAGTATGGGGGCAATGGGACGCACCAGTTCTATGCGGAGAGCTGGGGTATGGCGCACCTGATGATGCTGTCGCCGGATCACCAAAAGGTTTATGGGCCGCTGCTGCAGCAACT
>CAZBTA010000389.1:0-3730 GCA_964494515.1 uncultured Bryobacter sp.
CAAGCTCTGGGGCGAGCGCTGAATCCGGAGCACCCAGAGGACAAAGCCGGCAATGAGCCGGGGCATATCGAGGAGGTCGCGCCAGAGGGGGCGGCCTTCTCGACCAATGATCATGGCGCCGCGACGCATGGCGTAAGTGTTGAACAGCATGGCGACCATGGTGAAGCAGACACTGACGATGAAGCTGGTCTTGAGCTTGGGAGTGCCGTTGAGGGTGTGAACGGTGAATTCGATCAGGTGGTTGAGCGCGGGCAGGGCGACGGAGGTGATGAGCGTGGCCTGCCAAACGGGCTCGGCGCGACGGAGGCTCTGGATGATGCTGCCGATGAAGCCGGCAATGGCGAAGCGCCAAAGGAACTCGACCTGCATGGCGTCGAAGGCCGCGGCCTTGCCGGAGGTGAGGTTGGTGGCAAAGTAAATGGCCGCGCGAATCAGTGCGCTGGTTACGGACGATTTCCAATTCCAACGGAGGACAATTTCCTCCCAAGGGTTGAGGACAATGCGTCGCAGTACGACTGAGACTGCTTCGTGCATACCACTGGGCAGGATAACGCGGAAATGCAGACATTACAATGACTAATCTTGAATGGGTGCGAGTGGCAAGCGAGAGTATTTCGTTTGTCTTTCTGACATTGGTGAAGAGTTTGCTCGCGCCGTTGCTGCTGGGGCTGGTGGTGAGCTCGGTGGTGCGGATGAAGGAGACGGGGCTGGGGCTGCGAGCGGTGGTCTATTTTGAGGTGGTGACAACGGTGGCGCTGCTGTTGGGGTGGGCAGCGATGGAGTTGGGGCAAGCGGGGGTGGGGATTGCGACGGGTGGCGCGGCGGTAAGGGCGGAGATGGGGCTGAGTGATGCGCTGGTGGGGGCGGTGCCGAGCTCGGTTGTGGAGGCGATGGGGAAGAACGCGGTGCTGCCGATGTTGATCTTCTTTGGGATGGTGGGGTGGGCGGCGCGACGGATGGGCGAGAAGGCGCGGGGGCTGGTGGAATTCTGCGCGGGGCTTGAGGAAGTGATGTTTGCCTATGCGCGGATGGTGATGAAGCTGGCGCCGGTGGGCATGGTGGCCGCAGTGGTGGCGACGGTGCTGGGGGGAGGATGGAGGGCGGTGGAGACGCTGGCGCGATTTGTTGGGTGGGCGCTGGCGGCGCAACTGGTGATGGGCGTGGTGGTGTATGGGCTGATTCTGGTGGGATTTGGGGTGCCGGTGGGCCGGTTTCTGAATGCGGTGAAGGAGGCGGCGGGGATTGCGATGTTAACGACCTCGAGCGCGGCGGCGCTGCCGAAGGCGATTGAGGGGATGGAGCGGTTTGGCATTCGCAGGGAAGAGCTGGGGGTGGTGATGCCGCTGGGCCTGAGCCTGAATCTGGCGGGGAGCACGATTCAGTTGATGATGGGGGTGATGTTTGCGGCGCAGGCGGCGGGAGTGAGCTTCAGCGTGGGGCAACTGGTGATGGTGATGCTGACGATGAAGGTGGCGGCCAAGGGCGTGGCGGGGATTCCGCGGGCGAACTTTGTGATTCTGAGCGCGACGCTGCCGGGGTTTGGGTTGCCACTGGAAACATTGCCGCTCTTGCTGGCGGTGGATGGAGTGATCGATATGGTGAGGACGCCGGTGAATGTGCTGGGCAACTGTGTGGCGGCAGCAGTGTTGGGCAGAAAAGCATAAGATTTGGGGGATGCGTTGCTGGCTGTTGCTGATGATGCCGCTGTGTATGGCGGGACAGAGCTCCTTTACGGTGAAGGGGCCGTGGGAGATTGAGGTGGGCGGGCAAGTGGTGCGAGTGGCGCCGCCGCGAATGAAGACCGTCGTCGCGGAGCGGTATGAGCAGGCGCCCGTGTTTAACCCGAAGGCGGGGGGATGGGTGAAGGGGGCGCAACTGAAGGGCGTGCGCGCGCAGGAGACGACAAGCCCGAAGCTGCTTGATCGCGAGAGCCTGGTGCTGCGGTTGGGCCCGGCCGAGGATGGGCCCGTGCTGAAGCGCGGGGTGGACTATGAGGCCGATCTGGAATGGGGGACGTTTGGGCGGATTGAAGGTGGCGGGCTGAAAGAGGGCACGCCGGTGTATGCGTGGTACCGGCATGCGGAAATGCGGATTGATGCGGTGGTGGAGGTGGGGGGCAAGGTGCAGGTGATCGAGGGCAGCCCAAGGGCCGCGGCGCCGGCCGTGCCGCAGATTCCAGCGGGGGCGAAGCATCTGGGCAATGTGTATCTGCCCGGGTATGTGGAGAGGCTGGAGGCGGATCATCTGTTTCCGATTCTTGAGCGGAGTTATCCCGAGTTGCCGCGGGTGAAGAACGCGGTGATTGACCGGATTGCGCAGAGGTTGAAGCGGGGCGAGGCGTTGAGGATCCTGGCATGGGGCGATAGCGTTACCGATGGGGCTTATCTCGAGAACAAGGCAGAGCGGTGGCAGGAGCAATTTGTGGATCGGTTGCGGCGCGAGTATCCGCAGGCGCGCATTGAGCTGGTGACCGAGGCGTGGGGTGGGCGCAACACGCGGAGCTATCTGAACGAACCGCCGGGGAGCGCGCATAACTATCGCGAGAAAGTGCTGGGGGCGAAGCCGGATGTGGTGATCTCGGAGTTTGTGAATGATGCGGGGTTGAAGCCGGAAGAGGTGGAAGAGCGGTACGCAAAGCTACTGGCGGACTTCAAGGCGATCGGGGCGGAGTGGATTATCCTGACGCCCCATTATGTGCGGCCGGACTGGATGAACCTGACGCGGGAGCGCGAGGTGGACGAGGATCCGCGGCCTTATGTGGCGGGGCTGCGCGCGTTTGCGGCGAAGCATGATGTGGCGCTGGCTGATGCGTCTTTACGCTATGGGCGGCTGTGGCGGCAGGGCGTGCCGTATAACGCGCTGATGTTGAACTCGATCAACCATCCGGACGCGCGGGGGATGAAGCTGTTTGCGGATGCGCTGATGGCGCTGTTTCCGAAGGTGTTGTTCCGGGCGGGGTTTGAGACCGGAGACTTGAGCGAGTGGGAACAGACGGGTACGCGAGGACAGAACATCAAGCCGCGGAATATCGAAGTGGTGAGCGATGTGGTGGCCAGTGGAAAGTATGCGGTGCGGGTGACGATCCATGGGGATGATGTGTTCAACGCGCAGCAATTGCGGGCGCAATTGGGCGGGCCGCGGGTGACGGTGGGTGAAGGGTCGGAGACGTTTATGAAGTTCAAGATGTATATGAAGGAGGCGCCGAAGAGTCGCGATAACTTCTTTTACTGGGAGGGGAATCCGCCGCCACGCTGGAACAATGTGATGACGTGGTGGGTGGAGCCGAGGGGGGATGGGACGACGGCGATTCGCTATGGGACGGGCAACCTGGGGCGGAATGGCACGCTGTGGGATGGGACGTTTGAGACGGGCAAGTGGCATGAGCTGGCGATGCAGATCCGCTGGAGCGAGGATGCGACGCAAGGGATGGTGAAGCTGTGGTTTGACGGCAAGGTGGTGCTCGAGAAGAACGTGAAGACCAAGGGCGGGGAGATGGTGTACTTCTGCCAGCCGGGGATCCATCGCAGCCCGCATCAGGACAGCGTGGATACGATTTACTTTGATGACTTTGTGCTGAGCGAGTTTGCCGGGGACGTGGTGCCAGAGGTCAGATGAGGAGAGTTGTTCCGCTTTAAAGTTTGGATTCAGGAATGCCGATCTCTTCAGCATTATGTGGCGGGCGTTTCAAAGAGGCAGGATGATTGTCAGCGTCTTGATTTTGTTGTTGGCG
>CAZBTA010000390.1:0-3695 GCA_964494515.1 uncultured Bryobacter sp.
GGGCGAGGAAGAGGCTGGCATCATCGATGCCGACCTTTTCGACCTTGCCGGTGAGGTTGTGCATGCGTTCCTTGACGAAGGTCTCGGTAACGGCGCTCACTTCGGTGATCGGGCCATTGAGCCACAGCGCGGTATCGATGCAGTGGGCCAACAAGTCGCCGGTAACACCGCTGCCGGCGACATCGACATCAAGGCGCCACAACGCTGCCCCGCCCTGCGGCAAGTCGGCGTTGATCGTCCAATCCTGCAGGAACTTGGCGCGATAGTGGAAGACGCGGCCGAGCTTGCCTTCGTCGACCAACTGCTTGGCCATCGTGACGGCGGGCACACGGCGATAGTTGTACCAAACCATGTTCTGCACACCGGCGGCTTCGACAGCGGCAACCATTTCTTCGCTCTCTACGGCATTGCGGCCAAGCGGCTTTTCGCACAGGATCATCTTGCCGGCGGCGGCAGCAGCAAGCGCGATTTCCTTGTGGGTGTCATTGGGGCTCGCGATATCGATGACGTCGATATCCTTGCGCTCAACCAGCTTGCGCCAATCGGTCTCGATCGTTTCGTAACCCCAGTTGTCCGCAAAGGCCTTGGCCTTATCCGCCGAGCGCGCACAGGCGGCCTTGAGGACGATTTCGTGTTCAGCGGGGAAGAAGTTCCCTACCTTGCGGAAGGCATTTGAGTGGGCGCGGCCCATAAAGCCATAGCCGACGATGCCGACATTGAGTGGTTTCTTAGCCATATCTGTTTACTCCGACCAGCCATGCGCGTCGCGCACCGAGATCATGGTGGCGAGGATGCTGTTCCAGGTCTCCTGCTTCATCAGGGTTTCGTTTGAGAACATGCAGCCGTCCCAGCAAATGTGCTTGAAGGCCTTGGTGAGATTGCCCGCGCCATCGCGCAGCCAGTAGCCGGCGTCGTGGGCGACGTTGAGCTTGCCGTTGGGGTCGGTGGGCAGACAATGGCGACCGGTCTTGTCGTGGCTGCCAGAGCCCTTGACGGTGGCATCGTTTTGGGCGACGTGGAAGTCGAAGGTCCAGGGACGCAGCGCGCTGGTAATCGTGGTGAGGGCGGATTCGAGAGGCGCCCGGTCGGACCAGTCGTAGCCATCGGGCAGGAGGCGATGCTCAGGCGCGTTGTAGCCCATGGTGTAGAGCAAGGTATGAGCCATGTCGGCCTGGAAGCCTACTGTTTCGGGTTCGCCGGTGAGCTCGAGAAGCTCCTGCATGTACTTCCAGGAGTGCATGCCGCCCCAGCAGATTTCGCCTTCGGCGGCGAGACGCTCGCCGTGATCGCGGGCAATCCGGGCAGCTTCTTTGAAGGTGGCGGCGATCTTTTTCTGATTGCCGGCGGGGTCCTGCGCCCAGTCATGGGGAGAGCAGGCCGAGTCGATGCGAACAATGCCGTAGGGCCGAATGCCGATCTTGCGCAATTGGGCAGCGATGCCGCATGCCTTGCGCACGCTGTTGATGAAGGAGGCGCGCTCCTCATCAGTCCCCATGGCGCTGCCACCGCCCGTAGGCGGCCAAACCGGCGCGACCACGCTGCCCACCTGGAAGCCCTTGGCGGCGATCTTGTCGGCCAGGGCCGAGATGGCGTCAGCGTCGGAATCAATACTGGTGTGCGGCTCGAAAAGGAAGAGATCCACCCCGTCAAAACGGACGCCGTTTACTTCGGCTTTGGCGGTGAGATCAAGCATCGTGTCGAGGTCGATGGGTGGCTCGGAATCGGGCCCCTTGCCGACGAGGCCTGGCCACATGGCGTTGTGGAGTTTGGGGAACACATTCGACATAGGCATACAGCATATCAATGGACGGATAGGGATGAATTAGCATGAAGAGTGGAGGAAACCGATGCGTTGGGATCAAGGACACGAGAGCGAAGATATTGAAGATCGTCGCGACGACGGGGGCGGTGGGCCAGTCGGGTTTGGGGGCGGATTTGGCGGCATGCGCGTTGGTTTCGGGGGGCTGGTCGTACTCGGAATTTTGAGTTTCGTCTTCAAGGTGGATCTGCTGAGCCCGTTTCTGGGCGGCGGGGGTGGAAGCATGGCGCCCGTGGCGGCACGGCGTGAGCCGCGCGTGAAAACGCCCGAAGAAGAAAAGCTGAAGAGATTTGTCGGCTTTGTGCTCGATGATGCGCAGAACACCTGGACCAAGGTGCTTCCGGAGCAGCAGGGTATTTCCTACCGCAAAGCAAAGCTGGTGTTGTTTCGCGACTTTGTACGCAGCGGTTGTGGCGATGCTGAAGGCGCCATGGGCCCGTTCTACTGCCCGGCCGATGAGCGCGTGTACATCGATTTGAATTTCTACGATGAGTTGAAGCGGAAGTTTGGCGCGCCGGGCGACTTTGCGCAGGCTTACGTGATTGCGCACGAGCTGGGGCATCATCTGCAGAACGTGCTGGGCATTGAACGCAAGGTACGCATCGCGCAACAGCGCAACCCGCGAGCGCAGAAGCAATTGAGCGTGCTGCTTGAACTGCAGGCCGACTGCTTTGCCGGTATATGGGCACACGAAACTGGCCAGCGTGGCCTGCTCGAGGCGGGCGACGTGGACGAAGCCCTGCGAGCGGCGAGCGCCGTTGGCGACGACAACATCCAGCGCATGACGCGTGGCACGGTGAATCCGGAAACCTTCACCCACGGATCATCCGCCCAGAGGCGCGAGTGGTTCGGTAAAGGATTTGAGACGGGAAAGATTACGGCTTGCAACACTTTCGCGGAAAACTAAAGCCGAAGCACAACCAGTGCCTCATGCTCACGATCGAGTACGACGGCACCAAATACAGCGGATGGGCCGAACAACGCAACGCCAAGACGGTGATGGGCGAATTGCGCGCGGCAATTGAGCCGGTGGTAAAGGGCACGATTGAACTGGCGGGAGCGGGCAGAACCGATGCCGGCGTCCATGCCCGAGGCCAGGTGGCGCATGTCAAGTACACCGCCCCACGCGCGGTCAATGAGGCGTACTTCGTCGCCCAGGTGAACCAGAAACTGCCGGCCGACATTACAGTGGTGGCCGCCGAACCAAAGCCTGTGGGCTTCCATGCCCGGCACGACGCCACTGGCCGCGAGTACGTCTACCAGATTGCGACGCGCAAAACATCCTTTGAGAAGAAGTACGTGTGGTGGATCAAAGAGCCTCTCGATGTGAAGCTGATGCAGCAAGGCGCGGCAATGATTGTGGGACGACATGACTTCAAGTGCTTCCAGGCGCAGGACGCTGGGCGACCTGATGAATCGTCAATTGTGGTGGTCGAGCGCGCGGGGATCGAAGTGCTTGAGGACAGGCTGCTGTTTCGCATCGCGGCGTCGCACTTTGTCTGGCGGATGGTGCGACGGCTGACGGGGGTGCTGGTCAAGCTGGGGCGGCATGAGATTACGATCAAGGATCTGGAACAGTTGCTCAAAGGCAAAGAGGACGCTCGTCTCGACGTTGCTGCGTGGACGGCGCCCTCTTCAGGTTTGTTCTTTGAACGGGTGAACTACCGCTAGTTCGCCTTGTCGTGACAGAAGGTGCAGTCGTTGGCGACTTTCTTCTGCCGGTGGCAATCCATGCAGGTGCCCATATTCATTTCCTTGAGCTTGGTCATCACCTCAAGGCCGGCCACTTCGCCATGGCACTCCTGGCAGGTGTTGCCAGCGTCCATGTGTGTCTTGTGTGACCAGAAGACGAAGGTTGGGACCTGGTAGACGCGCA
>CAZBTA010000391.1:0-3658 GCA_964494515.1 uncultured Bryobacter sp.
GGCGCTGCCGCAGCGATGGCGGCACGAATAGCGGCAGGGTCTTCACTGCGCGGAAGTGCTCGAGTACTTCGGCGAGAAGGCCGGCATCGCCTCCACCGCCACCGCCTTTCCCGCCCTCATGCCCGATTACGAGTGGTCGAAGGTCGATGCCGAATGGCTGCGCAAATCCCTCGCCGGCGTCGCTGGCCTGCTGTGCGTCTTCCTCGTCAGCCTTGGCATCTCCAAGCTCGTCCCACGTGGTCAGCAATAAAGCGCAATGCGTCTCGACCCTCGCTGTTCCCTGCTCCTGCTCATCGGCTATCTGCTAACGCTGGCTTCGATCCAGCCCGGCCACAATCTACTCCTCGGCCTGCTCTGCTTCTTCCCCTTCGCCTTGCTCCTCGCCGCGCCAGTCAATCGCCGCGAACTCCTCGCCCAAGCCGCCTACGTCCTGCCCTTCTCGTTTGCCATCACAGCCGTTGCGCTACTGCGTGGCCAAACGGCCCAAGCCGTATTCTTTCTCCTGCGCAGCTACGTCTCCATCCTCGCCGTGCTCATCACCACGCGCCTGGTTACCACCATCGAATTGCTCCGCGCCATGGAACGCCTCGGCGCCCCGCGCTTCCTCATCATCATCACCGAGTTTCTGATGCGCTACCTCGACGTCATCCGCAAAGAGGCCGAAGCCATGCGCCTTGCCGCCATCTGTCGCGGCGGCGCCCAAAGCAGGTTAATCGCCGCCTCAAGCCTCGGCATGTTGTTCGTGCGCAGCCTCGAGCGCTCCATCGGCATTCACAACGCCATGCTCGCCCGCGGCTTCAATGGCTCGCTGCCGCGCATCTTCCCTATGCAGTGGCAAACCCGTGATTCCTTCGCCCTCCTCGCCGCCATCGCCATCCTCGCGACGCTGAGGTTCTCTGTATGATCCTCGTCCGCAACCTCCGCTACCAGTACGCCGATTCCGGCCCCGTCCTGCGCGGCATCGACTTCGATCTCGCCAAGGGCGAGAGCGTCGCCCTGCTTGGCGCCAATGGCTCTGGCAAGACCACCTTCGCCCTCCATCTCAATGGCATCCTGCAGGGCGAAGGAGACATCACCGTCGCCGGCATTCGCGTCACCAGCGAAACCCTCGAGCAGGTCCGCGCCAAGGTCGGCATCGTCTTCCAGTCAAGCGAGAATCAACTCTTTCTTCCCACCGTGCTCGAGGACGTAATGTTCGGCTTGCTCAATCAGCAAGTCGCCGTTGCCGAAGCTCGCTCTCGCGCCATGGCCATGCTCGAACGCCTGCATCTGTCTGACTACGCCGAGCGCAACCCCTTCCATCTCAGCGCGGGTGAAAAGCGTCGCGCCGCCCTTGCTGGCGTCCTCGTCATGGAGCCCGAAGTCCTCATCCTCGACGAACCCACCACCTTCCTCGATCCCCCCGGCGCCCGCGAGCTTGCCAATATGCTCAACCATCTCCCCATGGCCAAGCTCATCATCACGCATGACTCGCGCTTTGCCGAAGCCACCACCACCCGCGCCGTCTTCTTCGAGAAAGGTAAGATCCTTGCCGAAGGCGCTACGCGCGAGATCCTCGCGCGCTTCGATTGGTTCTAGACGGCAGGCGCGCAATGCGCCTCCCCGTCACCACCACCACATCGTGCGGGCCCAGCAATTCGCGCACCTCCCGCGGCAGCACGCCCTCTGACACATCAAACCCCGCCGCAAACGGTGAGAACGCCGGCAACACCGTTGCCCGTTGCCCCACCAGAAACGCCGGCACTCTCCGCTTCACCCCCGCGTCATCCTCAAGCTTGATCGCCGGATGCAAATGGCCCAGCAGGTAATGCCGCGCCTCCGGCAACTCCAGATGCAGCTTGTCCCCATGCAATCCAATCACGCCGTCATGCTCCCAATCCCGCCTCACCTCCACCGGCATGTGCCCAAAGTCTCGCTGAAACGCGCGATCGTGATTGCCCTCCACCACCACCAGCTTCGCCATCCCCGCCAGCTCGCCCAACACTTCTTCGACAAACTCGCGCTCGGCCGCCGAAGGTCGCGGTGCATGCACGGTATCCCCGAGAAACACCAGTTCCACCGGCGAAAACCGCCGCACCACATCCAGCAGCCGCGCCCTGATGCCGCCATCCGTCGTCGGCCCCATCTGCCCGCGCCGCCGCTGCGCCCAGCCATAGCCAAGATGCGCATCGGCAATCATTACCGTCGCCGTCGCCTCCAGATACAGCGCGCCGCTTGCGTCCGCAATGCGCCCGGGTGCTAGTTCGAGTGAGGAATCCATTGGTCGTAAAGTGATGCCACCATTTCATCAAGTGCGCGATCCGGGTCGGCCGCCACCAGCGTCTCGCGATTGAACGCGGCAAACAGCGGGATCGCAAACGGGCTCGGCCGCTCGAGGTCATACACTTCCCACGGCTCACGATAAATCAGCGCCGCCTGCTCGAGCGCCTTGCCCGCGTCGAGGTCATCTTCAAGCACCTCACGCACGGCCTCGCGCAACAGCGGATGCCCCGGCTCATAACGCCGAAACGTCTCAAACAACAACCGCCCGTTCCAGCTCGACGTCCGCCGCTGCGGTCCCGGGCTCGCCGCATTGCGCCGCGGCAACAGTTGCCCCGTCTCACAAATCGGTCTGAACTTCGACCCCAGCAACTCTGTCTTCTCGAGCGCCGCCTCCAGATCATCGAGAAACCGCACCGGCTGAAATGCCTCCCGCAATCGCTCCACGTCCGGCGCACGCTTGGCGCCAAAGCTGATCAGAAACGTGTGGTCATCAAAGTTGCCAATCATCGATCCACACTCTTCCGCCAGCCGGTGGCTCAACGCCCAGATCATCGACCGGTTCACCCCGCGCCCCGCCACCGAATGAAAGATGTACAGCAGCGATCGCCCATCACGCACGCGCTCGATCAACACGGGCTTGTCCACTGGCAGCGGCGTCGCCAGATACTGCCGCTCAATGTAATCGGCCGCCCGCTCTGCGTTCTCTTGCCCCACTTCCCACTGCTTGCGCAACACGCTGATCAACTGCTTGCGGCCGCCGCCTTCATAGGCCTCGCGCAGGTTCCGCCGCAAAGCCAGTTCCTCCTGCGCCAGTCGTGCCGTCAGGCTCATCTTGCCGCCCATCCAGCGCGGTGTCCGCACGCGCTCGCCCTTGGCCGGCTCTACCACCGCGATATTCGCATGCAGCTTCTTCACCACCACACTTTTGCCGGCGATCACAAACGCCTCGCCCGGCTGCAAGCCCGTCAAGAAGCTCTCTTCGACATCGCCCAGCCGGTGCTGGTTCCGCGTCACCACGCGCACGGCATAGTCATCGCTGATCGTGCCGATGTTTTGGTAGTAAGCCCGCGCCACCTTGCGCGAAGCCACCTTGAACTTTCCGTCCGCGATCAAGATCTTGCCATATTCGCCACTGCCCCCCAACACCTTGCCGCCACCGGCCAGGTAATCAAGCACCGCGTCAAAATCCTCACGGTGCAGATTCGCATAAGGCCCCGCCCGGCGGATCAGCTCATACGCCTCATCGACGCCATGCTCACGCTCCACCGCAAGGCCCAGCAACGCCTGCGCCAACACATCGAGCGGCGCTCTTGGTGGCCGCAACACATCCAGCCGCCCCGCCTTCACCGCTGCGCGGATCGCGATGCATTCCAGCAGGTCCGGCATGCTCAGCGGC
>CAZBTA010000392.1:0-3639 GCA_964494515.1 uncultured Bryobacter sp.
GCTAACACGCGCCTCATCGCACAAGATTGGCCACCGTTCCTGCCTATTCCAGCAATGTTCTCAACGATGCTCTTGAAGCCTACCTTGCCCGTGGTGTTGAAAAACGGATTCCTTTCTGACTAAGGACCTGCCTCAGCGCTCAATACGGCATCTACTTCATCGATGGCCAATCAGTCACCCGTGCCTACCAGATCGCACCGACCATACCCGCTCTCGCCAAACAAGGCAAAGACAAGTTCTATGCCGAACTCATCACCGGGATCAAGCGGCGCCAACCTTGAGCACATCGACATCGTCAGCGGTATCATCGTGGCGTGAAAGTCACGATCGAACTGGATCTTGAGGAAGATGGTCGCTGGATCGCTGAGGCCTTGGAATTGCCAGGCGTCATGTGCTACGGACTCACTCGCGATGAGGCCATCAGCAACGCTGAGCGGCTCGCGATTGAAGTGATTGCTGATCGGATTGCACATGGCGAAATGTCCTCGTCCGCGCTCGCCCTCTCATTTTCTATTCCAGATAAGCAATTGGCCAGCCACTAAAGCCCGTCGGGTCTTGGCCGATTTGGAGCGGATCGGTTGGGTTGTCAAGCGTCAACGCGGATCCCATCGACTGCTATCGCATCCACTTCTTCCCGACCATGAATTCGCTTTCCACGACCAGGAAGCGATTGGTCCTAAAATGCTGGCTCGCATCGCAAAACGAACGGGCTTACACCACAGGACCTTTAACTTGTACCCAGGTAAGTGCAGCGACGTTAAGGCTTATCTGGCGGAGTTTCGGCTTACTTTTCCTGCAAAAGCGATCGCAGCCCGAATGCCCTCTCGCGTAAGGTGCGGATAAGCCAGCAAGATTTCGGTTTCGCTTTGCCCTGCTTGCGCGCGCGCCGCAATCATCTCCACGGTAATGCGTGTCCCTCGAATCGTGGGCTTACCCAACATCACCCCAGGGTTCGACACAATAAAAACACTTTCGGTCATCGCAGAATCACTCTCATCCTACCCAACCGGAACGTCCACCCGGGTGACAAACACTTCGCCACTGCTGTGCCCCGCCACCTCTTCCTCGTCTGCGGTTTCAAAGAACAGAGTCAGCGCCTCAATCAGATTCATTCGTGCTTGCTCGACAGATTCTCCCTGGCTCGCGATGTCCAGCGCTGGACAATGCGCAAAATACCCATCATCTTCGCGAGCAATGACCGCCGTGAATTGCCTTACTCGACCCATGCCAGGCCCAAACTCTCCCCGTCGAAGCAACTCGCCCTATCCCCCCTCCACCATCCGCAAATACAAATTCCGCGCCGCCATCTGCCCCGCCGCCTTCTTCGTCGCCCCGCTCCCCTGTTCCCGCCATTCACTGCCAATCTGCGCCTCAATCGTAAACGTCTTCGAGTGCTCCGGCCCATCCGTCTTCACGGTCAAATAGATCGGCTGCGGCATCCCCTTGCTCTGCGCCAACTCCTGCAGACACGCCTTGAAGTTCTTCAGCTCCGTGTCATCATCCTGCGCCGTCGGCAACGGCAACACCACCCTCTCCACCACACCCCGCGCCGCCTCGAGCCCCCCATCCAGATACACCGCCGCCAATATCGCCTCAATCGCGTCCGCCAGCAGCGCCTTCTTCTCGCGCCCGCCCGACAACTCCTCACCCCGCCCCAATTGCAACAGCTGCCCCAGATCGATCCACCGCGCCACCGCCACCAGATGCGCCGCCGACACAATCCGCGCCTTGTGAATGCTCAATTGCCCTTCCGGCAACTCCGGATACTTCCGGAACAAAAACTCACCCACCAGCAGCCCCAACACCGAGTCACCCAAAAACTCCAGCTGCTCGTTATGCTCCGCCATCGCGTCGCGGCCCTGTCGCCGCTCGCTATTCAAACTCCGGTGCGATAACGCACGAAGAGCCAGCTCCCTGTCCCGAAATGTATATCCGATCCGCTCTTCCAGCTGACGGACACATTCAGGCTTGGCTGCTGGCTCTTCGCGCAATTGCATGGATAGCGTCGACTCTACTTGGCGCCCTTCTGCGCTTCAGCGCGCTTCTTGATGCCTTCGGCCACTGCTTTCACCTGGGGATTCAGGTTCGGCGTCGCCAGCACCTGGCCCACCGTCGCAATCGCTTCGTCGTTCTTCTTGTCATCGGCATACGCGCCAGCCAGACGCACCAGCAGGTTCGGGTTGCCCGGCGTCGCCTCAAGCCCCGCCTTGAAATTCGTCACCGCATCGGCATACTTCTTGCGCACCGTCGCCGCCAAACCCAGCGCCTCATAGCCTTCCGACACAAAGTTCTTCATCTGCGCGTTCCACTGGTCATCCGGAATGTCCGGGCGAACCTTCGGCGCCGTCTTCAAAAGCTCAAGAGCGCCCTTGGCATATTTGTCTGCCTTGCCCAGCTTCTCTTCCTTGTCGAAGTCGAATTCCTTCGTCCGCGCCGCATACCCGCGCGCCAGCACCAGCATCGTCGCGTAATTTTTCGGATCCGCTTCCAGGGTCCGTTCGCCGTAGATCACGGTCTTTTCCCAGTCGCCCAGTTCTTCAGCCGATACCGTCGCGATGTACAGCGCCGTGCCCTTAAACTGTGTATCCGCAAACTTCGTGAGCAGCGCGTCGGTAGCCGTAATGCGGCCTGCCGCATCCGGCGCGTTCATAATCGCCATCACGGCTTCCTGTTCCTTGGCGCTCTTCAGTTGCGGCTGCTTGGTATCAGCCGTCTGGGCAATCAATGCGCCCGAAAAAACGAGCGCGCTTGCGATCCGTTGAGTCAGTCTCATAGAGTTTCCTCTCTAATGTATCAGGGCCGGGCGGGTCGAATCCCCTTCAGCCCGTCTTCGGCTGCCTTCTTGGCCGCCGGTGATGCGCCCTCGGTTGCCAGTGCCGCTTCAAAGTGCTTTTTGGCGGCATCGTTATCCTGGGCCAGGTCCAATAATCGACCCGCGAATACATGCGCCCACGCCGTCACTTGCGGCTCAGCGCCTTCGCTGATCGTTTTCTCAAACAGGTCCACCGCCGCCTGCGGATCCCGATTCAGAGCCGCCAGCCGCGCCAGTCCGTAATACGCTTTCCCCTTCAGCGGCCGCGCATTCGTCTCCGTCAGCGCCCGCCGAAACAACTCCCCCGCCTTCTGGTAATTCTTCTGCCCGTACACCTCTTCGGCCTCATCCAGCGTCTTCTCTGCCGGGCTCCTCTCCACCACTGGCGCCGGCGCCAGCTTCGCCTTCCGCTCCCGCGGCGCTTTGATGAACGACACCGCGTCCAGCCGCGCCGTTTCGCGCTTCAAATCAATCCCCTTGATCAACACCGGCAGGTAGAACCGCATCGACTGCTCCTGCTTTTCGTAATCCACCAGCGCCTCGGCAAAATATGGCGTCAGAATAAAGCCTTCTTCAAGCGACGCCTTCACCGCGCCCTCCCGCAGCCGTGCCGGCATCATCCGCGCATCCACCGCCTTCACCAGGCTCGCCACCGTCAACAGCGGAAAATCCTTCTTGTACTGCGGATCGAGCGCCGGCGCCCCCATCGCAAAATCAATCAGGCTCGCCTTCTCCTCAATGTCCTTCAGGTGCCGCATAGCCACCGGGTCGATCTGAAAGTGCAGGTACGCGTTCTTGATGTAATCCACCTGCGGCTCCGGGCTGGG
>CAZBTA010000393.1:0-1429 GCA_964494515.1 uncultured Bryobacter sp.
CCCCTCTGGGCCTTCCTCCACGAGAAACGCCTCCTCACCCTAATCCCCGGCTTCGAGCTGCGCACCACCTATCCCGTCCTCCCCATCATCGGCGTCGCCCTCTGCGGCTACGCGATCGCTTTGCTCAAGCCCCCGCTCGACAATCTCGGCTTCGGCTCAATCGCGCTCTTCCTCGCCCTACGCCTCACCGGCATCTACGGCGACCCCAACCCCTGGGACGGCTCGCTGCTCTCATTCTTGAACGTCACCAAGTACCCGCTTTCGCTGCAGTTCATCCTGATGACCCTCGGCCCCGCGCTGCTCTTCCTCCACTACGCGCGCCACCTCCGCCTGCCCATTCTCGAACAATACGGCCGCACGGCCATGTTCTTCTACATCGCCCACATCGTTCTCATCCACCTCGGCTACCTCGCGGTCGGCGGCCGGCTTGACCCGCGCGGCTTCGGCTGGGTCCCGCCCGGCGTTGGCTATCCCGCCTGGGCCACTGCCCCCCTCGCCTTGCTGGTGCTGCTGATTCTCTACCCACTCTGTCGCTGGTACGAGCCCCGCCGCCTCCGCTACTTGTGATACCTGTGGACGTGATGCAGTTCCTCTTCGCCGCCCTCCTGCTAGCCCAACAACCAGCTCAGCCGCCCGCAGTCACTTCACACCTCGAAGTCTTCGACCTCACCAGCCGCGAGCGCAAAGTCATCGCCACCTTCCCCCACCACATCGAGGCCCCCAATTGGACTCGTGACGGCCGCGAGCTCATCTACAACTCCCGCGGCCTTCTCTATCGCATCCCCGCCACTGGCGGCGAATCCTCCCCGATCCCCACCGGCTTTGCCACCCGCATCAACAACGACCACGGCATTTCCCCCGACGGCAAACAACTCGCCATCTCCGATTCCACGCGCGAACCCCGCCGCTCCGCCATCTACACCCTTCCCATCACCGGCGGCGAACCCACCCCCGTCACCACCCTCGTCCCCAGCTATTGGCACGGCTGGTCCCCCGATGGCAAAACCCTCGTCTACTGCGCCGAGCGCAACGGCAACTACGACATCTATGCGATCCCGGTCACGGGCGGCGACGAAGTCCGCCTCACCACTGCCGAAGGCCTCGACGACGGCCCCGAATATTCCCCCGACGGCAAGTACATCTACTTCAACTCGGTCCGCACCGGCCTGATGCAGATCTGGCGCATGCTGCCCGACGGTAGTGGCCAAACACAACTCACCTTTGACCAGCGCAACAACTGGTTCGCCCACCCCTCCCCCGACAACAAGCGCATCGTGTATTTGAGCTACGAGCGCGACGTCACCGGCCACCCCGCCAACAAGAACGTCGAGCTCCGCCACATCGACCTCTCCACTGGCCGCATCACCACCCTCGTCAAACTCTTCGGCGGCCAGGGCACCATCAACGTCCCCTCCTGGTCCCCCGACTC
>CAZBTA010000393.1:1529-3618 GCA_964494515.1 uncultured Bryobacter sp.
AACCTCTATCAGCCCGTAGCCGATCCCCAATCCCCCGCGGGCATCGACTACCAGCGCTACTTCACTCGCGACTCTTACGGCCGTCAGATCACTTTCTACGTCGACAAGCTCGCGCCGTTCAACCAACGCCTCCCCATCGCAACGTTCATCCTCGGCTCCGGCGCCAACTCACGCTTCCTCCTCCGCGACGGCAAACTTCTCTCAGCCGACGCCACCTTCCTCCGCAACCTCGCCGGCCGCGCCCGCCTCGTCCTCGTCGAGAAACCGGGCCTCACCTTCACCCAGCAATCCGCCGTCAAGGACGCTCCCGCGTTTCGCGAGCAACACACACTTCCCCGTTGGGTCGAGGCGATCTCCGCCGCTCTCCGCGCCGCCCGCAAGCTCCCCGGCGTCGACACCTCGCGGCTGCTTGTCGTAGGTCATTCCGAAGGCGCTCAGGTCGCCTCAAGTGTCGCCGCCGCCAATCCATTCGTCACGCATGTCGCCTGCCTCGCCGGTGCCAGCGCCACCCAGCTTTTCAGCGAACTACGCGACCGCCATTCCGATCCCCAATCCCTCGCTGCCTTCTGGCAAGAGTGGCGCGCCATCTCCGCCGCGCCCAATAGCGCCGACCGCCTCTTTCATGGTCACGCCTATCGCTACTGGTCCACGTTCCTCGCCACTTCCGCGCTCGAGGATCTTCCCCGCTCACGCGCCAGCATCTTCATCGCGCAGGGCAGTCTCGACGGCCCCCACGCCATCACCGATCTCGATCTTGTCTTTGCCACACTCGCCAGCAAAGGCCGCGACATCACCCGCGCTCTCATCAACGGCGCCGACCATGGCTTCTCCTTCCCTGCCGACCCCACCAGAGACGGTTGGAGCCAAATCCAACAACGCGTCCTCGCCTGGTTCTTCGATAACGCCTCCTGCTCCCCGACAAGCACTACCCCCGGCTGCCACTCCTCCCTGGAGCTAACAAACCGCATACCGTAACATAGACTCACCTATGTTCGAAGTAACTGCATACGGCATCACCGCTTCTCTCGCAACTTCGCGGATCACCAATCACTCATCCCAATCCGTGCTCGGCCTTGCCCTCTGCTGGTCTGGCCGATCTCTCCGCGACAACATGGAGTCCCGCTTCTTCAATCTGCTACTGGACACAATCAACTTCAGGCCCGTTCTCCCTGCTGGTCCGTCTGCGACAAACCTCGTCATGCCGCCCGGCCTCACATCCTGGCAAATAGAACATCGCGATCATCACTTCGAAATTGACTCCGTGCTATTTGCGGATTTCAGCGTCCATGGCCCCAACACATCACAGCTCGACGCCCGGCTAGTCGGCGCCGCCAAAGGCGAACATGCCACGCTCACAGCATTCCTCGCGGATAACCAATCCAGCAACTCCTTCGAACCCTGGCTCAACGATTGGCTCGAACGCTCAAAGCTGATATTCCAATCCCGTACTGAACCCTCCGCCCAACTCCGCTTCCAGGCCCAACAGCAGTTCTCAACGGCCCACCACCTACTCGGCATGCTCCGCCCCGACCGCGAAACCAGCGTCGTCGCCTACGCCACTTCACGCCTCGCCAATGCCAACTTCGCCCGCTTTCTCGATCACTAACATCTGCTGAAGCTAAGCACGCCCTTCCAACTCTTCCGTCAGTGCGCTAGACTCACCGCACTATAACTCGCAGCGGGGAGCACCATTACAATGCCGTTTCAGAACAACTATGTAAATCTCGTTTCCGAAAACACCCAGGCACACACCCGCCTCATCCGCGACTACGAAGGCCCGAATTCAGATTTCGATTACATCGTTATCGGCTCCGGCATTGGCGGCGGCACCGTGGCCGACGAGCTCGCCGACCGCAATCCCAACAAGCGCATTCTGGTTCTCGACGCTGGCTCCTTCGTCTACCCTACTCACGTCTATAACCTCAGCCACTTTCCCAACTCCTCCATTGCCAGGCACTTCGGCGTCGACAATTTCCGGCAGTCCGCGGCGGCACAAAGCTTCATCGGCGAAAAGCCCCAAATGGTGTTCGGCGGCCGCTCCATCTTCTGGTCCGGCCTCATTCCACAACCACAGGATTGGGAGCTCGAC
>CAZBTA010000394.1:0-3610 GCA_964494515.1 uncultured Bryobacter sp.
CGCTCATAATCGTCAAACCAGAACAGCAAATTCCCCTTGAAATACGCCACTTTCTCCCGCTGCACCCGCTCATATCCCATCTCGCGCTTCTCCTGCATCGCGGCCACCTGGTCAATCACCTCAATCGCCTTCGCCCTCTCCCCCAAATCGCCAAACATCTGCGCCAGCTCCATCCGGAACAGGTAGTTCTTCGGATACGCGCGAATCAACCCCTCAAGCAACGGCACCGCCTTCCGCGCCGCGCGCTCCCGCCGGTAAATCGCCGCCAGCAGAATCTGCGCGTCCTGCTTGTTATTCATCCCCTTGGTCGCCACATGCTCCACCATCGAGATGCCCACGGCCTTGTCCCCCCGAAAACCCGCCAGAAACCCCAGTAACTTGTAAGTCCACGGCAGATTCCCCACCACATACTGGTTCAGCCCCAGCACCAGCTCGGCATCAATGTAGTCCTTGTCCGCCTTCAGCGCCAGCTCCGCCCGCTTGCGCGCATCCGTAAAGTCGCTCAGCGCGTCCCGCCACGCCTTTTTCACCAGAAAGTTGTAATTCGCCCGCAACCCATAAGTCACCGCCAGCGAGTACTGCGCCGCCGCATCCCCGGGCCAGGCGTCCACTCGCGCCTTCGCCTTCTCCATCGCCGCCGCGATCGCCCGGTCAAACGTCTGCTGCTCCTCGGCTGTCGGCTTCATATTCTCCCGCCGCAGAAACGCATTCGCCCCCGATACCAGCTCCGACTCGAGCGCCCCCGCCTTCAGCATCGCCCGGTACAGCACCGCCTGCGCCACATGGTTGTCCACTTGCGGATCGCCCGGATACAACTCGCGCGCCTGCTCAAAGATCGTCTTCGCCTCGGCATACTCGAGGTTGTAGAAGTGGTCAAACCCCCTCACCACCTCCGGCGGCAATGGGGCAGGCGCCACGGCCAGCAACACCACATAAGGCAGCAGCATTTACACTCCTTTTTCAAGCGGCAACGCCAGCGGTTCCTCCACCAGAAAATCCAGCGTCTTCATCGCCATCAGCGCCCGCCTCACCGCCGCCTCCCGCGCCGGCTCCACCGTAATCACAAACGGCAGATTCGCCTTGTCATCCGACGGCAACTGCAACACCGCGTCAATCGAGATCCCGTTATCCGCCAGGATCTTCCCCAGCGTCGCGATGATCCCCGTCGCATCCTTCACCCGGAAGCGCAAGTAATACCCGCTCGTAAACTCTTCAATCGGCGCCAGCTTCGCATCACACAACGACCGGAAGCTGAACGGCGACACGCGTCCCTGCGCCCCGCTTTTCAGGTCCCGCGCCGCCCGCATCACATCCGACACCACTGCCACCCCCGTCGGCAACGGCCCCGCGCCCCGCCCGTAATAGAACGTATCCTGTCCCGCCGCCCCGCGCACCCACACCGCGTTATACGCCCCCGTCACCGACGCCATGATCGTCGACTTCGGTATCAGCGTCGGCCTCACCGAGAGTGCCAGCCCCGTCCCCGTCCGCCGCGCCGCGCAGATCAGCCGGATCGTATGCCCCAGCGTGTGCGCATACTGGAAGTCGAACGGTGTAATCCTTCGAATCCCCTCGCAGTAAATCGCCTTCGGGTTGATCGATTCGCCAAACGCCAACTGCGCCAGCAGCGCCAGCTTCGAGCGCGCGTCATACCCTTCCACATCCGCCGTCGGGTCCGCCTCGGCATAGCCCAGCCGCTGCGCCTCCGCCAGCACGTCCTCAAACGCGCTCCCCTTCGATTCAATCTCCGTCAGGATGTAATTCGAGGTCCCGTTCAGAATGCCGAAAAACGCCTGAATCGAGTCCGCCGAGATCCCCTCCCGCAGCACGGCATGGATTGGGATACCCCCCGCCACGCTCGCCTCCATATGGATTGTCGTGCCGTTCTGCGTCGCCATCTCGAGCAATTCCTTGCCCTTCAGCGCCATCAGTTCCTTGTTTGCCGTTACCACCGGCTTGCCCGCCACCAGCGCCGCCTCGATCAGCTCCAGCGCCGTCGTTGTGCCCCCCACCAGCTCACACACCACGTCCACTTCAGGCGAATGCACCACATCCTGCCACCGGTCGCTCTTCAGCGCCCCCTCCGGCACAAACGAAACATTTTTCTTGAAAATGTTTGGGCTTGCCACCGCCGTCACCACCAGCGGAAACCCCGTCTTCTGCTCAAGTTCAGCCGCGTTCTTCGCCAAAATCTCAAGCGTCCCGGAACCTACATTGCCGGTTCCCACAATCCCGATACGAACAGGAGTCATAAACTACCAATTATGGCAAACCGTTGCACCTGGGCCGACTCATCCGACGAAATGCGTCACTATCACGACACCGAATGGGGCGTCCCGGTCCACGACGATCTTGTCCACTTCGAATTCATCACGCTCGAAGGCGCTCAGGCCGGTCTCAGTTGGGCCACCATCCTCAAGCGTCGCGCCGGCTACCGCAAGGCATTCTCGGGCTTCGACCCCCGCAAAGTCTCCCGCTTTGACACGGCCCGCATCGATCGCCTCGTGCTCGACGAGGGCATCATCCGCCACCGCGGCAAGATCGAATCTGTCGTCTCCAACGCCCACGCCTTTCTCGCTGTACAGAAGGAGTTTGGCTCCTTCGACGCCTACATTTGGTCTTGGGTGGAAGGCAAGCCCATAGTCCGCGACCCCGCCTCGCACGCCCCCATTCCGGCCACCACGCCGCTATCGGACCGCATCTCCAAAGACTTGAAAAAGCGCGGCTTCAAGTTCGTCGGCTCGACGATCGTTTACGCCTACATGCAGGCGGTTGGTTTGGTCAATGATCACATGCCTGGTTGCTATACTGGTGTTCAGACGTAGTTTCCTTTTGAAAGGAGGGGGCGTAACGGATTCGACGGGATGGATGGTTCCATTAGAGGCGTGTCGAGCTCCAGGCTCTCGTGAAACGACTGGAAAAACACAATTGCCAACACGCAATTTGCTTACGCTGCTTAATTATTAAGTAGCCGCCCGGGTGGATTTGTTCGTGGGTTCACTCAAGGGCGTCATTTCACGGAATAGGCCAAGGGCTTCTGTTCGTAGCCTGCGGTCGAGATCAATCGGACTAGGTCCGGGCCTTTTTTGCTGCTTCATAAGGGTCTGGCCCGAACAAATAACGAAGCAGATACACACGTAGTCTTTAGTGGGATTGCCGTTTCGGACGTGGGTTCGACTCCCACCGCCTCCACCACCCTTCGCCTCCGGCGAAGGGTGCCCGCCGTAGCCCCGAAGGGGCGAAGGAGGGCCCAAAAAACAAACTAAAAAGGAAGCAGAAGTCCCCCATGTTCTACGTCTACCTCCTCCAAAGCAAAAACAACCCCGACGAACGCTACACCGGCTACACCACAAACCTCAAAAACCGCCTAAAAAAGCACAACGAAGGCGGCGTCCCCCACACAGCCCAACACAAACCCTGGAACCTGGTCACCTATCTTGGCTTCGAATCCTCCAAACAAGCCCTGGCCTTCGAAAGGTATCTGAAGTCAGGCTCTGGCCGGGCCTTCGCCAACAGGCACCTCTGGCCAGAAATACAAACCAATAGGGAAGCCTAACCCTGGTCGCGAGCCACAACCACATACCTCGACTGCACCATCCCCGAAGCACAC
>CAZBTA010000395.1:0-3589 GCA_964494515.1 uncultured Bryobacter sp.
TCCGGCAGGAAGTTCTTCGGGTCCGTGTCCTTGGCGAAGAATCCATCCTCGTGCGGAATCTCAAAGAAATTCAGCACCGCGATGATCATCTTCATCTGCGACACCAGAATCGCCTGCGATAACTCGAGCGCCAGGTCGTCTTCGCCGTTCTTCAGCCTTTCCCACAGCCTGCCGGCGGCCGCCCGCAGGTTCTCCGTGTTCAACTTCTGCAGGTGGCAACGCAGCTTCACACGCTCATAGATCTGATACGTGCGGAGGGTTCCAATCGATATGCCGCGAAGCTGGGCGCGAAAAGATTCTTCGCCCAGAGCGACGAAAAGCTCGTGTAACTTCATGAGAAGTGGGTAAACCTTCAGTGTACGCGATACAATCAGGGATTTGGACAGTTCTCAATGGCAAATCTAATCGTGCTCGGCGCCCAGTGGGGCGATGAAGGCAAGGGAAAAATCGTCGATCTCTTCAGTGAACGCTTCGACCTCGTCGTCCGCTATCAGGGCGGCCACAACGCGGGGCATACCGTTTACATCGGCGAAAAGAAGTTCGTTCTCAAGCTGATCCCGAGTGGCATTCTGCGCCCGGGCGTGAAGGCCGTCATCGGCAACGGCGTCGTCATCGACCCCGCCGCCCTCATGCAGGAAATCGACGCCCTCGAATCCGCCGGCATCGATGTCCGCTCGCAGTTGCTCATTTCGAGCCGCGCCCACATCATTTTCCCCTTCCACCGCATGGTCGAAAAGCTGAGCGAAGCCCGCAAGGACCGCGTCGCCATCGGCACCACCTCGCGCGGCATTGGTCCCTGCTATGAGGACAAAATCGGCCGCCGTGGCATCCGCGTTGCCGACCTGCTCAGCGATTTCAGCGCTGCCTACCAGATCCTGTGCGAAGACAAGCACACGCTCGCCAGCGCCTTTGGCGTCGCCGAAGAGCTCAAGGCCGAAGAGATCCTCGCCCAGTACAAGCAGTACGCCGAGAAGATCCGCCCCCTCGTCACCGACACGGCCACCTACATCAACCAGGCCATCATCGCTGGCAAGAAGGTTCTCTTTGAGGGCGCCCAGGGCACGATGCTCGACATCGACCACGGCACCTACCCCTTCGTCACCAGCTCCAACGCCAGCGCCGGTGGCGCCTGTTCCGGCTCGGGCGTCCCGCCCACCCGCATCAACGGCATCATCGGCGTCTCCAAGGCTTACATCACGCGCGTCGGCGCCGGCCCCTTCCCGAGCGAAATCGATGGCGCTGTCGGCGATCAGATCCGCAAGGCTGGCAACGAGTTTGGCTCGGTCACCGGTCGCCCGCGTCGCTGTGGTTGGTTCGACGTGCCGCTGCTCCGCTACACGGCCACGATCAACGGCTTCGATTCGATGATCATCACCAAGCTCGACGTGCTCGACGACCTCACCGAGATCCCCGTCTGCGTGGGTTATGAGGTCGACGGCAAGCGTGTCGAAGACATGCCCGCCACCAACGCCGGCATCTCGAACATCAAGCCCGTCTACGAAGTGCTGCCCGGCTGGAACACCGCCACCAAGGGCATCACCGCTCTCGACAAGCTCCCGGCCCGCGCCACCGACTATCTGAAGTTCCTCGAGACGACCACCGGCGTCGAAGTCGGCTGCGTCTCCGTCGGCCCCGAGCGCAACGAGACGATCATCGTCCCCGGCTCCCGCCTCGCTTCGCTGCTTGGCTAGATCGATCCAATCCTGAGAGGGCGGCGCGTTCCGGTATAAGATCACCGCATGCGCGCCGCCCTGTTCTTCGTCGCTTCCCTCGCCCTCCACGCCCAAACCGCCGTCACGCCCGGCCGCTTCCACATCGAACACCCCACCTTCCACAACCTAGGCTTCGAGTGGCTCATCGATGGCGATACCAACCGCAACTCCAGCGTCGAGGTCCGCTATCGCCCCCAAGGCCAACCCACATGGCGTCCCGCGCTCCCTCTCCTCCGCCTCGGCGGCGAGCGCTCCTTCCGCGATCGCGAAAACATGTCTTACACCGCGCCGCCCGGCTTCGCTGGTAGCATCTTCAACCTCACCCCCGGTAGCACCTACGAGGTCGAACTCACCATGAAGGACCCCGACGGCGTCTCCGGCACCCCCTCCCAGCGCGTCACCGTCAAGACTCGCACCGAGCCCCAACCCTACTCCGGCGGCCGCACCCTCCACGTCTATCCCGCCGACCACGAAGGCACCAAGCTCGAGCCCAGTTTCATTGGCCTCAAGGCCGCCTACTACGGCGAAGGTCGCGGCGACTGGACCGCTGTCCGCATGAAGAAAGCCCAGCCCGGCGATACCATCCTCGTCCACGCCGGCCTCTATCGCCCCGAGCGCCTCAACTACGTTGACCCTCTCAGCGCCCCTTTCACCGGCACTTGGTCGCTCTCCCTCAAGGGCACTGCAGACAAACCGATCACCATCAAAGGCGCCGGTGATGGCGAAGCTATCTTCGACGGCGCGGGCAACCATCGCCTCTTTGAGGTCATGGCCAGCGAACACCATATCTTCGACGGCCTTACATTTCGCAACACCGACGTCGTCTTCTTCGCTGGCGAAAAAGAAGTCCTCGGCGCCAAGGCCCTGACCGTGCGCAATTGCCGCTTCGAACACATCGGCGCCGGCATCTGGACGGAGAACGCCGCCTCACGCGACTTCGTCATCACCGACAATCTCTTCCTTGGCCGCGAAGATCAGATGCGCCTCATCGGCTGGAATCAGGCCGGCCAGCGTACCGCCGGCATCTACCCCTCGCATCAGGTCGTCAGCTTCTTCGCGATCAAGGTCTACGGCCCCGGCCATATCATTGCTCACAACGCCATCGCGTACTTCCACGACGGCATCTGCATCTCCACTTACGGCCCACCCTCGGACGACCCCGAACTCCGCGCCTCTTCCATCGACATCTACAACAACGACATCCACCTGTCGAACGACGACTTCATCGAGTCCGACGGCGGCACCCATAACATCCGCGTCTACAACAATCGCGGCGTCAACGCCTCGCACAACGGTTACAGCGCCCAACCCGTCTTCGGCGGCCCCGTCTATTTCATCCGTAACATCGCCTATCAGGTCCCCCTCGGCAGCCCGCTCAAGTTCAACGCCGCCCCCGCCGGCGTCATCGTGTATCACAACACGCTCATCGGTGAACAATCCGCCGCCGAACCCATCTCAAATGCCCACTTCCGCAACAACCTCTTCCTTGGCCGTGATGTCCCCACTCGCGGCATCATGACCTGGGCCAACGCCACTCCCAACTACAGTTCCGATTACAACGGCTTCCGCCCCAACCGTAACATCAAGGATCAGTATTCTTTCAAAGGCCCCGGCGAAGACCGCAAGGCTTTCTCCACCCTTGCCGACCTCACCCGCGCCACCGGCATCGAGTCCCACGGCCTCGAGCTCGACTACGACATTTTTGATAACCTCACTCCGCCCGACCCCGCCCGCCGCCACCACGTCTATCACGCCATGGATCTCAACTTCCGCCTCCGCGCTAACTCCAAGGCGATCGATGCTGGCACACCGCTGCCTAACATCAACGACAATCCCACCGGCAAAGCCCCCGACCTCGGCGCCCTCGAGTTCGGCCA
>CAZBTA010000396.1:0-3555 GCA_964494515.1 uncultured Bryobacter sp.
GATCAGGTACATCAGCGAGAATGCCGCCGTCACCTGTCCATACTGCTCCAGATTCAACCCAAACTCTTTATTAAACTCCGGCGAAACAAACGCGAGTATCTGTCGATCCAGATAGTTCACACAAGATGACAGGTAAAACACTCCTACCACCCACCAGCGATTGCGCTCGTTCATGTTACTGCACTAATTCCATAGTTAGAATGCGTTTGTCCTTGATGCCGACTTTCACCTTGCGTGGCTGCTTCTGCACGCCACAGCTGAACTGGAATGTCTCCGCGCCCGCCCCGCTCAACACCAGCTTCGATGGATTATCCACATCATAAACGGATAACGCCCCCATTGACTCACGGATCGCAAACTTTGCCTTCCCTCCACCCAAACAGTCCACCCTCGCCAGCAGCCCCGTCGCATAGCGTTCCGGCTGATCTCCATCCCACCACTTCTCCACTTTTTCTCCCGGCTCCAGCGGCTTCATCTGCCCCCGCGCCTTCGCCTCCGCCTCGCGGATCCTCCTCATGCTCTCCTGTTTCACGCGCTCGATATCGCGCAATCGCGCCTCTTCGGCCTCGCGCCGCGCCTGCGCCTCGGCTTCATAACGGCGGTCTTGCGCGCCCAGCCGCGCCTGCCTCAGTTGCTCCTTCCGCTCGGGGTCCACCGCCGCCCGCTCCGCCGCCGCCCACGCCTTCGCCTCCTCCACATACAGGCCCGCCCGCTGTGCCCATTGCGCCAGCGCCGCCTGGTACGCCGCATCGCGCAGTGCCGCCCCCGCCGCGTCCTTCAGCGCCTTGTAAGCCTTCGCCGGGTCATTCTCCTTGGAGGCAAACGCCAGTGCCGCCTCCGGATACACCGGCTTCAACTGCAACAGCGTAAACAGATGCTGCTGATGCTTCAGCCGGTCCCCTTGCCCCACCGCCGCCAGATACAACATCCGGTGCAGCCCCAACGCCTTCTCGGCCTCCATCGCCGCCAGATCCATCTTCTTGTCCAGCTCATACGCCACCGCCACACACGCCTGCGCCTCAGGGTCAGCCGCCGATTGTGCGGAACACACCCGCCGCGCATTCTCCCTCTGCGCTCCATCGCTCAACTGCGCAATCGCCAGTTGCAGCCTTCCCGCCGCCTGCTCGATATCCCGCGCCCGATAATCCCGCTCCGGCAGGATCGGCCGCGCCGGATAGTTCACCTCGCCAAACGTCTTCCGCGCCGCCGCTGCCTCTTCCCGCAACGCCTTCTCGTCCTTCTCAAACGCATTCCGCAACGCCGTCGGCTTGTCCGTCCCCTTCATCAGATTCCCCAGGAACACCCGGATCCGCCCCCGGTAAATCTCATTCGTCACCAGATACTCCATCAACACCCAGTCCTCCGTCTGCTGCCCCACCGGCGGCGGCGCCCCGATGTACACCCGCGAGCGCTCGGCCTCAAGGCTGCTCAACACCCCCACCAACCCCTCTTCAAGCCCCATCTCGAGCGGCCCCGCGTTCGTGTTCAGCAATACCTTCACAATCGCTCGCTTCTCCGCCCGCCCCAGCGTCGCCTCCCCTAGCGCCATCGTGTAAGCCGTCGTCGTCAGCACCAGCGGCGTCGCCTTCTGCCCCTTGTTCACCACGATGCGAATCGGCCACAACGGCTTCGGCTCGTTCAATCCCGTCAGGTCGCCCACTTGTCCCCGCAATTGTTCCAGCGTCCCCAGCATCGCCTTGGCGGCCTTCATATCGCCCGTCGAGTAGATTTCAAACGGGCCCGCATTGATCTTCTGCCAGCTCTCAGCCCCGAGCAGCATGGCCCCCATCACTAGTAACAGCGGCAGTCTCACACCCCAATCTTACGAAATGCCCTACAGTGTAGGTATGCTACGCAGACTTGTTCTTCTTTGCCTTCCCGCCGCTCTCCTGATCGGCGCCGACAAACCCAACCTCTCCGGCCGCTGGGTCGCCGACCTCGCCAAGAGCGACTTCGGCATGATGCCCCCGCCGGAAAAGCTCGAGCGTCAGATCGAGCAAGCCGACAACGAGCTCAAGCTCAAGTCCATCCAGAGCGCCAACGGCCGTGAGAGCACCACCGATTACAAGATCACCACCGACGGCAAGGAATCCACGATTCAGATCCGCGGTCGTGACGCCAAGGTCTCCGCCGTGTGGGAAGGCGCCAAGCTCGTCGTCTCCACCAAGCTCGACTTCAACGGCATGACGATCAACCAGAAAGAAACCTGGGTCCTCGCTGAAGACGGCAAGTCGCTCACCTGCACCAACCTCGTCAACACCCCGCAGGGCGACCTCACCGTCAAGATCCTCCTCAACAAGCAGTAGCATCCCCGGGGCGGCCTGCCACGGCACCGCCGCCCCACTTCGAAAGGCCCCCCCACATGGCTGTCCTCGACTGGTCCCAATACCCTGACGTCGAGAGCGTCCCTGATCGCCTCTCCGGTGCTTGGGTCTTCCGCGACACCCGCCTCCCGGTTCAAACCATCTTTCTCAACCTCGAAGCCGGCATGACCCCCGCCGAGATCGCCGAAGAATTCGACATCGAACTCGTCCGCATCCAGGCTCTGCTGCACTTTGCTGCGGAAAGCCTCTCAACTGATCCCGTGCTTACCTAGTGACGATCCTCCTCGATCATGGCGTGCCCAAAGCGGTTGCCCGCTACCTCACCGGTCACGCGGCGACTCGCGCCAATCAAATGGGTTGGGCCAAACTAACCAACGGTGAGCTGATCAAACAGGCCGAGCGCGCCGGTTTCGATCTCATCATCAGCACCGATCGCAACATCCGCTACCAGCAGAACCTCAAGCTGCGTCGCATCGCCATCCTGGTCCTCTCCAATCAACAATGGCCAAACGTTCGCCAGCACATACAGCTCATTAAGAACGCTGTTACCCCCACTTCCCAAACTGCCGTTTCGCTAATCCCCTACCTCCGCCGAAACACCTCCACCAACTCCCCATCCGGCTGCTCAAACGGCCTCCGATACACCCCCGGCATTTCCCTCTCAATCCGGTTCTCATTCCAGTCATGCGCATCCACCACAAAGAACCGGTTATCGATGAAGTCCTGAAAATCCCCCACCAGCGCAATCCCCGGCACGATCGCCTCATGCAGCCCCTTATGCAGCGGCTTCTCCATCGCCATCCCCATCGACCACGGCGTCCGCTCGATCCACACCTTCGCTATCCGCGGCTCCGCATGCGCCGCATACAGCGCCGTGATCCCGCCCCACCCCCACGCATGCACATACACCTTCTGATACTTGTCCAGCTCGTTCCTCACCTCGATCAACAACTCATTCGCCCTGATGCTCGCGAGGTTCTTCCCCACCAGCCACGCCCGCGTGTGATCAATCCAGTTCCCGCTCAGCCGTGCTCCATTCGTGCCCACCCCCGGCAGCTTCACCAGCTTCACCCGGTTGCCCAACGCCGCCAGACTCGCCGCCCGCCTCTCCGCCGGCACGCCATCATTCACCATCACAAACAACTCATCCGTCTTCTCCGGCCCCATCCACTTCACTTCCGTCAACCCCGTCGCCTCGCCGCCCAGCTCGATCAATTGCCGCGGATCCCCC
>CAZBTA010000397.1:0-3534 GCA_964494515.1 uncultured Bryobacter sp.
CACCAGCAGATTGCCAATTCCCAACACCCAGGCTCCCATCGCCACAAATCCCAACAGGTACAGGAAAGTCTCCCGCGCCGCCTCGATCTTTCGTGGAGCATTGGGAATCGCCCTTCCCACCTGTGCCTCGTAAATGGCGCCAAGCGCCTCATAAACTAACTTCTCCGACCACCCCTTGCTCTTGAGCAACCCCACAATCAATACATCGTCCAACCCCTTCGCCCGCGCCTCTCGCACAAACTCTCGCAAATCATCCTGCGTCATGTCAGTAAAGAGTACACTAACCCACATGCCCACCGCTCTATGGATCACCATCGGTATCCTCGCAACTCTGGTCATCGGCTTCTGGTTCTTCCGCAACTCAATTACGGTCAATCACGTCATGTCTGCTTATTCAAAAGACGCGGTCGACGCAGCACGTTCCCACTTTGCCACCACCCTCGACTTCACCGCCCCCAGCATCACCGCCCTCGATCAAATCGTCGGTAAGTTCCACGACGCCTATGCCGCGGGCGACGTTCCTCCCGCGAATCAACTTGAACAACACGCCAAAATCTGGGGCGCTTATCTCGGCGAAACGATCCGTCGCCAGCATGGTGGTGAATGGTCCATCCCCACCGAAGGTCCCTTCGCCGGAGCTTACACGCTCACCCTCCCCAATTCCATCCAACTCTCCCCTCCAGCCCGCGTCATGGCCCGCATTATCGATGGCCCCACGGACTGCCTCATCAGCTACTACCAGGCCGTCCCCAAAACCTGCTAACCTCCCCCTATGTGCGCCCCCGGAGCGCACCCCGTCCGCGGTCAGGGCTGCGCCCATCCGGTTCCTCCTACATTCGCCTGTCATAGCGGACCAGGCCCAGCAGGAGACACCCATGAACCTCGACCAGCAAAAGAAGCGCGCCCGCGCCTTGCTCCTTGCCGTCCGCTCCGCCGACGCGCACGCCCTCTCCACCATCCAGACCCACCAACCCCGCTGGGCAAACCAGTCACCAGCCACCATCGCCCAACAGTTCTCCCTCCACGACGCGCTCTACGTCACCGCGCGCGAGCAAGGCTTCCCCAGTTGGACCCGCCTCAAGGCCTACGCCACCAACGCCACCCACCCGCATCACGCCCACCTCTTCACCACCGATCTCCGCTGGCTTCTCGATCGCGTCCACGGCCTCATGCTCACGCGCCATTCCGCCGGCCCCGCCGCTCTCGAGCAGATCCGCGAATGGCACCCCGCCTTCACCGCCGCCACCGACGAAGCCATCCTCGCCGCCCCTTTCACTCCCACCGACGCCCAACTCGTCTACGCCCGCCAGCACGGCTTCGCCACCTGGCACGACCTCACCCAGCGCCTCGCCGCTCTCGCTGCCCAGCCCCCCACCGCCGCCGAACCCTTCCTCCTCGCCTTCCAGTCCCTCTCCGCTCCCTCTCCCGCCACACTTGCCCAACTCCTCACGCGCCACCACCATCTGCCCCTCGCCCGCGGCACCAACGGCAACACTCTGCTCAATCTCGCCGTCTCCCTCGCCGCCAAATTCGAACGCCCCCACGCCCAAACCCTGATCCAGACCCTGCTCGACGCCGGCGCCGATCCCAACGCCGCCAACGATCGCGGCTGGACACCGCTCCATCAGGCCGCCTACAGCAACCAGCACGACCTCGCCTCTGTCCTGCTCGCCCACGGCGCCGATCCCGAAGCCGAAGCCCACGGCTCCGGCGGCACGCCCCTCATCATCGCCCTATTCTGGGGCCATCGCGAGGCCGCCTCGCTCCTCGCCCAACACTCTCTCGCCCCCGCCAATCTCCGCGTAGCCGCGGGCCTCGGCCACCTCGACTTACTGGACACACTGCTGCCCCTCAACAGCGCCGCGGCAGCGGCCCGCGGCTTCTATCGCCCCCACAGCGGCTTCCCCGACTGGCAGCCCTCCACAGATCCCCAGCAGGTCCTCGACGAAGCTCTCGTCTGGGCCGCCCGCAGCGGCAACACGGCCGCCATGCCCCATCTCCTCGCAGCGGGCGCCAACCCCAACGCCGACCCCTACCGCGGCACTCCCCTCATCTGGGCAGCCGTCGGCAACCACATCGCCGCCGCCACCTGGCTAATCGACAACGGCGCTGACATCAACCTCGCGGCCACCTTCGGCGGCGCCACTCATGGACAGGGCATCACCGCCCTCATCATGGCCTCGCAATACGGTCACCTCCCCATGGTCCAGCACCTCATCACCCACGGCGCCGACCCAACTCTCCGCGACCACCTCTACAACGCCACCGCCGCCAGCGCCGCCTCCTACTTCGGCCACCCCGCCGTCAGCGACTATCTGAATTCCATAAGCTAGCTCGCCAAACTGCCCAGCGGCCAGCCACTGCATTCAAACACCAACTCCCCTTGACGCAAAAGAGCGCATTGGTGAGTCACTTGCCGATATTGTAGGATCACGGTATTGACTCATTTGGCAGCCCAAGCTGGCTTTTGTACTTATGTGTCCAACACCAAGACGCCGCAGTTGTAGAAGGCAGTGGAGCTGTTTCTATACGGCCGCTTCGTCTGACAATTGCGGTCACTGTTGGAGAGGCTTCCCCTCAAGATGAAACGTAAGTTCACTGCACTTCTGCTTGTCTATACCTTGGTCGGCTGCATTTATCTTTCCGGCCAGGTGGAGAACATAGGCAGCATCAGCGGCAAGATAATGAGCTCTACCACCAAGGCGCCGCTATCAGGTTGCGAAGTGAGACCCCTTCAGATGGGATCTACTTCATCCGTATTGCCGACAAGGTCTGACGACGAAGGCGCGTTTACGCTGCTCGATATCCCCAAGGGCACCTACTTTCTGGCCGTCTCCTGTAAAGGATTCGCGTCGAAGTGGGTATGGTCGTTAACTCCACAATCGAGTCGAAGCGGATTCTCAATCGATGAGCGCAAGCGGGAGTACTCTGGCGCCGTCATTGAGATGGATCCGCATTCCTCCATTACCGGCTGGGTCTCATTGCCCCCCGGTTTCAAAAGCAGCAAATTACAGATTCAAGCCTTCAGGCAAGAGTTTGTAGCTGGCCAACCGGTCTATATCCCCAAAGCTTCAGCACAGACAGGTTTCGATAGTGGCTACAAGTTGGAAGGGCTCTCTGCGGGTACGTATTTCCTTCACATCAGCAAGCCAGACAATCATCCGAACCCACTCGCATCTCCGTCGAACGCATCTTCTGGTTCTGGCGCCATTCTTGAGCCCGGCTTTTATCCTGGGACTCACGACATCGCGGCTGCCACCCCAATATCGCTCTCGCCCGGCACCAGCCTGAATGCGGTCGAAATCAAAGTACGCATGGTCGCGGGATACTCACTCTCTGGTCACCTGATAGACATCGGCCAGATCGCGAAGGTCAGATTGCCCTTCCACCTGCGTCAGGTATCCGCAAACGGAACACTGGGGCCGATCCTCGACACAACCACTGTCAAGCCCCCACATCTTCACTTCGAATTCAAAGACGTCCCGTCTGGGGACTTTCAGTTGGAACTGGCGGATCATTCGCATCCTGGCGGAT
>CAZBTA010000398.1:0-3520 GCA_964494515.1 uncultured Bryobacter sp.
CGCAGGGTGTCGCGACCGCGGCGGGCGAGTTCTTCGATGGGCAGGCAGGCCTCGAAGAAGGGGGTGTTGGGGTTGTCCTCGGCGATGTGGAAGGGGACGCTGTCGCCGGCGAGGAGCTCGTCGACGAAGCGCTCGTATTCTTCTTTGTTGAGGGGGCAGTTGAGGTAGTCGTCGGTGCCATCGAGGCTCTTGCCCCAGCGCGAGGCGGCAAAGGCGATGGAGGTGTTGATGGATTCGGCGTCGACGATGGGGCTGATGCTGTCGTAGAAGTAGAGGCGATCGGAGCCGGTGAGGCGGGCGATCTCGGCGGCGAGGGTGTCGGAGGTGAGCGGGCCGGAGGCGATGATCACCTTGCCGGTGGCGGGGATGGTGGTGACCTCTTCGCGGATGACCTCGATCGAGGGGACATCAGCGATGCGGCGGGAGACCTCGCGGGCGAACTCGACGCGATCGACCGTGAGTGCATGGCCGGCGGGGACGCGCGTCTGGCGGGCGACCTCGAGCAGGAGGCTCGAGCCGCGGCGGAGCTCTTCTTTGAGCAGCCAGGGGGCGGTGTTTTCGCTTTCGCTCTTGAGGGAATTGCTGCAAACCAGCTCGGCCATGTCGGCCGTTTTATGGGCGGCCGTGGAGGCGGCGGGGCGCATTTCGTAGAGCTTGACCTTGTGGCCGTGGCGGGCGAGTTGCCAGGCGGCTTCGCTGCCGGCGAGGCCCGCGCCGATGACTGTAATGACCGAATCGTGACTCACTGCTTACCGTTCTAAGTTCATGCTAGCAAGTGGTAGAATCCACCCATGCGTTCTTCAAGAAGAGACATGCTACGTCTGGGTGGCCAGGCCGCCGCCGCGTTTACAGCCGCATCGTATTCGCGAATCATGGGTGCGAATGACAAGATCAATCTGGGTTGGATCGGGGCCGGGGATCGCGGCACGTATGTGTGCAAGACGTTCCATGGCTCGGGGCAGGTGAACGTAACGGCCGTGGCCGAAATCTGGGGCGACAAGCTCGACAAGGCCGTGACGACGTATCCGGGCGCGAAGGGCTATGCGGATCACCGCAAGCTGCTTGAGCAGAAGGATATCGACGCGGTGCTGATCGCCACACCCGACCACTGGCATGCGGGATGCACGATCGACGCGCTGAACGCGGGCAAGGACGTATATGTCGAGAAGCCGCTGACGCTGACGATCGAAGAAGGGCCGATGATTGTGAAGGCCGCGCGCGTCAACAATCGCATCTGCCAGGTGGGCATGCAGCAGCGCTCGGGCAGCCATTATCTGCAGGCGAAGAAGGAATACTTCGATACCGGCAAGCTGGGCAAGATTACGCTGGCGCGGACGTGGTGGCACGGCAATGGGTATCACCTGCGCAAGGCGCCGCCGGTGTTGCAGTCGAAGCCGACGAACCTCGACTGGGCGCGTTTTCTCGGCCCGGTGAAGTGGCGTGATTATGATCCGCAGCAGTACTTCAACTTCCGCGCGTATCTGGACTTTGGCGGCGGGCAGGTGACGGATCTGTTTACGCACTGGATCGACGTGGTGCACATGTTCATGGAGCAGGATGATCCGATCTCGGCGGTGGCGGCTGGTGGGGTGTATCACTACAAGGATGGCCGTACGGCGCCGGATACGATCCATGTGCTGCTTGAGTATCCGAAGGAATGGACGGCGACGTTTGAGGCGACGCTGGCGCCGGGTGTGCGTGGCGCGGCGGTGGAAATGTGCGGGACGAATGGCCGGTTGTGGATTGACCGGTCGAAGTATGAGTTCTGGCCGAATGAGCGCAACGCGCAGCCGGTGGTGGTGAAGAGCGAGAAGGATCAGACGATCGAGCACGTGGCGAACTTCCTCGACTGCGTGCGCTCGCGCAAGCTGCCGAATGGCGATGTGCTGATCGGGCATCGCTCGGCACAGGCGAGCCATCTGGGCAATCTGGCTTATCTGCAGAAGCGGCGGATCAAGTTTGACCCGCAGCGTGAGGAGCTGTTGCCGCTGTAATGACGAGACGCAGTTTTATCGCGAGTTCGATGCTGGCCGCCGCGCAAACCACGCGGCGGCCGCGCAACATTATCTTCATGCTGACGGACGACCATCGCTATGACGCGATGGGTTTTCTGAAGGGGCAGAGTTTTCTTGAGACGCCGCATATGGACGCGATGGCGCGTAACGGCGTGTATGTGCCGAATGCGTTTGTGACGACGGCGCTGTGTTCGCCGTCGCGGGCGTCGATTCTGACGGGGCAGTATGCGCACAAGCACCGGGTGGTGGATAACAACAATCCGATCCCGGCGGGGACGACGTTCTTTCCGCAACTGCTGCAGAAGCAGGCGGGGTATCAGACGGCGTTTATCGGCAAGTGGCATATGGGTGGCGAAGGGGATGAGCCGCAGCCGGGGTTTGACCGGTGGATCAGTTTTCGCGGGCAGGGGACGTATCAGCCGAGCCGGAACGGGTTGAACATTGATGGCAAGAAGGTGCCGCAGAAGGGCTACATCACCGATGAGCTGACGGATTATGCGATCGACTGGTTGTCGAAGACGGATCCGAAGCGGCCTTACTTCATGTACCTGTCGCACAAGGCGACGCACTCGGAGTTTGAACCGGCGGCGCGGCATAAGGGCAAGTTCAAGAACGCGGAGTTTGTGTATCCGAAGACGTATGCGCCGGCGCGGCCGGAGCAGAAAGTGCCGATGTGGGTGCAGAACCAGCGGAACTCGTGGCATGGTGTTGAGTATCCGTATCACTCGAAGCTGGACATCGCTGAATACTACAAGATGTACGCCGAGACGCTATGTGGCGTGGACGATAGCGTGGGGCGGGTGATGGAATTCTTGCGCTCGCGCGATCAGCTGGATTCGACGCTGGTGGTGTATATGGGCGATAACGGGTTTGCGTTTGGTGAGCATGGGCTGATCGACAAGCGGACGGCTTATGAAGAGTCGATGCGGGTGCCGATGCTGGTGCAGTGTCCGGAGTTGTTTGGCCGGGGCAAGAAGGTGAACGAGGTAATCGCGAATATCGATATCGCGCCGACGATGCTGGAGGCGGCGGGTGTGGATACGCCGGCGAATATGCAGGGGCGGAGCTTTTTGGGCCTCGCGCAGGGCAAGAGGACGGAGTGGCGTGATGGGTTGCTCTACGAGTATTACTGGGAGCGCAACTTTCCGCAGACGCCGACGATGCATGCGTTGCGGGGGGATCGGTACAAGTACATCCGCTATCAGGGATTGTGGGATCTCGATGAGCTGTATGACCTTGAGAAGGATCCGCTCGAGACGCAGAATCTGATTGATTCGCCGGAGCACAAGCAGGTGGTGCTCGAGATGAATCGTAAGCTGTTTGGGATTCTTGAGACGACGGGTGGGATGTATATCCCGCTGAATGCCGATCGGACGCTGGGGCAGAGCGATAAGCGGAATGCCGCGGGGTCGAAGGCGGCGGAGTTTCCGGCGGCGATTGTGAAGTAGAGGTGGTGTATGGCCGAAGTCTGGTTACGGAATCTGGCGGTGACCACGGATCCGCTG
>CAZBTA010000399.1:0-3518 GCA_964494515.1 uncultured Bryobacter sp.
TGGCGTAAACCTCACCCCCAAAGAAGAAGTCGGCCCCGCTTCACCCATGGCCCAGACTCTGGCTGAAGTCGCCGTTCGCATTGGTGATCGTCTGTTGCCGTTGAGCTTCGCCTCCGGTTATCAGATCAACGCTCAGGTGCCTTACGACATCCCCGTTGGCCGCCACAAGATCACCGTCTTCCGCACCGGCCAGCAGGACGTCAGCGGTGACGTTGAAATTGTCCGCAATGGCCCTGGCATCTTCACGGTCGAGGGTACCGAGTCTCCCGACACAGCGCCGCTGGCCGTGGCGATCCGCCCCGATAACAGCAAGGTGTCCAACACCAATCCGGCACAGCCTAACGAAGTAATCCAATTGCTCGGCACGGGTCTTGGCCCCTACCGCAACAACCCTCCGGCTGGCTTCGCCATTCCGATGGGAGCCGAGTTTGCCCTGCTCGACCCGGTTGAAATCATCGTCAACGACCAGGTGGTGCAGCCAACGAGAGTGATTGCCTATCCGACTCTGGTTGGCGTCACCAGTATCCAGTTCCGCGTCGGGCCGCAATTCCCCTCCGGCCAGGCCTCCAGCCTGCGCATCCGGGTTAACGGGAAGGACTCGAATACGGTTCGCCTGTTTGTGCGGTAATCCGCACCGGCTTCATTTGCGCGGCCTTGCGCTTCAGGCGCACCCACGCAATCCAGACACTGGTCACGCATAAAGCACATCCCCCCAGCATGGGTAGCAACACCGCTACATCCCAGCTGGGGCGATTTGCATAGAGCCACGGCAAATCAAATGAGTGCAACCCATGGTAGAGCCAGCGGTTCCAGCGGGACTTCGTCACAAAGCTCTCGACCAGCTTGCCTGTCTTGGCGTCGACGTAATGCATCGTCCGCTCGGCATCATCAAACTCAAAGTAGTAGGCGGGCAAGGGCAGCTTCCCTTCCCGGCTGATGTAGTAGTTCTCATACTGGTCCACGCGTCGAGCCGCCACCAGTTTGGCACCTGGCATCGCCGCGCTAATCCGCTCGCGCGCCCACTCGAGGCTTACACCTTCGGCCACCTGGCCGCCCGGCGTCACACGCAAGGCATCATGCAGCCGCCGCTTCAGCAAATAAACACCCTGACCGGCTGAAACCCCAAGTTCCAGCTCCTTCACCCCCGCCACACCTGTACGCGCCAGCATCGCCCCCGGCGTTTCGCCTTCAAACAACTTGCCGTTCCACTTCGTGCCAGCAAGGCGGGTTTGCGCCTCCGGATCCGCGCCAAACTCCGGGCTCCACTGGAACGGGTTCATGCTGAACATCCCGCTCATGATCCAGGTGAACGTCACCACACCGAACACCAGCCCCAGAATCGTGTGCCACCGCTTCCACCCCGCATAGGGGATCCCCGTCGGCGCGCCGGCATAACGATACTTCTGGTTGGGCGAATACAGCCAAACACCCACCACGATCCCAAGCAACGTCATGATCGTCCCCACAAACGACAATGCGATCACCACTCCCCGCCAGATGCCGGTCTCCTTGCGCAACGGCGTGAAGTACAACCAGTGCGGAATCGCCCCGAAGTAAGCCGCCACTCGGCTACCCGTCGTCGTGTGCTGCATCACTTCGCCGCTCACCTGCGAGACATAGACCTCTTGGCCATCCGGCCAGCTAAACCGCAAGAACGGTCGCAACGGGCGCACCGCCTTGTTCAGTGTCCACTGGTCTTCTTCCGTCATTGCCCCATCAAAATGAGCTTCGCTGGCTGGCTTGCCGGTCCACTGGCTCGCCACTCGCAATGCGGCCTCCTGGGTTAAGCCTTCAAACAACTTCGGCTCATCGGCATAGACCACTTTCTGCAGCCGCCCGGTGTGAAACCGGTACACTGGCCGGCCGTCCAGCATCGTCAGACGCACCCGGTCCACCTTCTTCACCTGTGCCAACGCCTCTGCCGTTGCCAGATCCACCTTCACGCCAGAAGCATCCACCACCGCGGCTTTCTCAAATCGTTGTTCCTGGGTTACCTCCGGGTAGCTCCAGTACATCATTACGATTCCCGACAAAAACCACATGGCGAACAGCAGGCTGAACACAACGCCCAGCCAGCGATGAAACAGGATCATGTACTTGCGCACGGCGATTCCGGTTTTCTGCATAGCATCAGCTTCGCAAGATCCGGGCCATCCCGGTAGTGCCAAGCTGTCCGCTCACCGGCACAAATTCGCCGCTCATGAGGTTTTACTCATGAAAAGCGCGGCTTCCTGCCAACCTGAAAAGGTTATGCTTCAACGTCTTTTGCTATCGCTTGCCCTTGCCGCCTGCGCCTTTGCCCAGGATCTCTCCCTGTCGGGCAAGGTAGTCGACGGCAACAATCTGCCCGTCGACGCCGCCTCGGTGTCACTCACGCGCCCCGGCGTCAAGCCGGTTTACGTTCAGACTTCTTCCGATGGCCGCTATGCCTTCGCCAAGCTCGCCCCGGCTACCTACACCCTTCGCATCCTCAAGCCGGGCTTTGCCGAGTTCCAGCAGGTCATCCAGTTCAAGTCCTCGCTCGACAACATCGACTTCAAGCTCACCCTCGCCGAAGTATCGACAACGGTCACCGTCGAAGACGTCGCCGGCAAAACCACTGCCACCCGCATGGACGTGCCCAACATCGAGATCCCGATTCAGGTCAATTCGGTTTCCTCGCAGGTGCTCGAGCAGCGTGGCGCCAATGACCTCGTCAACGCGCTCCAGAACGTCTCGGGCGTCTCCGCCCAGCGCTGGTATGGCATGTATGAGTACTACACGATCCGCGGCTTCAACACCGCCGACGTCCAGCTTGTCGACGGTATGCGCCTTGAAGGCAACCGCGTCAACACCCAGCTCAACAACGTCGAGCAGGTCGACGTCTTGAAGGGCCCCTCTTCGATCCTTTACGGTGGTCAGGCCCTGAGCGGCGCCATCAACATCATCCGCAAAAAGCCCGCCGCCGTGCGCTCCTATGACATGTTCTACCGTGGCGGCCGCTTCAACACCAATCAGGTTGGCCTCGGCGCCACCGGGCCCGTAGGCAACTGGCAGCGCCTGCTCTACCGCGCCGATCTGAGCTTTGAGAACAGCGACGGCTGGCGTTCGGCCGGCGCGCGTCGTTTCAACTTCTCCCCCTCCCTCACCTACCTGTTCAGTGATCGCGCCCGCGTCACGCTGCACCAATCCTTCAATCGCGATCGCTTCGACACCGATGCCGGCATGCCCGTCGGCGTCACCGCGCTCGCCAACATTCCGCTCAACTTCCGCTTCAACACCAATCAGGATTTCGGCCGCGTTGTCGATAGCCAGACGCACGTCCTGCTCAACATCAACATCACGCCGCAGTGGGAGTTCCGCAACGGCTTCCTCTATCGCTACACCAACGACCAATACTACTCGGCCGAATCGCTCACCTTCGTTCCAGCCCTCAACCAGGTCAACCGCACCGCCCTCTACTTCCACCACCATCGTCGTCCGGTCATCAACCAGTCCGACGTCCTTGGCCACTTCACTCTCGGCGGCATGAAGCACAC
>CAZBTA010000400.1:0-3510 GCA_964494515.1 uncultured Bryobacter sp.
ATGGTGGCGGGGTCGACGATGACATTCGAGGGCTTCTGGCTGCAGCCGGCCAGCAGAACAGCCAGCAGGAGGAGAGGCTTCACTTGGGGAGGTCTCCGTTGAGGGATTCGAGAAAGGCGATCAAGCCATCGCGTTCGGCGGCGGTGATCTCAAAGGGCTGGATGCGCGGGTCGAGGTGGGGGTTGGAATTGCCACCACCGACGTAGTAGTCGACCACTTCGCGCAGCGTCTTGAGGCTGCCGTCGTGCATGTAGGGGGCGGTGCGGGCGACATTGCGCAGGGTGGGCGTGCGGAACTCGCCATTGCCACGGCCTTTGTCGGTGAGCTCGCCTTCAGCATTGACGCCGATGCCGATGTTGTGGAACTCGAGGTCGGTGAACAGGCCGTGCTTGTCGCCAATGGTGTGGCAGGTGACGCAGTGGCGGCCGAAGACCTTGAGGCCGAGGACGGCAGAGTCGCTCAGGGCCGACTTGTCGCCGCCGTAGAGGTAGCGATCGGCCGGGGAGTTGCCGCTGAGCAGGGTGCGCTCATAGGCGGCAATGGCGGCGAGCACTTTGGGCATGTCGATCGTGCCACCAAAGGCCTGCCGGTACTCGGGGTCGGCATTGAGGCGGGCGAGCAACTGGGCGGGCTGGTGGTTCATCTCGATCGGGTTGGTGATGGGGCCGGCGGCCTGCTCTTCGAGCGACTTCGCACGGCCATCCCAGAACTGGCTGGTCCAATAGGCGGCGTTGAGAATGGTGGGGGCATTGCGCGTGCCGGCCTTATTGCCTACGCCGAGGGAGAAGCGGCGCGCGTCGGCAAAGCCCGTGTCGGGGTTGTGGCAGGAGGCGCAGGAGATTGTGCCATCAAGCGAGAGGCGCTTATCGAAGAAGAGCTTGCGGCCGAGCGCTGGTTCCTCTTTGGCCGGGACCTGAAGAGGCGGCAAGCCGAGCGGGCCGGCGATGGTGACCATCGCCGGCTTGGGCGAGCAAGAGCTCAAGAGCAGGAGCAGAGGAAACAGCCGGTTCATCCGGATTAGCCGATGCCTTTTACCTTCCATCCTTCGCGATACTTGCGACGCAAGAACGCGTTAGCGCCCTTCTCATTGCGGAAGCGAAGCTTGCGGCTGTCCCATTCGAGAGTCGTGTTCGGGAAGCGGGTGGCGAGGCTGCCGAGCAGCACCGTTTCGCTAAGCGGACCCGAGTAATCGAAGTTGGCCGAGGGCTTACCGTTGCCGAGAATGGCCTCTACCCATTGATGGTAATGGTCTTCGGTCTTGATGTCAGGCCGCTTGTAGCCATCAAAGCTCGCCTTGGGCAAAAAGATCGGATAGCCGACATGGGGCAGGACCATAACGCCCTTGGTGCCGATGAAGATTGAGCCCTGATCGGGCATGGGCGTGCCATCAAGCAGCGACTGGATGGCCTGGGGCGGACGCTCGTCGCCGTCGTACCAGGTGACGGCGACCGTCTTGCCCTCAGTGAAAGGGGTGCCGGGGAAAACGTACTTGACGATGGCGTTGATGGCCCAACTGTTTGCGTTGGGGGCGGGGCCTTCAGCGCGAACACTCAGGGGGCCGGTGACGCCGAGGGCGCCAAAGACGGGGTCGTAGATGTGGCATCCCATATCGCCGAAGGTGCCGGTGCCGAACTCGAGGCGTTTGCGCCAGTTGCCGGGGTGGTAGTAGTCCTTGATGAAGGGCGTGAGGCGGCCAACGCCGATCCAGCCGTCCCAATTGAGGTTGGAGGGAACGGGGTCGGTCTGCTGGGGGATGGGGGCGGAGTCGCCCCACTTTTTGCTGCTCCAGGCGTGGACTTCTTTGACCTTGCCGATGGTGCCGGCCTGAATCTCGTGGACGGCGATGCGGTACTCGGCATGAGAGTGGATCTGGATGCCCATCTGGGTGATCAGATTCTTCTTGCGGGCGTACTCGGTGAGGGCGCGCGATTCGGCGACGTGCGAGGTGAGTGGCTTCTGGCAGTAGACATGGAGGCCATGGCGCATGGAGGCCATGGCCTGCGGGGCGTGCATGTGGTCGGGGGTGCCGACGCAGACGGCATCGAGGTCTTTATGGTGTTTGGCGAGCATCTCGCGCCAGTCCTGATAGTGCTGGGCGGCGGCGTACTTCTGACGAACACGGCTGGTGCGCTGGGTATCGACATCAGCGACGGCGACGAGTTCGACTTTGGCGTGAGTGGCAATGCCATCGAGGGTGGCCCAAGCCATGCCACCGGCGCCGAAGGAGGCGAGGCGGACTTTGCTGCTGGGAGGAGCCGAGATGAGGTTGCGGATAAAGAAAGGCGCGGCGAGGAACCCTCGCCGCGTGAGTTGCGACATGCTTTACAAGATATCGCTAACGAACGTTAACCGTCACGCCCGCAGGGCTGGAAAATGAGCCCACGGTGATGATGACTGGTTGGGCGCCGGAGGCGATGTTGGCAGGGACGCGGACGTTGAGCTGGAAGACGCCAGCCACGAGACCGGGCGCGGCACCCGCATAGTCGACGATGGCCTGTTGGCCACCGATCGTGACGCTGACGGCAAGGCGGGGACGAGCGAGAACGCTGCCGGTGATGACGCCGTCCTCACTGGCGGGGGTGGTCATGCCTTCGCCGGTGGCGTAAAGCAGGATGGTGGCGCCTTTGTCGGCCGGGTTGGCAGCGGTGTTGAGCGAGTAGTCCTGATTCAGGATCGCGCCGGGGCCGGAGCCGCTCGCGTTAGCGGTGAAGAGGGCCGGGGACGCGGCGGCGACTTGCAGCGTGACGACGTTCGAGAGAGCGCCGCGGTACTCGAGCTGCATTGAAGCAGTGGGGCGAGCGCTCACCGAGTAGGGCACGATGGCGCTGACCTGACCGGAGGACGTATAGACGATGGGCGCGGGGACGCCATCAAACCAGACGCGTGTGGCGGCGACATCAGTCGAGAAGCGGGCGTTGTTGACGAGCGAGAAGCCGGCCAACTGGGCGGGGCCAAGGTTGGTGCCGTAGATGACGATGAGCTCGCCGGGGGCGACGGGGCCGGCCTTGGAACTGGCGGCATTGACCACCGCGGCGGCGCTGATGACCGGGGCCGGGGGATTGACGCGCAGCGTAACGGGCACGGTGAGGGGGCTATTGGAAGCATCGGGCGAGGTGATGATGATCTTGCCGTTGTAGTCGCCGATGGGCAGTGAGCGGCCATCGACACTGACGGAAAGCTCGGCATTGGTGGTGGCCGTGGTGGGCGTGGCGCGGAGGAAGTCGCCCTCAAGGCGAACACTGATCGGAATGGCGGCACAAGCGCTGATGCGCAGCGGGCGGGCGGCCGGGGCCGCGGCGCCCTGCACCTGGAGGAAGGTGAGGGAGGCGAGGTCGGCGGTGAGGCGCGGTTCGCAAAGCTTGGTGATGAAGGCTTCGGTGCTGGGGCCGAACGTCGAGCGGAAGGCGGCCTTGAGCGGGAAGTTGGTGGAAGCGGTTTCACCTCCCACATAGATGGCACCGAGGGCATCGATGGACATGGCGGTAATCTCGTCATTGCTCGAGCCACCCC
>CAZBTA010000401.1:0-3489 GCA_964494515.1 uncultured Bryobacter sp.
TACAAAACAAACCCAAACCCGCGCGACCAGCCGCCAGCGCCCCGCGCCAGCTCTTCGACAATTGAATACTTTGGGTGGCGTGGGGCGACGTGTGCCTGCGCTCGTCCGCGCGCTCAGCTCCGGTCAATCCGCGCGCGAATCAGCTTCGCCAGCTCATGCCGCGAACGGCCCTCCACCTCCCGGCCCACCTTCATCAGCACAATCGAGTAAGCCTCCTGGATCGTCGCATTGAATGGCGCCCTCACTGCCGCCGGCTCGATCAGCGCCAGCGCCTCGCCCGCCCGGTTGTCCTCAATCAGCTTCCAGGTCGCCCGGCACGCATCCGCCAGTCGGGCAATCTCCGCCTCATTCTCTTCGAGGTCCACATGCACCTCGCGCACCGACAGAATGCTGCATTGGCTGTGTCGCAGCGCGCGCGTCGTCACCGGGTCCAGCGATTCCGGAACCACCGGATTAAACCCACGACTGCCGATCACCACCATCGCCGCCTCATCCGCCGCATCCACGATCCGCTCGGCCGGGCTTCCCGTCAACACATCCACCGTCACTTCTATCCCGTCCACGGCCTGCTCGGCCAGCATCGCCTGCAGCTCATGCCGCGCCTCCTGTACCGAAGGCCCCTCCCCAGCCACCCCATCCGCCAGCACTGTCATCACTCGCAATGGCACCGCGAACGCCCGCGCCATCCTCACCGCCGCCGCCAGCCCCAGCGTCGATGGCGAACTCAGATGGATCGGACACAACACCGGCAGCTTCACCGCTCCCTCTCCCCGCACCACCAACACCGGCACCACCGCCCGGTAAACAATCGCCTCCACGGCCGAACCCACCAGCCACCTCCGGATCGTCGCCGGCCGGCCTCCGCCCGTGATGATCAGTTGCGCCCCCTCTCGCAGCGCCGTCTGGATCACCAGCTCCGCCGGGGCCCCCACTTCCACGACTTCACGCACATCAAGCCCCGCCTTCATCAGCGGCTGTAGCCTCAGGCCCAGCGTCTGCTTCGCCTTCGCGATGCGGCTCTTCGTGCTCGCCTCGCTTTCCATCCGCCTCTTGCCAAGGGCGTGCGCCACGACAATCGGACACTGCAGCCGTTGCCCCAGCTCCAGCGCCTTGGCTACCAGTTCATCGGTCTGATGGTCGAGCGGCAGTGCCACTACGACCGGTTTTGCGTTGCTCATTTTTCAACTCCGTCTTCACTCAAAGGAACATTGGTTTCGTCGCGCAGGAGTTCACGTCCATCCGAAATCCGGGCGAAAAGATAGTACAGACCAGGGATCACCAGCACGCCGACCACGGTGCCGAGCAGCATGCCGCCCACCCCCGTTACGCCGATCGTCCGGTTGGCGATTGCGCCCGCCCCATGGGCCACCACCAGCGGCAGCAGCCCCGCGATAAACGCAAACGAAGTCATCTGAATCGCGCGGAATCGCAGCTTGCCGCCTTCGATCGCGGCATCCTTGAGCGAGATGCCCTCGTTACGCCGCTGCACGGCCAGCTCCACGATCAGAATCGCGTTCTTCGCAAGCAAACCCACCAGCATGATCATCCCCAGCTGCGCCCACACGTCGTTCGCCAGGCCCATGTAATTCAACAGCCAAAACGAACCGAAAATGCCCACCGGCAACGACAGCACCACCGCCAGCGGCAACAGAAAGCTCTCATACTGCGCCACCAGCACGAGGTACACAAACACCACCACGATCAGGAAGATATACAGCGCCGCGTTGCCCTTGCGCGTTTCATCCCACGACAGGCCCTCCCACCCCAGGCCGTAGCCCCGTGGCAGCGTCGCGGCCGCCACCTGCTGCACCGCCTCAATCGCCTGCCCCGTCGAGTACCCCGCCGCCGGCACCAGCTGAATCGCCGCCGACGGATACAGGTTGTAGCGCGTGATCTCGTTCAGCCCCTGCGTCTTCTTCAGCTCCATAAACGCCGAGTACGGCACCATCTCGCCCTTCTCGTTCCGCACAAACAGATCATCAAGATCCTTCGGAATGCGCCTGAACTCCGGCCACGATTGCACATACACCTTGTAGAACTGGTTGAATCGCACAAACCCCTGCTCATACGTACTGCCGATCAGGATGTTCAGATTGTTCAGCGCGTCCTGGATCGTCACGCCCTTCTGCATCGCCACGTCGTTGTTGATCACCACCTCATACTGCGGGTAATCCGACGCATAGAACGTAAACACGCTGCCCACCTCTTTGCGCTTCTCGAGCGCGGCGATAAACTTCTCGTTGATCTCCCCCAGCAGCTTGTAATCCGGCGTACTCGACTGCGTCTGGTCCAGCACGCGCAACGCAATGCCACCCGCCGCGCCAAACCCCGGAATCGCCGGCGGCTCAAAGAACTCCAGCTTCACGTTCGTCATCTTGCTGGTCTTCTCCTTGAGATGCTCGATGATCTGCGTCGACGTCTGCGACCGCTCCGTCCAGTCATCAAGGTTGATGATCGCCGTGCCCGCGTTCGAGCCGCGGCCTTCGGTCAACACTTCATACCCCGCCACCGACGTCACACTGCGCACGCCCTTTACTTCGCGCGCCAGCCTTTCCAGCTCCTGCGACTTCGCGTTCGTATACTCCAGCGTCGACCCCGGCGGCGTCTGAATCACCGCGTAGATCATGCCCTGGTCTTCACCGGGGATAAAGCCCGTCGGCAACACCTTGCTCGTCATCACAATGCCGTAAGCAAACCCACCGATCACCAGAATCGTCACCACCCGCAGCGTCACAATCGGCCGCAACAGCCGCCACGCAAACACGTTCGTGATCTTGTCGATCAACAGGCTGAACGGCTTCTGGATAAACGGCACCAGCAGGATCAACAACCCCAGCTTGCCCCACAGCTCATAAGACAGATAGGTCATCCCCGCCAGCAACGGCCCACCCACAAACACATAGGCCAGCACCGTCGTGATCTTGATCCCGCGCAGTCGCTCGCCAAAGCTCTTGTGATGCCCCTCTTCATGGCCATGATGCTCATGCGGCTTCAGCACCATCGCGCACAACACCGGCGTCAGCGTCAGCGCCACCACGCCCGACAGGATGATCGTCGACGCCATCGTCACGCCAAACTGTCGATAGAACACGCCCACCGGCCCCGGCAGAAACGTCACCGGCACAAACACCGCGCTCATCACCAGCGTGATCGCAATGATGGCGCCGCTGATCTCGCGCAACACCTCAATCGTCGCCCGATACGGTGACAGATGCGTCTCCGCCATCTTGGCGTGCACCGCCTCCACCACCACAATGGCGTCGTCCACCACGATGCCGATCGCCAGCACCATCGAGAACAGCACGATCAGGTTGATTGAGAACCCCATCAGTTGCAGCATGAAGAAGCTGCCCACCAGCGACACCGGCACCGCCAGCACCGGGATAATCGTCGAACGCACGTCACCCAGGAACAGAAACACCACCAGCGACACCAGGATGAACGCCTCAAGCAGCGTGTGCAGCACCTGATCCATCGACGCCTCCACAA
>CAZBTA010000402.1:0-3478 GCA_964494515.1 uncultured Bryobacter sp.
GGTGACAGCGTCGTGATCGGGATGCCAGCAGTCGTAGTCGGTAACCATGGCGACAGTGCAGTAGCAGATCTCGGCTTCGCGGGCGAGCTTGGCTTCCTGCAGGTTGGTCATACCGATGATGTCCATACCCCAGCTGCGATAGACGTTTGACTCTGCTTTGGTGGAAAACGCGGGGCCTTCCATGCAAAGGTAGGTGCCGCCGAGCTTGGAGACGACGCCGGCCTGCTGGCAGGCGTGATGGACGACGTCCATGAGCTTGTGGCAGGTGGGTTCGGCAAAGCTGACGTGACCGACGAGGCCTTCGCCAAAGAAGGTGGAAACGCGGCCCATGGTGCGGTCGAAGAACTGGTCGGGGAGGACGAATTGTTCGGGGGCGTGCTCTTCTTTGAGGCTGCCGACGGCGCTGACGCTGATGATGCGTTCGACGCCGAGCTTTTTGAAGCCCCAGATGTTGGCGCGGAAGTTGAGCTCGGTGGGCGTGATGCGGTGGCCGCGACCGTGGCGGGCCAGGAACGCGACGGGCTTGCCGGCAATGGTGCCGACCACATAGGGGTCGGAGGGCTTGCCAAATGGCGTGTCGAGTTCCACCTCTTCGGTGACTTCAAATCCGGGCATCGAGTACAACCCGCTGCCGCCAATAATTCCGGTATCGATCTTCAAGCTCAAGAATGCTCCTCAATTAGTTCTACCAACACACCGGCTGCTGTGGCGGGGTGAACGAAAACGTACTTGTGCCCACCGGCGCCGATTTTGGGTTCGTTCAAGACTTTGCCGCCGGCGGCGACGATGCTGGCGGCGGCGGCGGCGAGGTCAGGGACGCGCAGGGCGACGTGGTGGATGCCGGGGCCGCGATTGGCGATGAACTTTGCGATGGTGCTGTCGGGGGCGGAGGCTTCGAGCAATTCGAGGCGGCTCTCGCCGGCGGTGAGCATGGCGACGTGGACCTTTTCGCCCGTGACCGTTTCGCGCGTGGGCTCGCTCATGCCGAGCATGCCCTGATAGAAGCCGAGGGCGGCGTCGATGCTCTCGACCGCGATGCCGAGATGGTCGATGGCGAAGCGCGGCGCAGAGGGCGCGGGCAGACGGCGGGGTAGAGACTGGATGGTGGCCCAGACGGCGTCGATGCCGGTGGCTTCGCTCGCGATGGTTTTGAGAATGGGGCGCTCGCCGTGGACCTCGGCCTCGATCTCGCGGAAGAGCTTTTCGGCGCCGGGCAGATCGGCCTTGTTAATGACGTAGAGATCGGCGATCTCCATGATGCCGGCCTTGATGGCCTGGACCTCGTCGCCCTGACCGGGGACAAGCAGCAGCGTGACGATGTGGGCCATGCGGGCGACCTCGATCTCGTCCTGTCCGACGCCGACCGTTTCGACCAGGATGACATCGAAGCCCGCGGCGTCGAGAACGTGGACGATGCCACGCGTGGTGGGGGCGAGGCCACCCATGGCGCCACGAGTGGCCATGGAGCGGATGAAGACGCCTGGGTCCTGATGGTGGCGCTGCATGCGGATACGGTCACCGAGGAGAGCGCCGCCGGTGCGCATGCTGGAGGGATCGATGGCGACGACAGCAACACGGAGGCCCTGGGCGCGGATGGTGGCGATGAGTTGATCGGTGAAGGTGCTCTTGCCAGCGCCGGGGGGGCCGGTGATGCCGATGATGAAGGCGTTGCCGGAGGCGAGGCCGGAGATGGAATGGCCGGACTCGACGAGCGTCAGGGCGCGGGCGATCGCGCGGCGATCTCCCTGCTCGATGCGCGGGGCGAGGTCTTCATGAGTCACCCTCTCATTATCCGGCAGATGGCTGTGCGCAAGGCATCGATGTCGCCTTCGTTGACGAGCGTGAGGTGGGGTTGGGGCGGGAGGCCGCAGGAGGGCGTGGCGATGACAGGAATGCCGGCGGCGAGGGCGCGGAGGAGGCGGCGGGGCTGGTGTTCGACCCAGGCGGGGAGGACGACGGCGCGGGCATCGGCAAGCCAGTCGCCGGTGGTGGGGATGGTGGGGATGTCGCCCCAGAAGTCTGACCCTTCGACGAGGGGGCCGGCGAGGTGGAGCGTTAAGCCGGTGCCAGCCAGCGCGGCGCGGAGATCGCGCGCGCCCTTGCGGGAGACGGTGGTGGCGGGGAAGACAAGGCGGCTGCCGGGGGGCAGCGCGGGTTGCGTGGGGGCTTGCCAGGGGAGATAGTGACACTGCGTGCCCCTGATGGCAGTGTGTGGCGTTATCCAGAGGCGAGCCGCGGCGAGGGCGGCGGATTCGGCGGCGACGAGGGACGGGTCGGCGCGGAAGTCAGCAAGGGTGGGAGAGTCTGGCCAGTGGGCGGCGGCACGATTGAGCTGGAGCTCGAGATCGCGCATGGGCAAACGGGTCATGAGGACGTCGAAGGTGCGGCCGCCGAGGACGCCTTCGCGCCAGAGGAAGGGGAGGAGATTCTGACTGATGACGAGATGGAGCGCGGTGGCGGGGATGCGGCGCGCGTAGGCGGCAGCCAGGGCGGCATCGAAATCGAGAGTGGCGCGGCGTAGCGTGGCGCCCTCGCGCGCGAGACGACGCGAGGCATAGGAGCGCTGGGCGACCAGCGTGGGAGATTCGATGACGGAGGCGAAGCCGCGTGAATCCCAATGGTAAGGACCGATGCGCCAGCGGCGCGAATCGAGAGGGGTGAAGAGGAAATCGTCGGGCCGGTGAGTGGCGGTGAGGTAGGCGTTGTGCTCGGGGTGGAAAGCGTCGACGAGCCAGGCGGTGCGGCTGTGGGACTCGAGCGAAGTGGCGCTGGAGTGGCGGAAACAGGACGCGACGCCGCAGGTCTCGCAACTGGCGGCGGTGTGAATGTGGGGCGCGGCGGGAGCAGTGGCGAGAATGGGCAATGGCGTGGCGGGCGCGAGCGAGCGGAGGCGGACGATGAGGTCGGTGGCGGTGAGATCGATCTCGAGGCGGCAGGAGAGGTGGGGGCGGAAGCGGAGGTCGATGTAGTTCCAGAAGACGGTGGCGTCGCGGCCGGGAGGAACGGTGGAGTCGGGGATGGGGCTCGAGTGGGCGTGGCGCTCGAGGATGGTGAAGCCGGCGGTGAGGGCGAGGTCGTAGAGGGCGTTGGAGATCTGGCAGAGGCCGCCGCCGGTGGTGGGGATGATGCAGCCGCCGCGGAGTTCGCGACCGGGGGCGAAGCCGTTGGCGCGAGTGGGGCGCGGGACGTGGGCCCAGAAGCTGAAGACTTGACCGGCGATGAGGTGGCGGCCGTGGAGAGCGCGGCGGGCGAGGCGGAGATTGTGGATCTTGCCGGCCTGCAGGGCGAACTCGGCGGGGTTGGTGGAGGTGAACAGGGGGGTGATGGATTCGGCGAGGATGGGCGCGGAGGCGGGGGCGGGGTCGTGGAGGCGGAGCGCGAGCTTGAGGAGGTTGCTGCGCAGGAGGAAGCTGAGGGATTGGGTGCGGGTTACGGTTGGGGCTTGGGCCATACGAGGGTGCCTTGGCGGTTGATGTAG
>CAZBTA010000403.1:0-280 GCA_964494515.1 uncultured Bryobacter sp.
TGAGTTTGAAGTTTTAGAAGGCTCAACTACAAAGTCGATCCAGTTTTTGGTTCTGCTCGATCAAGATGACAAATTTAGAAGCGTCATTGGGCACTTCATTGAGACAAGGGTGAAGGCGGGGCGCGCGAATGATCCGGCAGTTCACAAAAGTTGCACACTCACAATGAGACGTACCGCATTGAAGGCAACTCGCGAAAACAATACGAGGTAATCTGCGAGATTCGCCTGATTTGAAGTGAAGTCGGTGGCGGGGCGCGGCCGGCGCGGCGCGCGCGGGGGC
>CAZBTA010000403.1:290-3435 GCA_964494515.1 uncultured Bryobacter sp.
GGCGGCTTCCTTCCAGCAGAAGCAAGCTGATACCCGTGCCCAATCGCCCCACCCGTCGCGAATCTCGCGAATTCGCGAAAAACTCACGAACCCCAGCCCCACACTCCCTCCTAACCCATTGATTCCATTCACCCACCACTTTGGCCCCCAATTTGCCCTCTCACCAACCGCATGTACAAAACCCTCTTGCTCGCGCTGCTCTCTCTACCCCTCGCCGCGCAAACCACAGAACTCTTCACCGGCTACTCCTGGTTAAGCCTCCGCCCCACGGCCACCGCCGATCGCAACAACCTCAACGGCTGGCACACCACGCTCAGCTATTTCCCCACCAAGCGCCTCGGCCTCGCCGCCGACTTCGGTGGCAACTACGGCACCCTCGACCAACACTCTTTCCTGTTCGGTCCCCAACTCCGCCTCCTCCGTCGCGCCCGCATCGAAACCAGCTTCCGTGCCCTCTTCGGCACCGTGCGCGCCAATGGCAACAACGCCTTCGGCTCCGCCATCGGTGGCGCCATCGACATCCCCATCAACAAGCGCATCAAGTGGCGCATCCAACCCGGCATCTTCCTCACCCGCTACAACGGCGATCTCGAACGCAACTTCCGCCTCTCCACCGGACCCGTCTTCACCTTCGGAGGCCGCCCGTGATCCTCCTGCTCGCCACCGCTCTCTTCGCTGCCGATCCCGGCGTCACCCTCACCATCGAAGTCCCCAATCTCCGCAACACCAAAGGCGAGATCCGCGCCGCCCTCTTCCGCTCGCCAGAGGGCTTCCCCCGCCAGGTCGAACAGTCCTTCCAGCGCGTCGTCGGCCAGATGAACAACTCCACCGGCGCCTTCACGTTCAAGGACGTCCCACCCGGCAACTACGCCATCGTGATCATCCACGACGAGAACCGCAACGGCAAGCTCGACACCAACCTCCTCGGCATCCCCAAAGAGGGCTACGGCTTCTCGCGCAACGCCAAAGGCCGCCTCGGCCCTCCCTCCTACGATGCCGCGCGCTTCACCGTCGGCGACACCCCGCTCTCGCTCTCGATCTCGTTCAACTACTAGCCCCCATGCACCTCGTCAACCAGCAAATCCTCATCACCGGCGGCTCCTCGGGCATCGGCCTCGCCCTCGCCCAACAGCTCGCCCCGCTGAATCGCGTCCTCATCTGCGGGCGCGATTCAGCCCGCCTGGCCGCCGTCGCCGCGGCTCACCCCACCATCCACACCATCGCCTGCGATCTCACCGATCCTGACTCTCCCGCCGCCCTCATCGCCGCCGCCCAGCGCCAACTCGGCGGCCTCACGGTCCTCATCAACAACGCCGCCATCCAGCACAACTACTCCTTCCCCACCACTCCCCCCACCACCGCCGCTCCCCTCATCTCCACCGAGATCCACACCAACCTCACCGCCGCCATCTCCCTCATCTCTCACGCCCTCCCCCTGCTCACCGCCGCCCCCAGCGCCGCCATCTGCAACCTCTCAAGCGGCCTCGCCTTCAGCCCCAAACGCTCCGCCCCCGTCTACTGCGCCACCAAAGCCGCCCTCCACGCCTTCTCCGTGGCACTCCGTGCCGAGCTCGCCCACACCTCTCCCCATGTCTTCCTTTGCGAAGCCATCCTCCCCCTCGTCGACACCCCCATGACGCACGGCCGCGGCTCCGGCAAGCTCTCCCCGCTCGCTGCCGCCGCTGCCATCTGCCAGGGACTCGCCAATCGCCAGCCCGAGCTCTACATCGGCAAGGCCCGCCTCCTGCGCCTGCTCTACAGCCTCGCCCCCGGCTTTACCTCTCGCCTGCTCCTCAACTCTTGATCGTCTCCCCCGCCCGCAACATCCACGCCGACTCATGCCGCGTAAACCCGATATGCGGGTAATAATCCACCGCCTTCGGCGCCGCCAGCAGAATCACATTCGCCTGTGGCGCCTCCGCCTGCGTCCTCCGGATCAATTCCTTCCCGATCCCATGCCGCTGATGCGTCGCCCTCACCGCCAGATCCGACAGATACGTCGCATACACCCAATCCGTCAGCGCCCGCGAGATCCCCACCATCACCTCCCCCTCCCACGCCGTCACAATCAGGTTCGCCTCCCGCACCATCCTCCCCATCCGCTCCCGGTCATCCACCGGCCGCCGCTCCCCCAGCGTACTCGCCCGGTACAACTCAATCACCGCATCCAGCTCCAGCTCTCCACCCACCTGATAACGAATCTCGCTCATCCCTCTATTAAGCCAGACTCTTCCTGTGCTAACTTGCATCCGTGCTGTCGATCATCATCCCCCTGTTCAACGAACAGGAATCCCTCCCCCTCCTCCTCGCCCGTCTCGTCCCCATCGCCGCCTCCATCGACCCCACCTACGAACTCCTCCTCATCGACGACGGCTCCACCGACTCCACCCCCCATCTCCTCACCGCCGCCGCCCATGCCAATCCTCACCTCCGCGCCATCCTCTTCACCCGCAACTTCGGCCACCAGGCCGCCATCACCGCCGGTATCGACTGCGCCTCCGGCGATTGCGTCGTCATCATGGACGCCGATCTCCAGGACCCACCCGAACTCCTCCCCCAACTCATTGCCCTCTATCAACAGGGCTACGACATCGTCTCCCCCCAGCGCTCCCACCGCCACGGCGACTCCTTCTTCAAGCGCCATTCCGCCACCCTCTTCTACAACCTAATGCGCCATCTCGTCGACCGCCGCATCGTCCCCGAAGTCGGCGATTTCCGCCTCTTCTCCCGTCGCGCCATCCACGCCATCCGCAACTTCCGCGAGCAACACCGCTTCATGCGCGGCATGGTCGCCTGGCTGGGCCTCAAGGAAGCCATCGTCCCCTTCGAACGCGAGCCCCGCGCCGCCGGCTCCACCAAATACCCCTTCTTCAAAATGCTCTGGTTCGCCTGGACAGCTATCAGCTCCTTCTCCGGCCTCCCCCTCCGCCTCGCCCTCATGGTCGGCATGAGCTTCGTCGCCATCGATGCCGGCCTCATCGTCTACATCCTCTACGTCACCCTCATCCTCAAAGCCGTCGTCCCCGGCTGGGCCTCCATCATCCTCGTCCAGGCCCTCTTCTCCGGCATCACTCTCATCTGCATCGGCCTCGTCGGCGATTACATCTCACGCATCTACGAAGAAAGCAAAGGCCGCCCCCTCTAC
>CAZBTA010000404.1:0-3431 GCA_964494515.1 uncultured Bryobacter sp.
TCGACACACTCAGCCCCGCCAGCATCCACACAAATACAGCTTTGTCCCACATGGCAAGGCCAAGCAACATCCCAGCCAGTCCAAGCCTGCCAGGTCTCCTGGTGTCTACAAATATGGCCACTTGATACAACGCTCCAACCAGCAGTAAGTGCTGCAGCACCACCGGCCCCCAATCCCATTTTGTGGTCATGCCAAAGACCGGATCTGTAGCCAGTAACGCCGTCCCCACAAGCGCCGCCTCGCGCCCACAGATCCTCCGCAGAAGCAGGGAGAAAAGGTAAATGGTAACGGTCCCAAGCGTTACGCCCGGCAGGCGAATTGCCACCACCGAGGGGCCAAACACGCCGATCACGACCTTCATCATCCAGCTCTTCAAAGCGCCGATATAAGGAATCACCATAAGCGGAATCTGCTTCCCCGCAAACGATGTGGTGTAGCTCTCGTTGTAAGGCGCATAAACCCCGGCGACAAACAACGCCTCGTCGGTTTGTACCCCCGCATCTCCAATGCCAATACATCCCAACCCCGCAAAAATCAGACAACAAGCCACGATTGCCCAGTAGCTATGTAAGCATCCCGCCCAGCCGCTCGACAAACGCTCACCCCACCAACCAGCCCACTCGCCACCATTCCTGATCCGCATACTGCACCTCTACCAACCAAACATCAATCCATATCTTGCTTGGGTAAAAAAGCCCCTCCAACAATAGCGCGGATCAAGCGATATAAACTACCTATCAATGGCTCTCCTCCGCGATCGCAGATCCATCCTTGCCATTGCCCTCATCTTCACCCTCGCCCTCCTCTTACTGATCACGCTAAGCCTCACCTCCTCACTCGCCGGTTCCCTCACCGTCCGCCATCAACTCGCCCCTATCTACTTACTCAGCAACATTCGCGGTAAAGTCATCCAGCCCTTCGCCATCTCGGGCCCCGAGGTCGACCGCCTCCGTGATCGTCGTCTTTCCCTCGCTTGCTTCCGCGCTCTCAACGCCCAGGCCGAACTCTACAACACCAAAACCAAAATCACCCTCATCCAACTCGAAGATCAACTCCTCCCTCTCCTTCACCACCAACTCCCCCCAAAGCTATCCACGCTCTTCGCCTCGCCCGACAACATTGCCATCTCAGAATCCTTCGCCAGCCGCAACAACATTCGCCTCACCACCTCCGCAACCCTCAAGCTCGAGGGTCGCCACTATCGCATCGTCACCGTCCTCAATCAGCAAGACCTCGAGCTCCTCCGTCTCGCTGGCCTCTCCGGCGATGTCTACCGCTCGCTCGGCAAGCAGGATTGGGCCCGCGCCAATCTCTTCTCCTACCAGGCTCTCTTTCTCCTCCCCACCGATCCATCACTGTCCATGGCCCGCGACGAAGTCTCACGCCTCCGCCCCGCCCCGGAACAACCACAATTGGCTCCCATCCTCGAGTTCACCCTCGGCCAATGGACCCGCTCACTCACCGCCATCCGCATCTGCTCCACCGCCATCCTCATCCTCATCGCCGTCACGTTGTTCTCCCTGCAATGGATCCGCATCGTCACTCGTGAACACGACTTCATCGTGCACGAAATGCTCGGTGCCTCCCGCGCCACGTTGTTCCTTTCCGTCATCCGCGCCGCCCTCCTCGAATCAGGTCTTGGCCTCTCCCTCGCCGCCATCCTGTGGGCTCTCGTGCAATCGTTGCCCCTCAATGCACCCGGGCTTCTGCTCCTCAAAATGCCCGCCCCCTCCGCCCTCTGGCTCTTCCTCGCGGTCGCTTTACTCATCACGATCGATCAGGCACTGTGCTCCATCATCTCTCTCTCATCACTGCGCATCGGCTCTCGCACTCGCACCCCGCACTTCCGCCACAACCACCACACCCGCTCCCTCTTCGTCTATGCCAGCACGCTCACCGCTACCATCCTGCTGATCATCGCCCTCAGCTCCAAACACTACCTCGATGCCGAATTCAAAGGCCGCTTCCTCGGCGATTCCTCTGGCCTCGTCAAAGTCGACATCTATCTGCCACTCGACAAAAGCTACTCCGGCCCCAACCCGGAAAAATCTTACCGCCTCGACATGCAGCAACACTATCGCCGGATGGTCGAGCAACTCCGTCCCTTCGCCGCCGGTGGCGAGGTAGCCGCTGGCTATCTGCGCGCCCTCGATCAAATCGCGGGTTCTGAGAAAGTCTCTTTCACTTCCACCGCTCAGGCGAAACCCATCGAATTTCCCACCCGCATGATCACCATCTCGCCGGGCTTCACCTCCCTCTTGCGCCTCCCCATTCGCAATGGTGCCGACTGCTCTCCTGCCCCGGTCTCTGGCCCTCCCGAGCTCCTTGTCAATCAGGCCTTGCTCCGCCGCGCGGCAACAACCAACGCGCTTGGCGCCACCCTCGAAGATCTCTCCACTCGCACTCGTTACCGCATTCGCGGCATCATCGCCGACACCATAAGTTCAACCGCCTCCGACCCCGTCATCACTCCCATCGTCTTCCTCTGCGATTACTCAAACGCCTGGGAACTCTACTTCCGCCCCGCCGGCGATCCCATGCACATCGCCCAACAGGCAGCCCAAAGTCTCTCCCGCGCCTATCCCCAAGCCTCCATCGGCTACGAGGTCGTCTCTGACCAGATCGACGCGGCTCTCGGCGATGCGCAAACCCAGGCCTTCATCGCGATCCTGTTTGCTTCCATCGCCATCGTCGCTGCTATTGCGGCGGTCAGCGTCATCTCCGCGCTCGCGATGCGCGAAGGTCGTCACGGTGCCGCCATCATGTCCGCCCTTGGCGCTACCCCCATTCGTGTCCTGCGGTCATTACTCGCGCCAATTCTCATCGCCTCAACCGCCGCCACCCTCACCGCCTCGGCCACTTGGCTCTACTTCACCACTGGATCAACCGCCACTTACGAATGGGGCCTCATCTCGCGGCCCAATGACATCCTTTGGCTGATGGTCGGCTTCCTGCTCTTCACCTTTCTGCCCATCATCATCGCCGCACGCCAGTCCACCCTTAGCAACATCGCCTCGGTCCTCCGCGACCCCAATTAACCCAAAGAATCCGTCACGAATTCTCCTCACTGACACACTTCTGGATTTACTTCCTGTGAGGTAAATTAACGAAGACGTTGAAACATCTCCAAGTTGATTCCAAGTTGGTCGACGATACGGTTCAGCAACGGTGAGCCGATTTCACGCCCGCCATGAATCGGAATGGTTGTCGAACGGCCATCATTATGTTTCCATCGTTGGTGACTACCGATTTGGCGCGCTAGCTTGAACCCCAATTTTGCGGCTACTCGCTGCAACTCCACGGCACGGGCGCTAGGCATGTACGATTTCGGTGGTGTCTCGAGGCAGAGTGCGTCCTTCCGCTTGGTATTCTTCCTCGATCATAATGAACACTTTGGCGAGTTCAGTCACCGCTTCCTGTGCGGTAGGCAT
>CAZBTA010000405.1:0-3405 GCA_964494515.1 uncultured Bryobacter sp.
GTGGCGATGGGCTTGGCTCAACTTCAAGTCAGTTGGGCAATGGCCTTGGCGCCCCGGGTGGTGGCGGTGGTGACTTTACGCTCGTTCTGCAGCATCTCGTCAAGCCCGGTTCGATGGTGAAGAAGGGTGAAGTCGTTGCCGAGTTTGACCGCCAGTTCATGCTGCAGCGGCTGGATGATTACAAGTCCACGATGGAGACGGCCCGCGCCCAGCTGGCCCAGCAGCGCGCCAATCTCGATCTCGCTCGCTACACCTACAAGCAGAACGTCGAAAAGGCCAAGGCCGCGCTTGAGAAAGCGCGCCTCGATACGCGCACGCTGCCGGTGCTCAGCGCGATCGACGCCGAGCGCGTCAAGCTCGCGCTCGAAGAAGCAGAAGCACAGTACAAGCAGCAACTCGCGCAAGCCAAATTTGTCGAAGAGCAGGAGCGCGCCCAGCTCAAATACGCCGAGCTCGAATTCAAGTCGCTCGAGATCGAATACCGCCGCGCCGAAACCAACTCCGACCGCATGCTCGCCCGCGCCAATCTCGACGGCATGACCGTCATGCAGAACATCTGGCGTGGCGGCGAAATGGCCCAGATCCAGCAAGGCGATCAGATCTATCCCGGCCAGTTCTTCATGCAGGTGGTCGACCCGAATTCTATGGTCATCAACGCGAGCGTCAATCAGGTCGACGGCGAGCAGGTGCGCATTGGCATGAAGGCCCGCATCCGCTTTGACGCCTACCCCGGCCTTGAAGTGCCGGCCCACGTGGTCAACGTCGCCGCCGTGCCCCGCAGTGGTGGCATGCGCGCCAGCTTTGTGCGCGAGATCCCCGTGCGCCTCAAGATCGACAAGATGGACCCGCGCATCATCCCCGACCTCAGCTGCAGTGTGGACGTTGTGCTCGAAGAGCAAAACGACACGACGGTCGCGCCGCTGTCCGGCGTGTTTCCCGATGCCAGCACCGGCAAGCAGGTGGTCTACATCAAGCAGGGCGAAGCGTGGATTCGCCGCGAGGTCGAGACCGGCCTTGGCAATAACCTGGTGGTGACCGTCAAGGGCCTCAACCCGGGTGAAGTGATCGCTCTTGACCCGCCGCCATCGGTCGGCGCGGAACCCAACAAAGGTTAATAGCAGCAATGTCAGAGATCAAACCAAAGATCCGTATTGGGCAGACTGAAACCGGCATTCGCCGCAAGCGCATCCTTATCGGCGTGCTGGTGGTGGCCTGTGCCGGGGCTGGCTACGCCACGTTCAACTACAACCAGAAAACCAGCGTCGTCGAAGTGCCGGTGGCCAAGGTGCGTCGTGGCGAGTTCACGATTGTCGTCAAGGCGCGCGGCGAAGTGCGCAGTGTCAACTCGACGATCATCACCGCGCCGCAGGTGCCCGATCCGCGCATCGTCAAGCTCGCCGAGAGCGGCAAGCCGATCCGCAAGGGAGAAGTGGTGGTGGAGTTTGACGCCGCCCAGCAGGAGCAGAATCTGCTCGAGCGCAACACCAGCGTGCGCACGATCGACAGCCAGATCGTCCAGACCAAGGCGAGCCATCGCATCGTCACCGAGATGGACGGCATGAACAAGATGACGGCCACCTACAACCTCGAGCGCTCGAAGCTCGAGGCCAGCAAGGCCGAAGTGGTGAGCGAGATCGAAGGCGCCAAGAGCCGCATCGATGTCGGTATCTCGCAGGGCGAAGTTGGCCAGGTCGATCAAACCATCACCACCCACAAAGCCACGCAGAACGCCGATCTCGAGCGCCTCGGCCAGAACAAAGACAAGGCCCTGCGCGACGTCAATCGCGCCAAGGGCTACCTGAGCAACATGGTGCTGCGCGCCCCGAGCGACGGCATTGTGAACCTGCTGCCCAACTTCCGCACGCAGGGCAGCTGGGGCTCAAGCCCGCCACCGTTCAAAGAAGGCGACCGCGCCTGGACGGGCGCCGCCATTGCCGAGATCCCTGATCTCTCGCTGCTGCGCATCGACCTCAAGCTCGAAGAAGTAGACCGCGGCAAGCTGCAGCTGGGCCAGAAGGTCAAGGTGCGTGTCGACGCCATTCCCGATCGTGAGTTTGACGCCACGCTCGACTGGATCAGCCCCATCGCCAGCGTCCAGTGGCGCGGCATGGGCATGACCGAGAAGACCTTCCCCGCGCGCGCCACCATTCAGGGCACCGACAAGCGGCTGCGCCCCGGCATGAGCGCCTCGACCGAGATCCTGATCGAGAGCGAGCCCGGCCAGTTGCTCATCCCCACTCGCGCCAGCTTTACGGTAAACGGCAAGCCCTCCGTCTACGTGCAGAAGGGCGGCGGTTTTGTGGTGCGGCCCATCGAGGTGGGCAAGCGCAACGACAGCGAAACCATCGTTCTCAAGGGCCTCAGTGAAGGCGAAGTGGTGACGCTTGAAAATCCCGCGGATTCCGCCCGCAAACAGAAGAAACTTTAGACCAGCCAACCCATGCGCAAACTCCTCATCCGATCGATCGTTCCACTTGTGCTGGTAGGCGCTGGCTATGCCGCATACCGTGTCTACCAGGCTCTGCCGCAACGTGGCGAAACACTGGCCACCACCAAGGTCAAGCAGGGCGACGTAATTGTCCGCAGCTACACCCGTGGTGAGTTGCGCGCCGTGCGCAGCGCCACGCTGACGGCCCCCAATCTGTTTGGCACCGTGCAGGTCACCAAGCTCGCCACCCTCGGCGCGCTGGCGCGCGAGAAGGATCTTGTCGTCGAATTCGACGATGCCGAAGTTCTCTCGCGGCTTGAAGAAAAGCAGCTCGAGCTCGATCAGATCGACGAGCAGGTCAAGAAGGCGCAGGCCGATCTTGCCATTCGCGACAACCAGGATCAGGTGGAATTACTCCGCGCCCGCTACAGCGTGCGTCGCGCCGAGCTTGAGGTCAAGCGCAACGAGCTGATCAGCGCCATCGACGCGCGCAAGAATCTGCTCACGCTTGAAGAGAGCAAGCGCCGCCTCACCCAGCTCGAGAGCGATATCAAGAGCCGTCGCGAGCAGGCCCAGGCCGAGCTTGCCGTGCTGCAAGAGAAGAAGAACAAGGCCAACCTCGAGCTCAGCCGCGAGAAGCAGCGCCTCGCGCAGGTCAAGCTGCTCGCGCCAATGAGCGGGCTCATCGCCATCAAGCAGAATCGTTCGACCGTGATGATGTTCGGCATGCAGTTGCCTGACATTCGCGAGGGCGATCAGGTGCAGCCCGGCATGCCCGTGGCCGACATCCTCGACTTGAGCGAGATGGAAGTTATCGCCAAAGTCGGGGAGCTCGATCGCGCCAACCTCACCGAGGGCCAGGAAGTCTCAATGCGCCTCGATGCAGTGCCCGAGAAGAGCTTCACCGGTCGCATCAAGTCGATGAGCGGCACCGCCTCGGCCAACATGTTCAGCGCCGACCCGGCCAAGAAGTTTGA
>CAZBTA010000406.1:0-3402 GCA_964494515.1 uncultured Bryobacter sp.
CTGGACGACGGCGGACAAACCTTGGCAGGCTCTCGCCGCATGCCTGGAATGGGCAGGGTATCGAGCCGAGGGCGAGTCCTACCGGTCCCATCTGCCGGTCGCCCTCGATGGCTCGAACTCTGGCCTCCAGCACCTTACGGCGCTCCTTCGGGATGCCAAAGCGGCCCGAGAGGTGAACCTCGTCGACCATGATCGTCCTGGGGATCTGTACGCCACCGTAGCCGCTCGCGCTCAGCAGCTGGTGGACCAGTCCAGCGAACCAGGTGCCGCTCCATGGAAGGGCGACCGCATCACCCGGAAGATCGTGAAGCGCCCCTGCATGACATACGTCTATTCGGCAACGCGCGTGAGCATGGCGGACCAGATCAGGGAGACGCTCGAGGAACTTGACGACGAAGCCGCTAGCCGGGGTCAGCAGCCGCACTTGCGCGGGGCGGACAACGAGGCGGCGGCGTTCTGGCTTTCCGGCGTCCTATACAAGCTGATCGGCAATGAAGTGCCAGCCGCACGGCGCGCGATGGATTGGCTCCGGAAAGCCATGAAATATCTGAACAAGGCAGATCTGCCCATCTGGTGGACTACACCGGTCGGCCTTCCGGTGCTCCAACGATACCCCAAGGTGAAGGCACGTTCCGTCGAGGTGACTTTCCGTGGCAAGCGAATGCAGCTGCTTGTCGCGGGCGAGGGCGGTGCACCGAGCCTTCTCGAGTTCCTCGAAGACAACAAGGGGGCTTGGAACGATGGGCGGCAGGCATCGTCAGCAATCGCGCCCAACTTCATTCACTCCCTCGACGCGGCTCACCTGATGCTGGTTGCCAATGCCTGTGCAGATCAGGGGATCGACAGCATGGCGGTGATCCATGACAGCTTCGGCACCCACGCGGCGCGGACGGATGAACTTGCGGTGATCCTGCGGGAGACGTTCATCGAGCTTTATCAGGGCGATCCGCTCGCCGCCTTCCGTGAAGAAGTCATGGACCAGCTGCAGCATGACCCCAAGCTGGCAGAAAAGCTGCCGCCATTGCCAGGCGAAGGTGATCTTGACCTCGCCGCGATCAGGGCTGCCCGGTACATGTTCGCGTGAGGTTCGATTGAATTACCCCTGCCTTAAAGAGGTACGATTGCGGGTGCGGACAGGCCGTGCGGCGTTGCGACCGTCACCGACCACGCCCACCATCCCCGATCCCGGTCACCGCCTTGGTGCATCGTGTCGCTGCCTTCGAGGAGGCGACCCTCGAGCGCCCGATACGGCCTCCAAGGTCCGTTGGTTTTGCGGCAAAAATCCGGAGCGCGAGAATGAGCGGCGGGAAGGGCTGGTACCCCCCATACCCCCATCGGTATCAAAACCAATCGCTCTCTCCCGCTCTCGCTTCAGCCATCATGGGTCTGACAGACCACAGGTTTCAACTACCTGGTCAAGCTCCTCGGCGGGCGAGTCCAAGATCTCGGCAATCTCGTAGTCGTCGCCGAACTGGGAGAAGTGGACGCTGTACACAGGCCGACGCGGTCTTTTCCAGATGTAGCCAAGCGATGTCGCTTTGCCAGTGTCGCCATCCTCACTGTAAAAGCTCTGGGTCGCATCCCCTTCTCGTTCTTGCTCGTCTTCCACTAATCTGCCGAAGGTGTGAAAGTCGCCCTGAAACTTGCGAGAAACTCCTACGATACGCCCACCACATGACAGCACTTCGATGTCGTTGACGTGCAAGCTCACTGTGCTTGGGCCTGGACCTTCGCGCTTGGTCGGGAAGCCAATCCGCTTCAGCTTCCCCTCAGCGGTCGTGAGGTCCATTCCAATCGACACACCCGCGATTTCCTTCGCACCCAGAGGGCCGACAATCCACCCTGCCGCCACACCGAGCGTCGCCAACGTCAACTTAAGCGGAACCACAGGTTCTTTCCTCCTTTCAGATACATGAAGAACGTGGTGCATATGCTTCGTTCGTTCGTGCCTCACAAGAGTATACCCTCCCGAGACGTCTCATCACCGATCCCCTCGTGTCTCTTTTGGGTTGACCTGGAGATTCTGAGACGGCTATGCGTCATGGTCTAGACCCAAATGAGACGGAGGTTGGATCGATGTTGGTTGGATATGCACGGGTGAGTTCGGTCGGGCAGAGCCTCGAGGTTCAGGAGGATCTTCTTCGTCAAGCCGGATGCGAGAAGGTGTACGCCGAGAAGAAGAGCGGCCGGACCGCAGCTGACCGAGCGGCACTGCAGGAGGCTATGGATTATGTCCGCGAGGGCGACACGCTGGTCGTCACGAGGCTCGACCGTCTCGCCCGCTCGATCATGGACTTGCGTCAGATCGTCGACCGGCTAGCCGATAAGGGCGTCAGCTTCCGGTGTCTCCAGCAGGGGGCCATCGACACCTCGAGGTCGGACGGCAAGCTCCTGCTCAACATGCTCGCCTCCTTCGCCGAGTTCGAAGCCGACATTAGGAGCGAGCGCCAGCGTGATGGGATTGAGAAGGCGAAGGCCAAGGGCGTCTACAAGGGCCGCCCCAAGTCCATCGATCCAGGCGAAGTCCGTCGCCTACATGAGTCCGGCGTTGGAGCCACCGAGATTGCAACGAGGCTCGGGATCGGACGTGCGAGCGTATACCGAGCCCTGGGACGTTGAGCCGTAGGATCTGACCCGCGTCCAGCCTGACCTGCTTTTTTCTTGATCTAATCCACCGGAGGACCCAACTTTACGGATGATGCAGAAAATCGAGAGAGGTCAGGGAATTACCCGAAGCGAGCGCAAGCTCGCAAAGCTTGCTGACAAGACCTTTTTGAGCCTGTGGGCATACCCCAACTCGTACAATGATCGAGATATGCGAAAGGGCCAAGGGAAGGAGCTTTGCGACCTGCTTGTGGTCTGCGGAGACGATGTTCTCGTCTTCTCCGACAAAGAGATAACTTGGCCGAACGGAGATCTCGAGACCGCTTGGCGTCGGTGGTATCGGCGTGCAGTCACGTCTTCAGTGAAGCAGATTAGGGGGGCGGAGCGCTGGATCCGCACCCACCCAGACCGTGTGTTCATCGACGCTGAGTGCAAGACTCAGCTACCCGTAAACCTCCCGCCTCCTGCCCGACTTCGGATCCATGGGATCGTGGTTACTAGCGGCTCAGAGCCAGCCGTGCGGCAACATGTGGGGGACAAAGACGGCACGCTGATGGTGATAGGTCAGCCGCCGTCTCCTCAGAGCGGCTCGAGCGCATCGATTGATTTCCCGCCCTTCATGGTTGGCGATCCTGATCCCCAAGGTTCGTTCGTCCATGTTTTCGACGCGCCTTCGCTCAAGCTCGTTATGAGCGAGTTGGACACGATTTCCGACTTCGTCGCGTATCTGATCGAGCGCAGCAAAGCGATCCGTTCAGGCACGCTGGGCATAGCCGCCGCCGAAGCTGATTTGCTGGC
>CAZBTA010000407.1:0-3387 GCA_964494515.1 uncultured Bryobacter sp.
CGCGGTAAGTAGCCGCGTGGTGGGCGGCAAGCAGATCTCATCGCTACAAGCCTGGTAGCGAACTTCGAGCTCAAGCTTGCCGCTGCCCGTATAGGGCACCGGAATATCGATCTCGCCGGCGAGTTTGGCCGGTAGTACGGGCTTGCCAAGGCGAACGGTGTTTGACTTGACCGTGACGCGCAACAGCTTGTAGCGCTCAGCGATCGAGGCGTGGATGACGAGCCGCTGTCTGGTGGCTTTCATGGACCAGGCGACCGGATTGAGGTTGGGCGCAAAGGCGAGCACGAGCAAAGCGAGAGGCAGCATAGGTTAGAGCTTTGACTGGGTGGCCGTGAGGATGCGACCGGTTTTTTCGTCCTGCACGAAAGCGACGATGCGCAGCAGGGAGGAATCGAAGGGTAGCGGCAGCTCGACGTTCTTGTCGAAGCGGTCGGTGGATGACTTGCCGATGACGTGCAGACTGCGTACGACGGCGGTATGGCGAAGCGTTTTGCCGGCGTTCTCGCCTTTGGTGATTTTGGTCTGGGCCTTGTCTTCAGCGATGGCGATCAGGACGGAGGCCCCGTCGATGCCGAAGAAGGAAACGTTGGCCTTGATCTTTGTGCCCTCACGGGTGGCGGTGAGCTCGAGCAGGGGCTTGGGCTGCTCGAGGGCCTTGAGGATGAGGCGCTTGACCTCGGGGCCATTGCCGCCGACGCACTGGTACTGGCCATCGATGACCATTTGAGGCGTGAAGACGCCCTCGACCTTGAGCAACTGGCTGTAGGCGAGCTGCCGGTTGTTCATGGCCTGGAGGCCGAAGCGATCTTTGCTCGAGCCATCCCAATAGGTGACGTGTTCGGAGAGCACGATCAACTGAGCGTTGGGAATGGGCTGGAGTTCGTCGACCGCGTTGATGAGCTCGTCGGCGGGAGGGCAGGAACTACAGCCCTCGGCGGTGAAGAGCTCGAGGAGCACGGGCGTGCGCTGTTGGGCCATCGCCGGGACGAGGGCCAACAGAAGAACCAGTAAGTACCGCATCAGATTTTATGATCTCGCAACTTTCGGAGGAGTTCGTAGAGCACGATGGCGGCGGCGTTCGAGACATTGAGGGAATGCTTGAGGCCGAGCATCGGCAGGCGGACAAAAGTGTCGCACCGGTTGAGCAAATCATCACCAACGCCATCGACTTCATGGCCGAATAGCAGGAGTACGGGCCAGCGGGGCTGCCAATCGTAGAGATCGACGGCGGTGACGGCCGTTTCAATGGCGGCGATCTCATAGCCGCGGGCGCGGAGGGAATCGACCGTGGCGACAGCGTTATCGCTGGGGTGCCAGAGGACGGATTCTTCAGCGCCGAGGGCGGTTTTGGAGATTTCCTTTTTGGGCGGACGGGCGGTGATGCCGCTCAGGTAGAGCGATTCGACGCCGGCCCCGTCGGCCGTGCGAAAGATGCTGCCGACGTTGTACATGCTGCGGATGTTGTCGAGCAGCAGGGAGACGGGCAGCTTCTGGATATGGTCATACTGGCGGGCGGCCTGAGTGACCCGAAAGGGGACGCGTTCCATGGGTTAGCGTCCGTTGATGAGGTTGCGGTCCCAATGGGCGGTGAAGCTTGAGACCAGGGCGAAGGCAATGAGCAGCCCGGTGAATTGGAAGTAGAGGCTCTGATCGGTGGACTCGGGAGCGTCTTTGGTGAACATCTTGTAAATGGCGCCGAGGGCGATCAAGAAGAACATGGTTTCGCCACTGAGGTACCAGAGCACGAGCATGGTGGCCAGGATGAGGCCGCGCTCGCGACGGGCGAGGACCTTGTAGGCATGGCTGCCATCGAGGCCAAAGACCGGCACGAGGTTGAAGAGATTGATGACCGCGCCGGTATGGGCGACGGCTGACATCCAGCGCTGGTCGAAGACCTGGGCGCAGAGCTCAAAGATGAGGCAGGCGCCGAGGCCCCACCAGGGGCCGGCAAGACCGATGCGGGCGTCCTGGCCCGCGGTGGGGATGATGGCCTGGCTGCGCACGAAGGCGCCGAGGCCGGGGATGAACATGGGCGCGCTGGCGGGAATGCCGAAGCGACGAAAGGCCCACATGTGGCCCATCTCATGGAGATAGATGCTGACGACGAGGCCCACGGCGTAGCGCCAGCCGTAGAGCGCCCAATAGACGCCGGCGGAGGCGAACATGGACAGCAGCGTGGGCAGCTTGGTGAGGCCGAGGAAGACGAACTTGCCTTTGGTGAGGGCAAGCAGGATGAAGGCCTTGAACTTCCAGGCGATGGCGCCGACGACGCCGAGGCTGCCGATGAGCTGGCGCCAGGGTTTGGACTCGGGCTGGGGGTGATCGGCCGGAGGCGGCATTTCGGCCAGCTTTTGGGCGATGGAGTTGTACTGCGCGGTGGCCGGGGGCACCATGAGCAGCATCTGCTGGTAGAGCGAGCGGGTTTCTTCGAGGTTGCCTACGGCTTCGGTGGAGCGGGCACGCTCGAACATCTGCTGGAGCTCGGTGGCATAGACGAGGCGCTGGCAGACGGGACAGACGAGAGCGCCAGTGGTGAGGCGCTCACCGCAGTTCTGGCAGAAGAGTTTCGTTTCCATTCACGTTGTACGGGCCCGCAACATCGACAGCGAGCGCCTTTGTATTTTGCCATGCCTGCTGGAGGCCGAAGAAGAGAATCACGAGGCCGATGATGCCGCCGAAGCCTTCACTGAGCTCGAAAAGTGGCTTGCCCATGGACAGGAAGAACATCACGACGTAGCCTGCGATGCCGTTGATAGCCTTGCCTTCTTTGTTGAGCTCATAGACGACCTGGAAAAAGAGACTGCCGCTGATGGCCATGTAGGTGGCCGCGACGGCGATGATCTGCAGCGGGCGACTGCCGAGACCGGCGGCGCCGATACGCGCGGCACGACCGACAATCCACCCGACGGCGATGGCGATGAGGCCGAGCTCGAAGTTGGTAATCACGATAATGGCCGCGTAGACGGCGGAACACACGAGGGCTGCGCCCACGGCATACACTGCGCCTTTGGCCAGATGAGTCTTGCCGGGCGCGCCGGAGGCGACACGGAGGATGTTGGCGCAGTCTTCGCAAACATTCATGCCGTTGGCCTGGTAATAAGTCGAGTCGAGCGACTTATTGCAGTTTGAACAAGGACCAACGTTGGTAGTACTTTGGTACTCGGCTTTCTCAAAGTTCATTTCTTCCATGGGTTATCAGGCTACCAAATTATGATTGGGTTCGTTTAGTCAATTACCGGCGGTGGCTACTTTTTGTTGCTTTTCCCAAGCATGAAAGGCGTCCCATTTGGCTTGTGTTTCTTCATCGTGCTCGGGGATTTCGGGGCGGTCGAGGAGGTAGCGGCAGAAGGGTTCGTTTGTCAGAACCTGTACGGCGACCTGCCAGGC
>CAZBTA010000408.1:0-3349 GCA_964494515.1 uncultured Bryobacter sp.
AACCGAACGATGTGCTGTACGTGCCCGATAACAAGAGCAAGCGTATGACGATGACGATGGTGGACCGGCTGGCGACTTTTGGCGCCGGTACGATCAGCGGATTGCTCGTGTGGCGTCGCTAGGCGACGGCGCATAATTGAAGGGCATGAACATTCTGGTATGCGGTGGCGCCGGCTTTATCGGCAGCCACGTCGCGAAAGCAATTGCCCAAGCGGGGCACACTCCGGTGGTCTTTGACAATCTCTCGGCGGGGCACCGGTGGGCCGTGCAATGGGGTCCGCTGGTAGAGGCAGACCTCATGCAGCCGGCAGCGATTGAGGCGGCACTGCGCGACCATGCCATCGATGCCGTAATCCAGCTGGCCGGGTCGATCAATGTGGGCGAAAGCATGCAGGACCCGGGCAAGTACTTTCGCAACAACTTCACGATCTCGGTGAACCTGCTCGAGGCCATGGACAAGGTGGGCGTCAAGCGCATTGTGTTCAGCTCGACGGCAGCCGTGTACGGCATCCCTGAGACCAGCCCGATACCCGAAGATGCCCCCAAGGGTCCCATCAATCCTTATGGGGAAGCCAAATGGTTTGTGGAGCGACTGCTTCATTGGTATACGCAAAGCCGCGGCTTTCAAGCCCTGGCGCTACGGTACTTCAATGCAGCGGGCGCGGACCCGGAGGGACAGATCGGCGAGATGCACAGCCCGGAGACGCATCTGATTCCGCTCGTGATTTATGGGGCGCTGGGCAAGCGGCCACCGGTGAAAGTGTTCGGCACAGACTACCCAACACCTGACGGCACGGCCGTGCGTGACTACATCCATGTAAGCGATCTCGCCCGGGCGCATGTACTGGGTGTGGAGTATCTGGCGCAAGGTGGCGCAAGCAATGCGTTGAACCTGGGCACGGGAGCAGGGATCAGCGTGCTCGACGTGGTGAAAGCAGTGGAGAAAGTGAGCGGCAAACCGGTGCCGCACGAGCAGTTTGAACGGCGCGCCGGCGACCCGCCAAGCCTCGTGGCGGCCAGCGGCGCGGCGCGCGAACTGTTGGGTTGGCGACCCGAGCGCTCGGACATTGAGACCATCGTGGCCGACGCCTGGCGATGGAGCGAGAAGGCACTCCGCGAAGGGCTTTACAGCGAGTAGAGGGTTGTGATGAAGTCTGGTTCAGTATGAACCGGCGGAAAGCAATTGCCTCCACACTGGCCGCGGCGGCGGCCCCTCTCTATGTGCCCCAGAGCGCGTTTGGCGCCAACGACCGCATCGCTTATGGTGTGATTGCCGTAGGTGGCCGTGGGCGCTATCTGAACCAGAAGTTCTCAAAGCTCGGCAACCAGTGTGTGGCCGTATGTGACGTCTACCGCCCCAACGTGGACAAGGCGCTCGTCGATACCCCGCAGGCGAAGACGTTTGAGGATTACGAAGAGCTGCTGGCGTTGAAGGGCCTGGACGCGGTGGTGGTGGCTTCGCCCGATCATCATCATTGCCCGATGCTGCTGGCGGCACTCAAGGCGGGCAAGGACGTGTATCTCGAGAAGCCGCTGTCGAAGTCGCTTGAAGAGTCGCGGAGAATGATCGCGGCCGTGCGTGGGACCGACCGTATTGTGCAGATCGGCATGCAACGGCGGAGCGCACCGGCGATTATGAAGGCCAAGAAGCTGGTGGATGATGGCGTGCTGGGGCGGGTGTCGCTGGTGCGGCCGCAGTGGTTCTGGAACATTGCCAAGCCGCTCAACAATACGCCGCTCGAGGGCAACCTGAACTGGCGGCGCTTTCTGGGCGATGCCTATCCGCGGCCGGTGGAGCCGATGCGGTTCCGCAGTTGGCGGTACTTCCACGACTATGCCGGCGGCAACATGACCGATCAGGGGACACATCTGATGGACGTGGTGCAGTGGTTTATGGGCACGCGCGGCCCGAAGCATGCGGTGAGCCAGGGGTTTGTGGCGAAGATGACGGGGGCGGAGCATCCAGACGTGTTCAGCGCGACGTTTGGCTATGACGGGTTTCTGGTGAACTGGACGCTCGACTATGGCAATGCGTATCAGAATGGCTGGTCGATTGCGTTCCACGGGGACAAGGCGACGATGATTCTGGATGATGCGGGGTTCCGGGTGTATGCCGAACCGTGGAAGAAGGATGCGCCGCCGACGGTGGAGGAGGCTTCACCGGTGCCGATTGAGGATCACATTGCGAACTTCACGGAGTGCATGCGGACGCGCAAGCAGCCGAATTGTCCGGTGGAGATCGCCGCGCAGGCAGTGAGCGGGCCGCATCTGGCGAACCTTGCCATGTTCCGCGAGCGGAAAGTTTATCTGGGTGAGGATGGGGTCTCGATCTCCTGAGGCATCGAGACGCCAGATCAGGTTCGGACGGAACTCCCGCCCAGCGCAGGAATGTGAAGTGATGCGGTAAAGTGCCTCAGGATGACAGAACGCGAGTTCACCCGCATATTGGGATGGCCGGGCTACAAGGTGTACCGGCATGAGATCAACGAGGAGAAGCGCACATTGCGGCTGTGGGTGCGGCGCAAGCGCGGGAACAAGATTTTGGTCTGTGGCAACTGCGCAAAGCGTTGCTGGAAGGGCAACGGACGGGGCAGCTTAATGGGGGCCAGTTGTCGGCGCTGTGGCGTGGATATGCGCAGTATGTGGAACGTGGGGTGGAAGCGAAGCGGTGCGGCGATTTACAGGCGGCGGAGATTGACAAACGCGTGCAGGAGATTGTGAGTGCGGCTGAGGGAGGCGGAGTGCCGGATGACGTGATGGCTGGCTTGCGCGAGTTGGGCAAGAAGGTGAGCACTGAGGTAGATATAGTCGCGCCTGCCGCGCGATTGTTCGATGAGGACAGCGCTTATGAGGCATTATGGCCGCTCTATAGGGAATTGCGGTTTGGGCCGGAGGAGAGGAGGAAGGCAGTGACGGCGCAGCGGCGGCCCGATGGGTTGATCGCATTCCTGCCGCCGGAGGAGCGGCGGACGGTGGAATGGCGAGAGCAAGCAGAACGGTATCTGGCGAGGATTGAGGAGTACGCAAAGCTGGATCACAAAAATGCAGATGAGGCGTTTGTCAAAATTACAGCGCTGTATGCGTCACTTGTGGAAATCAGCCTGCCAGGGACGCCGGCGTTTGAAGCGACGGTGGGCTCTTTGCTCGCGTACGTGAGTGGGAGTGGGGTAATGCGAACGGCGCCTCATGTCTGGTGTAGCGAAGTAAGAAAGGTGTTGCGTCGCGCGACGCTCGATGAACATGAGGTTGGATTGAAAGAAGTGCGGCGCATGGTGAGGGAGAGGGGAAGCGCGGTGCTGAACGTCATGATGGAGGTGGATGCTATGCGAGGGAATAATTCAATTAGGTA
>CAZBTA010000409.1:0-3338 GCA_964494515.1 uncultured Bryobacter sp.
ATTTTGTTCGCTGGGTCAACGGAACGCCCACATATCTGGGTGCCGCAATAGGCCCGAACTACGGATATTCGCGCCTGCATGATGCGACGGATGCAAGACCAGCCATTAGCGGAGACGGCAGGGTCGCTCTTTTCGCGCATGGCTCTGATCCTCGCAATTACACGCCTGTTATCTGGACTCAGGCAGGCGGGGCGAGCATCTTCGCGCCGACAATCGGTTTGGGGCAGAGCATCAATCGTGATTTCGGCCTGAATTCGGACGGCAGTGTCGCAGTCTTCTCATCGTCCGAGATTCAAGGCAGCTTTGGCACTTCAGGCAGCGCGCTCATCAATCGGGCCTACCGCTGGACAGCAGCGGGCGGGGCGCAAAGCTTGGGGCAGTTTGCTGTCGCGCCCGCAAGCGCTGGTCAATACCAAGCCTATGGTCTCTCGGCTATCGCTATAAGCGGGGACGGGAACACTATCGCTGGCAACTCAATTGATCTGGTCCAGACCGTCGGAACTGGCGCTATTGTCCGTGACAATCAGGGCGCCTTTCGTTGGACGTCGGTATCCGGTCTCGAAAGCCTGTCTAACCTTTCAGCATCGCCGCTTAACGGAACGGTTGCGGCCTTTTCGCAAGTTCTTGGCATGAGCCGCGACGGATCGACAATTCTGGGCTTGTCACGCGATGCTGGGGGGTTGGATCGGGCCGTCTTTTGGCGCGGTACAGCCGTCACCAGCCTAGGTTTCCTCTCCGGGCAAACGCAAACCGCAGGTGATTCAATAAACAATTTCCGAATGGCTAGCAGCGCAGATGGGAGTGTGATTGTAGGAGGTATGACACGGGCAGCGGGGAACGATCTCGCTTGGCGTTGGACCGCGACCACCGGCATGCAGGACCTGAACCTGATCGCCACCAATGCGGGGATCAACCTCAACGGCTTTGTGCTGACCGATGCGGTTGGCGTGTCGGACAACGGCCAGTATATCACCGGCAATTCGTTCAACGCCGCGCAGAGCCAGTCGCTCGGCTATGTCCTGCAACTTGCGCAAGTTACCCAGTCGCGCCTGATCGTCACCCTTCGCCTGCCCGGCGTCACCCAGACAAGCATCGTCAACCAGACCTTCAGCACGCAGGTCGATGCCAAGCTGAACGGCGCAACCGTGTTCACCCGCACCGTTACCGATCCGATCACCGGGGCGGCGGGGGTGACCGCACTGGCCGATGCGCGGGCATCGTTGCAGCAGACCAGCGGCCTGCGCCGCGTGGTGATCGGCGCGCCAACGCTGATCTCCAACACCACCACGGTGCTTGGCACCACGAACAGCACAGTCGATGTCGCCAGCGGCACCAGCACCACCACTGCCACGGTCAACACCTTCGGCCCCGCCACGGTCGCCACCGGCGATCTTGGCACTTGCGCCACGCCTGCCGCGAACAACACCAACCCCACCGGCTGCTCGCTGGCAGGAACCCCGGTGACGGTGGACGCGGGAATTTTGAACTCCAACGTGTTCACCAACACGATCAACTCGGTCACGCCCACCACCACGCCCACAGTCAACCAATTGATCACCGCCAAGTGGCAGATCAGCGCCACGGCGGGCAACCAGTTCGGCACGGTCCACGCGCTGGCGGGCGTTGCCGCCTTTGATCGCGGGGACCGGCTGATCGGGCAGTTGCTTGGGCTGGGCGGATCGCAATCGAACGGCAGCGACAACCACGTCGCCCGTGCGGCGATGTCGATGCGTGATGCCAATGGCCTTGTTGGTGAGGATAGCGGGCTGACCATGTTCGGCGGCTATTTCGGCAACTGGTCGCACATCGATGCCGATGCCAGCGTGCCAGTCGCCGATGTGAAGGGCTCAAGCAACGGCCTCGTGCTCGGGCTTGAAAAGCGCCTCGGCGCGGCGCGGGTGGGCGTCGCGGTGGATCATGGCACATCGGATTACACCGTGCGCGATGCCACCTATCCCGAAACGCTCAAGCTGAAGCACACGCAGGTGGCGCTGTTCGCAGGGTGGCAGGGCGGCGGCTTCTCGCTCGACGGCGCGGCGGCTTACGGCTTCGGCACGGCGCGGACATCGCTCACCACGCCGACCACGCCCGCTACGGCATCGCGCGATGTGAAAAGCTGGTCACTGGGCGCGCAGGCGGGCTACACCGTGCCGCTGGGTAAGAGCGCCAGCGTGGAGCTGGTCGGCGGGGTGCGGCATGTCTCCGCGAACCTCAACGCCTTCACCGAAACCGGTGGCCCGAGCCCGCTGCTGGGCAGAGACCAGACCGTCCACCGCACCCGCGCCTATGCCGGGATCGAGGCGCAGGCCGGGATCGCCATGGGTGGCGTAACCCTGACCCCGCGCCTCCACGCCCGCTATGCCCACGATAGCGGCAGCGCCAGCGGTACAGCGGACCTGGTGTTCGTCTGCTCTCCCAGTGGCCCGGTGATGCAGGCGCTGGGGCCGGGCGTGGGACGGGACGTGGCTGAACTGGGCGGATCGCTCGACGCGGCGGTGGGCGGCAATGTCCACATCTGGGCAGGCTATGACGGCACCTTCCGGAGCGGTTCTCAGACACATGCGGCCAAGGCGGGGGTGACGGTGGCGTTCTAAAATCGCCAGATTCAGGTGCTGGATTTGATTCGCTAACCTACGATCAGTCGCCTAGCTCAACCGCATTCTGGAGAGCTCAGCCACGTGCTTCGATTGCTGCCTGAGCCAGGAAATCCTCGATGGCAGCAACGGAGTGCTTACAGCATAGGCTGAGGGCTTCGACTTCCGTGAGGCAGCCGATCCCGTAGCCGAGCTGGTTTTTGCCACAGGTCGTCGAGTGCTTGGCCAAGGCGTTCCCATAGCGCAAATTGTAGACCAACCTGAATCACCAATCTGCGCGATTCGCGCGCAATTGGCGTCAATGTCTGCGCAAATCTCCGTCCAAGAGGGCGTGTGAGAAGGCAGATTCTGCTTACCTGACGAAAACTGGAAAATTTCTCGTCGCATCACGCTGCCCTGAGTTGGCGTCCGTGACCTTCCCTATCCGTCCGTAGCCGTGCCTACGCCTCTCTTTTTCATTCTATCCGCGTTTGCGATGCGGGGCTGTTCACTCGAAAACTCGCTTGCGCCAAGCATTTGGGCGATCAATCGTTGTGTCAGGGGCAACCAGTAACTGCTAACGAATGGAAAGAAGTCCCATGTCCAACTCCGACAAAATCATCCGCCTCAAGACCGTTCTCGCCCGCACTGGGCTTTCCCGATCCACCATGTATCGCAAGATCGCAGAGGGGACTTTCCCGTCTCAGGTGAAGATCAGTGTTCACGGCGCGGGCTGGCGGGAATCCGCCGTGAACCGCTGGATCG
>CAZBTA010000410.1:0-3337 GCA_964494515.1 uncultured Bryobacter sp.
TCGCACATGGCCGAAACTGTAGCATAAAGACAAGATTGAATCCATGACACGTAGAACACTTGTAAGACTGCTGGGGATGCTGCAAGGCAAGCGGGTGGAGGTGATTGCTCATCACCGGAACCGTGCGCGGGAAGTGGCCGAGGCGGTGGCGCTGGGCGTGGACTGGGTGGAGATCGATGTGCGGATGGCGTCGAGCGGGGAGTTGCGAATGGCGCATGATGCGGAGGAGGTGGCGGGGGCGGAGCCGCTGGAGGCGGGGCTGAGCCAATTGGGGCAGCGGTGTGGGTGGTATCTGGACTGGAAGGATGCGCCGGTGGAGGCGATTGCGGCGATGGTGAAGCGGGCGGGATTGATGCGGCGGTGTGTGGTGTATGGGCGGTATGAAAAGCTCGGGGCATTGCAGCGGGTGGCGCCGGGGATTGGGGTGATGCCGGAGGCCGAGAGTGTCGAGCATTTGCGAGAGGTGTTGCGCGAGTTGCGGCCGAAGGTGGTGGCGTTTGACCGGCGGGACTTTGAGCCGGAGATTGTGCAGGTGGCGCGGGAGGCGCGGGTGGGCATCTTTGTCGACCGGCTGGGACGCGAGGACACGCCGGACCACTGGCGCATGGCCGTGCGGATGGGGGCGACGGGGATCCAGACAGACCGGCCGGATGAGCTGATCACGATGCTATCTTCGGTAAATGCGTGAGGCACTGTTGCGCGGGGATGGACTGGCCGTAGCGGCTTGTGGAGCGTTGCTGGGGCGGGCGGGATGGCGTGTGGGACATGCGGGGCCGGTGAGGCCGAAGGTGCCGGTGGTGCTGCTGAATCAGGCGTCGCAAAAGTTGCTGGTGGAGCTGTTTGAGCGGCGGGATCTGGTGGAGGGTTGGTATCCGATCGAGAAGCGGATTGTGCGGTGGGGTGGGGAGATGCGCGCGATGCCGCATGCGGCGCTGGCGGTGGACGAGGGGAAGCTGTTTGAGCGTTTGGGTATGGAGCGTGGTGAGGGGGCGGGCGGGTATGTGGTGTATGGGGGAAAGCCATTGCCGGAGGGCGTGAGCGAGGCGAGCTTTGGGGAGCGGGTGACGTCGATTGCGCGAGTGAGGTTGGCGGAGCGGGGCGTGGGGGCGTGCTGGGTGGAGGCGGTGGAGGATGGGTGGTTGTTTACGACGGCGAGCGATGCCGAGCGGGGGTGGCTGCTGAGTGTGGGGGCGAGTGTGGAGGAGCTGTTGCGGCAGAGCGTGCTGATGCGGGAGGTGGTGGGCGAGGTGGAAGAGGTGGTGGGCGGGTTTGCGTCGCAGCCGCGGATTGCGAGCGCGCTGTATGGGGAGGGGTGGATTGCGTGTGGTGGAGCTGCGATGTCGTTTGATCCGATTTGTGGCGAGGGGACGGGGCATGCGTTGCGCGAGGCGATATTGGGGTGCGCGGTGTTGAAGGCGCATGAGCGTGGGGAAGATTGGGGCGAGTTGGGGCGGTTGTATACGGAGAGGTTGAGGGGTGGGTTTGCGCGGCATCTGGAGCTGTGCCGGCAGTTGTATGCGACGGGGGGTGAGGGGGCGTGGTGGAAGCAGCAGCTTGAGGCGCTGGGTGAATTCCACGCGCCGGTAACGGAGAGCCGTTACCGGCTGGTGGATTTTGATCTGGTGCGCGTGGGCTAGTGGCGATCAAACCAGGCGAGGATGTGCTCGACCTTGTGGATGCGGTGTGAGGGGAAAGCGCCGCGGATGCCGTGGTTCTCGCGCGGGAAGCGGACGAGGACCGTGTCGACGCCGCGCTGCTTGAGGAGGAAATAGAATTCCTCGGACTGGGCGATGGGCGTGCGCCAGTCTTCTTCACCGGTGAGAACCATGGTGGGGGTCTTGACCTTGTGGGCGAAGAAGCTGGGGCTGTGGGCGATGTATTGCTGCGGGTTGTCGTAGGGCATGGCGCCCATCCAGCGCGTCATCAGCAGGCCGATGTCGGCGCTGCCGGTCTGGGTGAACCAGTTGGTGACGGGGTACTGGCTGACGGCGGCGGCGAAGCGTTCGGTCTTGGTGACGATCCAGGCGGTGAGCAGGCCGCCACCAGAGCCGCCAGTGACGTAGAGCTTTTTGGGATCGATGTAGCCTTTGGCAACGACGGCGTCGACGCCGGCCATGAGGTCGTCGTAGTCTTCGCCGGGATATTTGGTGTGGATGCTGTTGCCGAACTCTTCGCCATAACCCGTGGAGCCGCGGGGATTGGCGTAGAGCACGACGTAGCCGCGCGAGGCGAACATCTGCATCTGGTGCTGGAACTCGACGCCGTACATGAGGTGGGGGCCGCCGTGGATGTCGAGGATGAGGGGGTACTTCTTGCTCGAATCGAAATCGGGCGGGAGGATGACCCAGCCTTCGATGGAACGATTGCCGGGGCCGCGCCAGGTGAGATGCTCGGTGCGGCCGATGGCGCGATTGGCGAGCAGGCCGGCGTTGGAATTGGTGAGCACGAGGGGCGAGCCGCCGGGGGTGAGGACGGAGATCTCGCGGGGCTTGTCGGGGCCGGAGACGGAGATGGCGATGGCGCCGGAGTTGGAAATGGTGACCGCGTCGGCCACGCCGTAGCCGGTGGCGTAGCGGACTTCGCCGGAGGTGAGCTGTTCGATGGAGCCGCTCAAGGAGGCGAAGTGGATGTGAGACAAGCCCGCGGACTCGAGGACTGTGAAGAGGCCGGAGCTGTCGGGCTTCCAGACCGGGGAGACGTGATTGCGATCGATGGTGGCGCCGAGGCGACGGAGGTCTTTGCCATCGGCGGTGATCACCCAGAGGTGGGCAGTGTTGTTGGATTTGCCGGTGTCCTCAAAGCCGGTGAAGGCGATGTACTTGCCGTTGGGGGAGAAGGCGGGGTTGTTCTCCGAGCCGTTGCGCTCGAACAGGAGGCGCGTGTTACCAGTGGCAACATCGACGGCGTAGAGATCGTCGGGGTAGAGGGAGAGGTCGTAATCGGCTTTGCGGGTGGAGGAGACGACGATGGTTTTGCCGTCGGGCGACCAGGCGGCAGGGCCGGTATGGGGGAAGTCGCCGGAGGTGAGCTGGCGCGGGGCGCCGCCGTCGGCGGGGATGACGAAGAGGTGGGAAACCGTTTCAGCCAGCAGGCCGGAGCCGCCGATGCCGTCGGAGCGCCAGCGGAGGCGAGTGACGATGCTGGGGCCTTCGGTCCATTTGGCGTTGGCGGGAGGAGGGGTGGTGGTGACGGACCACTTGGGCTTGAGGCGGGTGGTGGAGAAGAAGGCGAGGTGTTTGGAGTCGGGCGACCAGGCGAGGTTGGTGATGGGGGTGTCGAGATTGGTGATGGTGGATTCAAGGCCGGAATCCATGTAGCGAACGATGATCTGGGGGCG
>CAZBTA010000411.1:0-3335 GCA_964494515.1 uncultured Bryobacter sp.
GAAGGCGGCGGGGATTGCGTTCATCATTGAGCCTTACATCCGGTTCAAGGGGCAGGTGGGCGAACAGGCGACGATGTTCTTTCTTGACCCGAGCGGGAATGCGCTCGAGTTCAAGGCGTTTGCGGATCTGTCGCAACTGTTTGCGAAGTAACTAGTGCGTCATGGCGTAGGCGGCGTAGTTGACGCCGAGCCGTAGCGCCATGGCGGAGAACTTCTCGGGGTAATCGGGCACATCGGCGTATTCCCAGCCATCGCCGACGTCCATGTTGAAGCAGACGGCGATTACGATGCGCCCCTGATCATCGAGCACGGCGCGCCAGTAGGGTGTGTCGCCGTCTTTCTCATAGCCGCGGCCGTGGACGACGTTGGCGCCGGGGACGTTGATGCGTTCCTTGAGGTTGTAGATGACGTTAAAGATCGGCTCGTTGTCGCCGAGGTCGACCACCTGGGCGTTGGGGTAGATGAGGCGGACGCCTTCCATGAACTGGGCCCAATCGCGGGGGCCGTGGAAGTCGTCGACCATCAGGAAGCCGCCACGGTCGAAATACTTGCGCAGCCGTTCGGCCTGACCACGGGAGAGATCCCAATCGCCGATAGAGACGGCGAACATAAAGGGGGTCTCAAACATGGTGTCGGACTCGACATCCACGATCTCTTCAGTGGATTGGGTGTTGATGCGGGTGAGGCGGCGGAGGGTATCGAGGAAGATGCGGTCGCCCTTGTTGGCGTCGATGCCCCAGCGGAAATAACCGCCAAAGCGGCCATCGCGTTCGGAGCGATAGCGCAGGCGACCGAGGACGAATTCCCCACGGACGTAGGCGTCGGGCGGGTCTTCGACGGGGTCCTGCATCTCGTGTTCGTATTGGGCCTGCTTGCGCGAGGCATCGAACGAGCGAAAACGCCGTTGGGCGTAGAGGCCCGTGAGTGTGGCCAGGAGCAGGACACCGAGGAGGAATCGCCGCATGGCACTAGCTTAGCTGAAGGGGAGGCGCTTAAGCTGGTAGTTTAGGTTTACCGAATTCACGAGAAGGATTGACAAAGATTCATGGGGAAAGAGCGTAACCACGCCAAACCATTGAGCGAGAACAAAAACCTGCTGAAGTGGGTGGAGAAGATCAGCCAGTTGACCAAGCCGAGTGCGATTCACTGGGTGGATGGTTCGGCCGAAGAGAATCAGGCGCTGTGCGACCTGCTGGTGGCGAACGGCACGTTCACGAAGTTGAACGAGAAGCTGTGGCCCGGATGCTATCACGCGCGTTCGACGCCGGATGATGTGGCGCGTGTCGAAGACCGCACCTTCATCTGCTCGCTCTCGAAGGACGCCGCCGGGCCGACGAACAACTGGGTGGAGCCGTTCCAGATGCGGCGTCAACTGAAGGAATTGTTCAACGGCTGCATGCAGGGCAGAACGATGTATGTGCTGCCGTTCAGCATGGGGCCGGTGGGCTCGCCGATGTCGCAGATCGGGGTGCAACTGACGGACTCGCCGTATGTTGTCGTGAACATGCGCATCATGGCGCGCATCGGTATGCCGGTGTACAAGGAGATCGACAAGGGCGAGAAGCGCGTGGTGCCGTGTGTGCATAGCGTGGGTATGCCGCTGGCTGAAGGCGTGGCGGATGTGCCGTGGCCGTGCAACAAGGAAAAGTACATTGTGCACTTTCCGGAAACGCGCGAGATCTGGAGCTTTGGGTCGGGCTACGGCGGCAACGCGCTGCTGGGCAAGAAGTGCTTTGCGCTGCGTATCGCCTCGAACATCGCGCGTGACGAAGGCTGGATGGCCGAGCACATGATGATCGTGGGTGTGGAAAGCCCGCAGGGCGAGAAGACGTATGTGGCGGGGGCTTTCCCGAGCGCGTGCGGCAAGACGAATTTTGCGATGTTGATTCCGCCGGCGGGGTTTGAGGGCTGGAAGGTTTGGACGGTGGGCGATGACATCGCCTGGATCAAGCCGAATGCCGATGGCGTGCTGCATGCGATCAACCCGGAGGCGGGATTCTTTGGCGTGGCGCCGGGCACGAGCGTGAAGACAAATCCGAACGCGATGGCCGCGCTCAGCAAGAACACGATCTTTACCAACACCGCGCTGACGCCCGATGGCGGCGTGTGGTGGGAAGGCATGACGGACGAGCCGCCAGCGGAACTGATCGACTGGCAGGGCGAGAAGTGGACGCCCGAGATCGGCAAGGCGACCGGCAAGAAGGCCGCGCATCCGAACTCGCGGTTTACCGCGCCGGCCAGCCAGTGCCCGACGATCGACCCGGATTGGGAAAACCCGAACGGTGTGCCGATCAGCGCGTTTCTGTTTGGTGGACGCCGGCCGACCGGGATCCCGCTGGTGTACCAGGCGTTCAACTGGAGCGCTGGCGTCTATATCGGCGCGACGATGGGATCAGAGACGACGGCTGCCGCCGCCGGCGCGGTGGGCAAGGTGCGGCGTGACCCGATGGCGATGCTGCCGTTCTGCGGCTATCACATGGGCGATTACTTCCGGCACTGGATCCGCATGCAGCGGACGCTGAAGCAGACGCCGCGGATCTTCCACGTCAACTGGTTCCGCCGCGATGCCGAAGGCAACTTTATGTGGCCGGGCTTTAGCGAGAACATGCGCGTGCTGAAGTGGATCGTCGATCGCTCGCACGGGCGTGCTTACGGCGCTGAAACGCCGATCGGCTATGTGCCGCGCTATGAGGACATCGAATGGAAGGGCCTCGATTTTGACCGGGCCAAGTTTGATGAGCTCATGGAAGTGGACCGCAAGGCGTGGCGCAGCGAGGTGCTGGGGCACGAAGAGCTGTTCATCGATCTGCATGATCACCTGCCGCCGGAGGTGATCTATGAGCGCGAATTGCTGATATGCAGACTGTAGGCGGCAAGCAGCCGCTGTACAAATCGCTGTACGTCCAGGTTCTGCTGGCGATTGGGGTGGGAGTGCTGCTCGGGCACTTCGCCCCGTCGACCGGCGCGGCGATGAAGCCGCTGGGCGATGCGTTCATCCGGCTGATCAAGATGATCATCGCGCCGGTGATCTTCTGCACGGTGGTGATCGGCATTGCCGGCAGTGAAGACATGAAGCGCGTGGGCCGCACGGGTGGCCTCGCGCTGCTTTACTTTGAGATCGTCAGCACGATTGCGTTGATTGTGGGGCTGGTGGTGGTGAACGTACTGCAGCCGGGCGTGGGCATGAATGTAGATGTGAAGACGCTCGATGCCTCGGCTGTGGCGGCATACACTGGGCCGGGCAAGCTCGAGAGCGTGAAGGATTTTCTGCTGCACATCATCCCGACGACGATGGTGGATGCGTTTGCCAAGGGTGAGATTCTGCAGGTGCTGCT
>CAZBTA010000412.1:0-3332 GCA_964494515.1 uncultured Bryobacter sp.
GCCCTACAGACACGCAAAGGAACTGGCTTTTACAAAGTCCCATCGCTTAAGGGCGTTTGGTATCGCGGTCGGTATCTGCACGATGGCTCGGTGGCAACGCTGGAAGAGTTATTCGATCCAGGCAGGTTAAAGCCCGACCATGTTCCTGGCGGATTCAGGCCCGTAGGAGTTAAAGCTCGTGCCATTCCCGGCCACGAATTCGGGCTCAAGCTCAGCCCCGAAGAACGCCAGCAGTTGATTGCCTTTCTGAAGACCCTTTGATTTGGGCAGTAGAAGTTCCGACGCAAACTCTGCAAACAGACAAAAGGCCCCGGTAGGGGCCTTTCGTCTTAAGGCTCAGGAGTAGAGTCGGGTTAGTTCGTATCGTTCAAAACAATCAGCTCAAACGGCGCACCTTCGCGAGCCGGGTCAACGGCCACAATCGTGCGCACCGTGCCGCCCGTCAGGCGCAAGCGCTTCGAGTCAATAACAACATTCCGTGTGCCCTGCGGAGCGACGCGGGCATGATAGTCACCAGCCGGCACCGTCAGATAGTGCGAGGCGAGCGTAAACGGCACACCGCTCAGCAGCGGCGTGGTGGGAAGCGCGGCAAAAGGCGCGGTCACAAAGATATCCACCGCCGGAGCCGTCGAGGCGCCATGCACCACACGCACCTTCGTGCTGCCGCTATCCGGAGCGGACGCGTCATCACCGGTGCCAATAATCGTCAGGCTGCCGTTGGCGAGGCGGCCAAATGCGTAGAACGTGTAGCTAACCCCATCCATCAGCGTAAAGGGCAAGCGCAGCGCGGTCGTGGTCGTCCCTGCCACGTTCAGCGAGAAGGTACGCGTCCCGGCCGGTACCGGCGTGTAATTCGTATAGTCCTTGAAGCTCAGTCCCTGGAAGGCAACGGCGCCATCCACCAACACGTCCACAGCGGGCGCGTCGGACGAAGCATGCACTACGCGCACTCGCGCGTTCTGCGCGGCCGCGGTCATCAAAGAAAGCCCCATTAGGGCGGCAAGAGCAAAGAGTTTCTTCATAGGTGTCTCTACTAGGGGAAACGCCACCGCCCCCCAGCGTGGATCTCTCGCATGAAAAAAAATTTCATTCTCGCAACGATCGATTGCCCCCTCCCTCACCCGCACGTCAAAGCGCAGTTCGCCCTCCCGGCACTTGGCTACCTCCCGCTCACCGTGCAAACGCCCTGACAAAGACATGGCGACATGGGCAGGAATTTCGTTAACCCTGCTGCCTTGAAGCCCGACTCGGCAGATTTTATTTCGCAATCTTTGTTCACACTCTCCGCCCCACCCACGTCCTGTCCTGGCGAAAGGAGGCATTTATGCCCAAATTCTTCGCCACCCTCGCCCTGGCTCTTTCTCTCTCCGCCGGCGGCTTCTATCTCGAAATCGGTAACCCCACCGCCAGCCACGACCCCAAGGCCCGCAACGCCGTCGTCCTCGCCCAGTTCATCGGCTGCGGACGCAACCCCGAAAACGGCACGCTCACCGTCACCGCCGAGCGCACCCTCAACGGCAAGCTCGAGTCCCTCCCCGTCCGCGCCACCGCCCTCGACAAACCCGGCCTCTACGCCATCACCCGTCAGTGGCCCACCGAAGGCGATTGGCAGCTCCGCATGGTCGGCAAACACCCCGAGCTCTCCGTCACTACCACCACCATCCTCACCGTCCGCGGCGATTCCTTCTCCCGCGCCGGCATGGTTATGAAGATGGATCCCGTGCGTTAAACTCAGTGCCACCTGCCTTGCTCACCGTGACCGAATCCACCGAAGCCGCCTGGACCCGCGCCGCTCAAGCCGGCGACCCGGCGGCTTTCGGTCATCTCTACCAGCGCTACACCCGCATGGTCCACGGCATCCTCCTCGCCTATGTCCGCTATCACGAGGCCGAAGACCTCGTCCAGGAAGTCTTCCTCACCGCTCTCCGCCGCCTCGACACTCTCCGCGAAGCCGAAGCCGTCGGCGCCTGGCTCGCTACCATCGCCCGCAACGTCGCTCACGATCAACTCCGCCGCCGCAAGCCCTGGGTCGAGCTCCTCGACCGCTTCCGCCACCCCGACTCCGGCCGCCTCGAAGCCCTCGCCGTCCTCGCCGAGATCCAGAAACTCCCCACCGCTTACCGCGAAACTCTCATCCTCCGCCTCATCGAAGGCATGACCGGCCCCGAGATTGCCTCTCGCACCGGCCTCACTCCCGATTCCGTCCGCGTCAATCTCTCGCGCGGCATGAAACTCCTGCGCGAAAAATTGGAGGTCGCATGAACCAAGAAGATTACCTCTGGGACCGCACCTTACCCCCCGATCCCACCATCGCCCGTCTCGAGCACTTACTCGCGCCCCTCGGCCATCGGCCCGCCCCAACGCCGCGTCGCAACAGCGCCTGGCGCGTCGGCCTGGTCGCGGCCGCGGCAATCATCATCCTCGCCATCCTCTGGCCCAAGTCCGAGCCCACCACCTGGCGGCTCAACGACCAGCCCCTCCGCCCCGGCGACATCGTCGAACAGGGCCGCGTCCTCTCGGCCACCGTCGGCTCGCTCGAAGTCGCCCCCGGCTCCCGCCTCCGCCTCGAAGGCAAGAATCGCTTTCGCCTCGAGCAGGGCACCCTGCGCGCCCTCGTCTGGGCCCCGCCCCGCGAGTTTGTCATCGACACTCCCGCCGCCACCGCCGTCGATCTCGGCTGCGCTTACACCCTTGAAGTCACCCCCAACGGCGGCGGCCTCCTCAGCGTTCTCTCCGGCTGGGTCGCCCTCGGCGGCAACAACCTCGAATCCTTCGTCCCCTCCGGCGCCTCCTGCCTCACCCGCCCCGGCAAAGGCCCCGGCACGCCCTTCTATCAGGACGCCTCGCCCTCCCTGCGTGACCATCTCGCCCGCTTCGACGCGGGCGATACAGCGGCTCTGCCAGCTCTCCTCGCCGCCACGCGCTCCCGCGACGCGATCACCTTGTGGCATCTCATCCCTCGCACCACCGGCCCCGCCCGCACCGCCGTCATCACCCAACTCGGTCGTTACATCACCATCCCCGACCCTGCGGCCCTCGAGCGCAACACCCCCGCCGCCATGGATCAAGCCTGGTCCGCGCTCGGCCTCGGTTCAACGTCCTGGTGGCGCGGCTGGAAACAGAACTTTTGATTCAGGTAATCGGGAAACTGGGCGATATGAGTCGGGATGAATAAATCCTTGTTCATATCTGCCGCGACCGCTGCTTTTGCCTTGCTATTGATTGCACCAGCAGCCGAGGCCCAGATTTCCGGGTCTCAGTCGATTCCAATAAACGGTTCTGTAGGCACGCCCATCGGCACTGGGTCTGGAGCGTGGATCACTGGGATCGAC
>CAZBTA010000413.1:0-3317 GCA_964494515.1 uncultured Bryobacter sp.
CATTGCGCTCCACGGCCAATCGGTGATCGAAACCCCAAACAAAGCCGCCGGAACAAGGAGCAGCATGATCACCGGGGCGTGCACCCCCAACGCCTCCATCGTCTCAGGACGACTGCTGAACGGCATCTCAAATGCAATTCCTGCAGGATCCTCCAACGGTTCAGCCGCCACGTAATAGAACAGCGCGAGCAGGCACGCCAATCCCACGCGCGGCGGTGGCCTCCACCCAAGATCCTTCCACCCGAGCACCCCAACCACCAACGGAATCACCAGGCTGGGTGCCGTAACGGCTGACCCTTCCCATCCACCGCGTATTCCCCGCGTCGCTGACAGCAAAGTGATCGGCGCCACCACCACCGTAAGCATCACCACAAGAAGCTTCGCGATTTTGCCCCGCGCCGATAGCGCCCCGCCATCCCGCAGCGTCTCAACCCATCGGGCAATCCCAAACCAAACCACCGCACAACCACCGATCGCCAGCAACCAACGCAATTGCGGCAACACCTCGAGCTCCATCACGGGGCTTATGGCAAGCCAATGCAAGTCAACCTGCTGTTGCACCCCATAGGACAGGTAATGCGGATACTTCATACAGATACGCTCAACCTCAGCGCCGCACCATTGCCGCTTGATCTCAACCCGCACCAGCGCCACCGCCAGTTGCAACACCATCACCAGCGGCAGCCAAAACCTCAGTGGATTTAGGTTCACCATACTTCCTTGGACACCACTTACGTCCAGACGTTCACAAACATTTTCAATAAAATTGGCGAGGCTCCAAAGCACTTGCTATCAATAGCTTGCGCCCTGTCGCCCCGCCTTCTCTATCGCAAACTCCGGATCCGCCGCTGCTACTTTCCTTTGGGGAGGACAAGTGTCTGTCCCCGCTGGAGCAAGACCGAAAAACAACGGAACAAAGCCGAAATCAAACCCAATTATGCTGACACTCTTAGTGCCTGAAGTGACGGAATCCGGTCAACACCATCGCCACGCCCAGCTTGTCAGCCGCCGCGATCACCTCTTCGTCCTTCACGCTGCCGCCCGGTTGGATAAACGCCTTTGCGCCCTTGGCCGCTGCCGCCTCCAGCCCGTCCGGAAACGGAAAGAACGCATCACTCGCCACCACACAGCCCTCAAGCGGCAACACCGCCTTGCTGGCGCCAAACTTCACGCTATCCACCCGCGACATCTGTCCCGCGCCCGCGGCAATCAGCTGCCCCTCGCTCGCATACACAATCGCGTTCGACTTCACGTGCTTCACCACGCGCCAGGCAAACTCGAGCGCCCGCCACTGCTCTTCCGTCGGGGCCACCTTCGTCACCACCCGTGCCTCGGCCCGCACCAGTTTCTTCTGGTCCGCGCTCTGCACAAGATACCCGCCCGTAATCGTCTTCACCACCGGCTCATCCAGCCCACCCGGCGCCACCACGAGCAGCCGCAGATTCTTCTTCGCGCCCAAAATGCCGCGCGCCTCTTCCGTGTATCCCGGCGCCGCAATGGCCTCAATAAAGGTCTTCGCGATCTCGGTCGCCGTCTCGCCGTCCACCTCGCGGTTGAACGCCAGCACGCCACCAAACGCGCTCACCGGGTCAGCGGCAAATGCCTTGCGGTAGCTCTCCGCCAGTGTCGTTGCCGAAGCGCAGCCGCAAGGGTTCGTGTGCTTGATAATCGCGCTCGAGGGCTCGTCAAACTCGCAGATCAGCTGCCAGGCCGCATCGAGGTCAACCAGATTGTTGTAGCTCAGCTCCTTGCCCTGCAACTGCGTCGCGTTGGCGATGCCATGCGCGCCCGCCGCATAGAGTGCCGCCGCCTGATGCGGATTCTCGCCATAGCGCAGGCCCATCTTCTGCGGCGCATTGATCACCAGTCGCGACGGCATCTCCACCGGCTCGGGGATCTGCTCCAGCTTGCGTGTGATCGCCGCGTCATAAGCCGCCGTTGTGGCAAACGCCTTCTGCGCCAGCGCCCAGTGCGTCGCCGCCCCCAACTCGCCGCCACTGGCCTGCATCTCGGCGATCAGCGCGCTGTAGTCTTCGACGCGCGTCACCACGGCTACGTCCTGATAGTTCTTCGCCGCCGCCCGGATCATCGTCGGTCCACCGATGTCGATGTTCTCGATCAGCTCCTCCAGCGTCACGCCCGGCTTGGCCGCCGTCTTCTCAAACGCGTAGAGGTTCACCACCACCATATCGATCAGCGGAATCTGGTGTTCGACGAGCGACGCCATATGGTCCGCCTTCTCGCGCATCGCCAGCACGCCCGCCGCCACGCGCGGATGGATCGTCTTCACACGCCCATCGAGCATTTCCGGAAAGCCCGTCACCTCCGCCACATCGATCGCCACGAGGCCCGCCTCGCGCAACAGCTTCGCCGTGCCACCCGTCGAGATCAGCTCGACACCCAGTTCAGAAAGCCCACGGGCAAAGTCCACCAGGCCCGTCTTGTCCGTAACGCTCAACAGAGCGCGCTTGATTTTCGCCATGTTCTACCAGTATCCGCTAGCGTTGTCCGCTCAGCACCGCGGCCACCGCCCCCAGTTGTGCTACCGCTTTGGGCGGCGAAACCACGCGCGGCAAGCCGTTCTCGTCCTTCACGACGTTCGCGTCCGGGTCCGTAAAGTTCAGGTTGCGCTGCTTGTTGTTTTCATCGCGCACCTTGAAATTCAGAAAGACCTCGCCGCTCGGCCCCTGCACTACGCTCGCGCTCACGATGTTCGCCACCGGCAGGTCAAACGGGTTCTGGTTGCAGGGCCCGTTCACGTTCTGAAACGCCACCCGCTCCCGCGTCAGCCGCAGGGTCACCGGGTGCGCGCCGGTCAGCGTGTGATGGTGCCCAAGCAGGAACGTAAACTCGTTACCCGCCGCCAGCGCCTGCCTGGCCGTGCTTGAGAACAGCATCCACTCTTGCGTCCGGTAGTAAGCCGTCGCGAGAGCCAGCAGCGCTTCCTTGTTGGCCGGCTCTTCGCGCAGCACTGCCTGTGCCTTCTCGATCGCCAGGTTAAAGTCGCCCCGCTCCACGGCGGCGCGGCTCTCGCCAGCCACCGCGCTTCGGTCCATGCTGACCACCGGCGGCGGCGGGGGAGCAGCGGGTTGGCGCCGCGCCAGCGGATTCACCGGCGCGGGCTTCGCGGCCCCGCCGCCGCTCAGGTAGATCTCGCCGATCACGCTCGAGACTGTCCACGGCACCTGCCGCCCCGCGCTCGCGTTGTAGACGCGCTCCCGCACTCGCGTAAAGATCTGGTCAAGGCTCAGCCCCGGCTCCTTGATCGACTGGATCAGGTGCGTGGTGAACAAGCCGTTGTCTCCGCGCGGGTTGTC
>CAZBTA010000414.1:0-3304 GCA_964494515.1 uncultured Bryobacter sp.
ACCTCTTCTCCTGGGATCCGAATTCGACCTACATCAAGCACCCGCCCTACTTCGAGAACATGAAGGATCCGAGTGCGCCGATCGAAGATCTGCCGGGCATGTTCGCGCTTTGCATGCTGGGTGATTCGATCACCACCGACCACATTTCGCCTGCCGGCTCCTTCAAGAAGGATTCGCCCGCTGGCCAGTACCTGATGAGCCTCGGGGTTGCCCCAGTCGACTTCAACGGCTATGGCGCCCGTCGCGGCAACGACGAAGTGATGACCCGCGGCACGTTCGCCAACGTTCGCCTGAAGAACGAGATGTTGAGCGGCGTTGAAGGCGGCTTCACGAAGTTCGTCCCCTCCGGCGAACAGATGAGCATCTATGACGCCTCGATGAAATACCAGGCCGAAGGCAAATCTCTGGTCGTCATTGCAGGCAAGGAATACGGCTCCGGCTCTTCGCGTGACTGGGCCGCCAAGGGCACCAACCTGCTTGGCGTCAAGGCCGTTATCGCCGAAAGCTTCGAACGCATCCACCGCTCCAATCTGGTCGGCATGGGTGTTCTGCCTTGCGAGTTCCTGCCGGGTGAAAACCGTCAGACGCTCGGCCTGACCGGCTTCGAAACGTTCTCGATCTCTGGCGTGTCCGATGCCGTCGAGAGCACCAAGAAGGCCGAAGTCACCGCAACGGCAGCTGACGGCTCGGTCAAGAAGTTCACCGTCAAGGTGCGCATTGATACCCCGGTTGAAGCGCTCTACTTCCGCAACGGTGGCATCATGCCTTACGTGCTGCGGCAGATCGCCAAGGCTCCGGTTAGCGCTGGCAAGTAAGCCCTCACCATCCTGAATCAAAAGCGATAGAGTTTCACTGTGCAGGTGACTCTATCGCTTTTTGTTTTGGCCCAGGTTGCGCTGGCGGCTGACGAGTTCTCCACATCCGTCAAGCCCGTTCTCGAGCAAAACTGCCAGGGCTGCCACAACCCCGCCAACCCCAAAAATCGCCTCAACTTTCTCAAGGCCAATACCGCCGATGACATGAACCAGAGCCGCCTGCTTTGGCGCGACGTGGCCACCCAGATTCGCAATCGCACCATGCCGCCTATGGCATCGAAACTCACCGAGGCCGACCGCCTGCGGATCTCAACGTGGATCGATGCGCGCCTGCGGCAAACCGCTTGTGCCACTGGTGAAAGCTCTGTTGCCGTCACACCACGGCGCCTGAACCGGCGCGAGTACCACAATACGATTCGCGACATCCTTGGCGTAGACGTCATCGCGGCCGATCTGTTTCCCGCGGACGAATCCGGCGGCAACGGCTTCGACACCAACGGCGACACGCTATACATCCCGCCTATGCTTCTTGAGCGCTACATGGAGGCCGCACAGAAGATCCTCGATCGCGTCATCGTCACTTCCCCCACCTCGCGCGTCATCCCCAGCGCGGAGATGCTGCCGCCCCTGCCCTCAACAAAAACGGGTCGCTCCCTCAAGCCGGGCGAATCGCTCCGCGCCGAAGCCATCACCCTCGTCGAAGGCCGCTACAACCTCAAGGTCAACGTCGAGCGTCCCCGCCACATCCCCTTCGAGATAACCGTAAGCGTTGATGGCGGTCCTCCCACCACTCTTTCCTATGGTCGTGACCTGAATGGCGGTGCAACCACTCGTATCGCCCCCGCCACTCTAACTCGCGGCGTGCACCAGATCACCGTCACCGCCGGTAAAGAGCCCGTCGAATTCTACAGTTTCACGATTGAGCAGGCGCCCGAAGTGCCATCACAGGAAAAGCGCGCTTTGCACTATCGCCTCTTTGGCATGGAACCGGGCGAAGCACCCGCCGACGCCACCGTGTTCACCCGTCGCCTGCTGGTGCGCTTCATGAGTAAGGCTTACCGTCGCCCGGTGACGATCGACGAAGCACAACCCTTCTACCGGGTATTTGAGCGTGCCTGGTTGCGCGGGGATCCCTTCGAAGAATCGATCAAGATGGCGCTCAAGGCCGTGCTGGTATCGCCGCGCTTTCTCTTTAAAGTGGAAGATCGACAAGCGGGCCAAGCCGTTCATCCCGTTGCTGCCTACGACATGGCCTCACGTCTCTCCTACCTGTTCTGGTCCACCGTACCTGATGAGGAATTGCACCAGCTCGCTGCTACCAACAAGCTGCAAGACGCTGCCGTGCTGTCAGCACAGGTAGATCGCATGCTTGATGACCCTCGCTCCCGCACGTTCGCCAACACGTTCATCGGCCAATGGCTGGGCACACAGGAAGTCGGCGGCCGTGTCGTTCCGCTGCTCACCGAGTTGCAGCATTACTACACACCCGAAGTCGCCGCCGAACTCCGGGAAGAGCCCGTGCTCTTCTTCCAGGACCTCATCAATCGTGGCGGCAGCCTGCTCGATCTGCTCAACGGCAACTACACCTTCCTCACCGCCAGGCTCGCTCGCTTCTACCAGGTCGACTCGCAGTTGAAGGCGCCCCTCGGTGATCGATTTACCCGCGTCGAGTGGCCCGACAATCGTCGTGCTGGCGTCTTGGGCATGGCGAGCGTTCTGGCCATGACCTCCCATTACAAGCAAGCCAGCCCGATCCTGCGCGGCGCCTGGGTGCTCGACACTTTGCTCGGCACCCCTGTACCACCACCACCGCCTAACGTGCCGCCACTGGAAACTGCCGCCAAGTCTGAGAAGGGCCTCACAATGAAGCAGATCCTCGCCCGCCATCGTAGCGATGCCGCATGTTCGAGCTGCCATAACCTCATGGACCCGATTGGCTTCGGTCTCGAGCACTTCGACTGGATGGGTCGCTGGCGTGATACCGACAGCGAAGGCCGTCCGGTCGATGCGAAAGGAACGCTGCCCTCCGGCGAGAGCTTCGACGGCGCGGTTGAACTGCGTCAGGTGCTGCTTGGCCGCAAGCGCGACTTCGTGCGGCATGTCACGGGCAAGGTGCTCGGCTATGCGCTCGGCCGTGCGGTGGGCGATGCGGATCAGTGCACAATTGAGCGGATTGTCGACAAGCTCGAGCAGAACAACTACAGCGCCCGGCTGCTGCTCAAAGAGGTTGTACTCAGCGCGCCATTCCGCAATCACTACCCCACGGCGGTCGCCGCGCCGATGCAGTCGACAACGAGTAAACCGGTGCGAACCCGGCTTCTCGGTGACAAATGATTCTGATAGCCTTAAGGAACTTTTATGCGCCGCCAACTCTCCCGCCGCATGATCCTCCGCGCCGCCGGGGCCTCACTCGCCTTGCCGTGGCTTGAATCACTTCAGGCCGCCGACTCGCCCGAAGAGCGTCTCAAAGAGCCACCGCTGCGCATGGC
>CAZBTA010000415.1:0-3283 GCA_964494515.1 uncultured Bryobacter sp.
TACTGGTAGCTCTGGCTGTGCTCGGGGTTGAGGTTAGGGTTGCCAATGACCTGATAGAAGCTAGCGGGATTGGCGAAGCGGTAGTAGAGCTGGCCGAGATCGGGAGCGCGGAAGCCCATGCCGAAGGAGCCGCGGAGGATCCAGGACTGATTGAGCTTGAGGATGGCGCCGAACCTGGGGACGGCGGCGTTGCCGAAGAGGGAGTGATGCGTGATGCGGCCGCCAGCGGTGAGCGTGAGATAGCGATTGACGGTGTACTTATCCTGGAGCCAGTAATCGGTGGAAGTAACCTGCTGGCCGATGTTATCGCCGGCGAGGCGATTGACGCCGCGGTAGAGCGTTTGGGCCCATTCGGCGCCGCCCTGGAGAAAGTGGGTGGAGCCGAGCTGGCGGCTGAGAGTGGCGTCGAGGCGATTGAGGCGTTCGTTGAGATTGGCGAGAGAGGGGGCGCCGCCGGTGATGGGCGTGGTGGTGTTGTTCTCGTCGTAGCGAGAAGAGTAAGCGCGGCCCTGGAGCGTGGTGGAGGGGTTGAGGATCCAGTCGGCGATGAGGGCGTAGGACTGGGTGGAGTCGTTGGAGAGGCCGCTGACCGTGCCGGTCTCGGCGACGTTGACGCCCTGTTCACGATTGCGATAGGCGTTGGCCCAGGCGGAGATGGCGAAGTTGGGCCGGAGCTGATAGCGGGTCTTGACGAGGATGTCCTGACGGCGGATGTCGGGGCCGACGGTGGTGGGGCTCGAAGGGATGAGGCGGTAAGAATCGAGGTTGTGCTGGCCGAGGTCGGCGTAGAAGGAGAGCTTGTCACGACGGAAGCCGAAATCGCCGCGACCGTCGAACATGCCGAGGTTGCCGCCGGAGAGAGTGAAGCCGCCTTCGAAGGGCTGGGAGGGTTCGCGGGTGATCATGTTGATGACGCCGCCGATGGCGTCGCTGCCGTAGTTGGCGGAGCCGGAGCCCTTGGCGACTTCGACGCGGGAAAGGCGGCCGGAGGACTGGCGATTGAGATTGATGGCGCCTTGCTTGATGCCGCGAGCGCCGAGGACGGGCAGGCCGTCCTGGAGGACGAGGACCTGGCGCGAGTCGATGCCCTGGATCTGTTCGCCGCCGACGGTGGAGGTGGAGCCGCGACGGGTGAGTACGCCAGGGATCTCCTGGAGGACGTCGGAGACGCGCTCGTAGCCGGTGGAGAGCATCTGGGCGCGGGTGATGGCTTCGACTTTGACGGGGGATTCTTCCTGCAGTTCTTCGGTGCGTGAGCCGGAGACGACGGTGATGGACGAGGAGAGGGCGAGGGGCTTGAGGGTGAGAGTGGTGGAAGAGGATTGGGGGATGAGCAGAGAGGTGGTGGCGGTGAGAGTGGGCGTGGTGGCGGTGAGGCGGTACTCGCCGGTGAGGGGTAGCTCGAGAGTGCAGGCGCCGGTGGGGGCGGTGGTGCAGGTGAACGAGCGGGAAGTGGCGAGGTGGCGCAACTCGATGAGGGCACCATCGAGGGGCAGGCCCTGGGGATCGCGAGCGGTGACGGCGTGATCGTGCGCGAGGGCGGCGGCCGCCCAACAAAGGGGCAGCAGACGGGACAGCATGGGGACTCCTTTACGGGTGTCGCGCAGGGCCGGTATGCTGGGGATGCGCGAGCCGTTTCAAGCAAATGGTTTGTGTGAGAGGAGCCCAACCGGCTAGTCGGCCAAGATTCACCGGTCAGGGCTCCTTATTCAGGTGATTTGACCAATTGCAACTGATTTGCATCACCTGAAGTTTGAATATACGACCGGATTGGTCTTTATGTCAACGGAAAGTTGTGTTTGTTGGGGTGTGATGGATTTTGATGAGTTTTGTGGCGGATTGTCGTTATGACAGCGGATTGCAGGGGAAATTTTGCGATATAGGATATAGGCATGAAACAGATCGTTTGGCTGTTGGTGATTGCGGGATTGATGAGCGGGCAGCAGTGGAGCCGGGTGGACGCGCTGCTTGAGGAACATGTGAACAGCGGCAAGGTGGCCGGGGTGGTGGCGCTGGTGTTGCGCGATGGCAAGCCGGTGTACCAGAAGGCGGTGGGTTATGCGGATAAAGAGGCGGGGCGGAAGATGGAGATGAATACGGTGTTCCGCATTGCTTCGCAGACGAAGGCGATTACGAGCGCGGCGGTGATGCAGTTGGTGGAAGAGGGGAAGATCGGGCTGAATGAGCCGGTGGGGAATTTTATTCCGACGTTCCGGCAGACGACGGTGGCTGTGGCGGATGGGCAAGGGGCGCGGCGGATTGTGCCGGCGACGCGGCCGATCACGATCGCGATGCTGCTGACGCATACGGCAGGGATCAGCTACGGGCGAGAGGCGCTGGTGGAGGACCTGTATGCGGCCAAGGATCTGGGGCCGAAGGCGGGGAATGGGTGGTACACGGCGGATAAGGAAGAGCCGATTTGTACGACGATGGAGCGGCTGGGGACGCTGCCGTTTGTGGCGCAGCCGGGGGAGCGGTATGTGTATGGGTACAACACGGACATCCTGGGGTGTGTGGTGGAGAAGGCGTCGGGGATGGCGCTGGATGAGTACCTGCAGAAGAAGATCCTGGGGCCGCTGGGGATGAAGGATACGCGGTTCTATGTGCCGGCGGCGGAGAAGGCGCGGCTGGCGGCGGTGTATGAAAGTGATGCGAATGGGAAGGCAGTGCGCGCGGCGGAGGGGTCGCGGGGGCAGGGGCATTATGTGGATGGGCCGCGGAAGAGTTTTGCCGGTGGGGCGGGGCTGACGTCGACGGCGGCGGATTATGCGCGGTTCCTTGAGATGATTCGGCGTGGGGGTGAGATTGATGGGGTGAGAGTGCTGGGTCCGCGGGCGGCGGCGTTGATGAAGACGAACCAGTCGGGGATGCTGCATTCGACGACGGGGCTGGGGTTTGGCTATGGGTTTGAGACGGTGGACCGGTATGGGGCGGATGGGCTGGCGGAGGTGGGGGCGTTTGGGTGGGGTGGTGCTTATGGGACGAAGTATCAGGTGGATCCGAAGAGCAAGCTGGTGGTGGTGATGATGATGCAGCTGATGCCGAACCGGACGGATTTGCAGCCGAAGTACTTTGCGACGGTGTACCAGGGGGTGGTGGAGTAGCGGAGGGCGCGGTTGCGTACGTACAACTGCAACGCTACACTACGTACTGATGTCAAAGCTCACGTTGAACGTCGACGAAGAAGTGGTGCTCGCGGCGAAGGAATACGCCAAGGAGCAGGGCACCTCTATTTCCTCTATGGTTGAAGTGTTCTTGCGATCGGTGGTTGCAAAGGATAAAG
>CAZBTA010000416.1:0-3275 GCA_964494515.1 uncultured Bryobacter sp.
CTGAGCGCAATCCTGCAAAGCCAGAGCTTTCGCGACCGGCTGCAACGCCAGCTGAGATCCGCCGCATCCTCGTCGATCATGCCCGCGCTCGCAAGACCGCCAAGCGCTCTTCGCATCTCAAGCTTCCCATCGACGCCATCCCCGAACCCGCCGCGCCCGACCATTCCCCCGACGCCCTGCTCATCGATCTTGATCAGGCTCTCGACGATCTCGAGCAGAAATACCCCGGCAAATCGCGCCTCGTCGAGCTCCGTTATTTTGGTGGCCTCACCATTGAAGAAACCGCCGAGGTCCTCCACATCTCGCCCACCACCGTCAAGCGCGACTGGCTCACCGCTAAGGCTTGGCTCGCCCGGGCAATGGGGGCAGGCCGAGGCGCTGCCTTGCTAGATCGATCTCATCTGACCGAGTAGCCTCACCCCACAGCTCAAGCGTCCTCGTGTACTCCTCCCGCGCTTTCGCGGTTTGCCCCGTCGCATAGTAGGCATTCCCCAGGTCAAAGTGCACGCTCCCCGCCAGCTCCTGGATCGACGGGTTCTGCCCCACCATCTTCTCGAGCGGCTTCAATACCTCATGCGCCTCCTCCAACAGCACCAGCGCCTCCCGGTGCTGCTTCTCATCATTGAGCAGGCTCCCCTTCCGCAGCAACACGCTGATCAGCGCCAACTTGCTCGGCTGGTCCGCGCCCCGCCCCTCGGCCAGCTCCCGCCTGATCTTCAACGCCCGGTCATAAGCGGCAAACGCATCCGCCGTCCGCTTCATCCGCGTAAACAGCCACGCCGTATCCACCTCGCACGTCGATTCGCCCATGCGCTCATTCCACCGCTGGTGAATCCGCTTCGCCTTCTGATACCACTCCACCCCCGCGTCATAGTTGCCAATCTTCCCCTCGAGTGCCCCCAGCCGCTTGAACGAATACGCCAGATACGGCCCCAGCTTCCTCTCCCCCGGATACTTTGCTCCCAGCGCTTCAAACTCTCTCGCCACCACGTCCAGCCGGTCCCGCGCCTCCTTGTACTTCTCCTCGCGGATTAGTGGATCGGCCGTCGAGATCCGCGCCGTCAGCCACCGCGCCTGCGCCATAAAGTCATTCGGATTCTCCTGCGCATCGAGCGCATACAAATCACGCGCCCGCTCAAACCCCCGGTCCGTGCACGCATGATCCCGCAACGACGAACACACACTCGCCTGCTCATCCACCGCTTTGGCCAGCATCGCTCTCACCTTGCGATCCTTCGGCTCTCGCGCCTGCAACCGCTCGAGAATCGTCACCGCCTTCACATAGCTCGCCAGCGCATCGCGAAAACGCCCCAACGACTCATCACTCCGCACCAGGCTCCCCTGCAGCTTGCCCACCTTCATGTAGCTCTCCGCCAGGTCAAACTGCAGCGGCGTCCCCGCCGACTCATCCTTCGACAACTCATCCAGATACTCAAGCGCCCGCGCCAGAATCAGCTTCCGGCTCTCGAGCGTCCCCGGCACCTTGCTCACCTCGTCATGGATCTCAAACAGCAGGCTCCGCGCGAGGCCCCGCACCTGATCAAACCGTTTCGCCGCCTGCCTTGCCTCCCAGTACGCCCGGCCAAACCCCGCCCCCACCAGCATCACCGTCGCCACGCCCACCGCCAGCGCCAACCGGTGCCGCACCACATACTTCTTCGCCCGGTACATCCACGTCGCCTCCACGGCCGCCACGGGCTCCCGCCGCAGATACCGCTGCAGGTCTTCATCCAGCGCCGTCACCGAGGCATACCGGTCCTCCGGCCGCCGCGCCATCGCCTTCAGCACAATACTCGCGAGATCCGTCGGCAGCTGTGGCGCCGGCACCGGCGCTTCACAAATCGCCACCGCCAGCTCCGTCCCCTTCTTGTCAGCAAACGGCCCCGCCCCCGTAAACAGCTCATACATCACCACGCCCAGCGAATAGATGTCCGTCGCTGTCGTGATCGCCTCTCCGCGCAGTTGTTCCGGGCTCGCATACCGCGGCGTCAGCCGCATCTCCACCGTCTTCGTCGCATCCTCCATCGACTTGCTGATCCCAAAATCAATCAGCTTCGGTGTGCCATCCGCCGTCACCAGAATATTGCTCGGCTTGATGTCCCGATGCGCAATCAGCGCCCGGTGTGCCGCCCCCACCGCCGCACACACCCTCCGCATCAGCTCGATCTTCTCTTCAAGCCCCCGGCCCGCCGCATACTGGTCAATCGTCTTCCCCTCAACAAACTCCATCACCAGATACGGCTGCCCACCCTCAAGCAACCCCGTATCGAGCAACCGCGCAATCCCTGGATGCTCCACCCTCGCCAGCAGCCCCGCCTCGCGCTCCATCTCCCCCAGATTCAGCTTCCCCCGGTGCCACACCTTCACCGCCACCCTCTGCTCCACCCCCGGCACATCCAGCCGCCTCACTGCTTCATACACGCTCCCCATCCCGCCCTCGCCCACCAGCTTCGTCAGCCGGCAGTTCCCCGCCATCGCCCCCTCAAGCCCGCTCTCCAAAACAATTGGAACCGGCCGGTCCAACATCTGCGTCTCATCCCCTGATGCCGCGAGCAACTCCAGCACCTCTGCCTCCAGCGCCGGGTCCGTCGTATTCTCCTTCACAAATTGCGCCCGCCGCGTCGGCTCCACCTGCGACGCCAACTCAAGCAACCGTGCAATCTCATCCCATTCGGCCATGGTTTCTGACATCATACCTGCTACTCGCGTTTCTGGCCTCTTGCGATCCCCACCGCCCGATCACCACTCCTCCCGCCCCTGTCTCCCAGCGCAACTACGTCGATCTTCTCCCCGGCTGGCGCCTTACCCTCATCACCCCCATCAAACCCGGCGCCATCGAACTCAAGTCCCAAGAAGGCCTCACCCTCACCGGCACCGCCGCCCCTGGCTTCGGCTACGAGCGCACCCTCTACCGCGTCACCCCGCGCGGCCTCACCTGGGCGGAAACCACACGCACCATCGACGGCAAAGAATCCTCCCTCACCACTCCCCCCGCCTCGCCCTTTCCCAGCCCCACCGCCAAGCAGCACATCCGCATGCTCTTCCTCACCCGCGCCAGCGCTCAGGATCACAACACCGCCCTGCTCTTCGCTGCCACGCCCGCCCAACTCGACGCCCTCACGCCCGCCTGCCGCGAAGCCTCAAGCCCCCAATGCATCTGGCTCGCCCCCGGCATCGCCGCCCGCCCCGAGGTCCCTTCCGGCAACAGCTTCAAGCCAGCATACTGATTCGCTTCGCGAGCGTCGCCTTCCAGCTCTCCGCCAGCGTCGGCACCT
>CAZBTA010000417.1:0-1564 GCA_964494515.1 uncultured Bryobacter sp.
GGACTCCCTGATGGGCGGTGCAGCGACAAATTATGTGCCGCTTGCTCCTCTATCAGCAGAGGGCACCAAGCACATCAATAGAGTTGAGGCCGCTTGGAGTAATAAGGATCGAGCTGCATCAATTCTTGACGCGAAATTGCGCTTCGATAATGAACCCGCGGATCGTGCTGCCGGCAAAATTCCGCCGCCGTTACCGATTCTGTACAGAAGCCCGTATTTGGCACGTTTGACGGATTACTGTAGCAGTGTGCGTTCGGTCAATCGTGATCTGGAAAAGTCGAAGCGCGAAGTCCCGGCGATTTGTAGTTGGGAGCTGGACCTGAAGCTGGCGGCGGTCAATGAGGCACACAAGGAGGTTGAACGTTCGGGGGACTGGTTGCAATGGGCTCAGCAGACCTGTTGGCCAGAACCTCAGGAGCGTACCCGACAGACCGCAATGGCGCACCCTGATGGCCATGAGTGCACCGAGCCTGCCAACCTGAAGAATCAATCCACGCCTCACACCCGTGTATCCAGCCTAGTTGCCGTCACCGAAGTAATTCCAGGCAGCAAAGCGGCCAAGTTTGTAGGAGAAGCCTTGTCGGCGAGTTCCGCAGACGTGAGCAAAGTCATCGTGGAAAAGTTGCCGCCGCTCACAAAGGAGGCGCGCGATGCCGCAGACACCGTTGACCGTGCTCTGCTTCAAGCGGTGATCGATGCCGACTTTAAGGTTGAGCTTGCGGAAAACGAGCTCGCTGAGCTGCCTGACGATGCACCAGCCAGTAAGGTTACAGCGGCGCGGATGAAGCGCCAAGCCGCTTGGTATGGTGCCAATAACGCATACCGGTCCGTAGGGCGGACTCCGTCTTATCCGGAGGAGAGCCCATGATGCTGCTGTCGCGGGTGGCATTGCCGCTGTTGCTAGGGGTGTGGTGCACCGCTCCACAGGCGCAGGTCGAACCTCTGGGCGCCAAAAGCTATGGGCCGCAAGTATTTAACGGAAGTCCCGCAGACCTTCATACGACGACCTATATGGTGGCGTTGCTGCGCGAGGGCCTCGACTTCCCCGGAGGCTTCCTTTGCGGTGCTACGGTCGTGGCCGATGGTTGGGTACTTACGGCCGCACATTGTTTGTATGACGGCGACTGCAAGTCGAGGAAATACACGACGATTTATGCCATCAGTGGTCGTGCGCGACTTAGTCCCGGCCTACCAAAACTGAACGCAACTGCCGTGGTCACACATCCTGAATTTCAGTGCGTGCCGGTAGATCAGCAGATTGCGGCGGTTCAATCTGGCAAGCCCATCCCTATGGGCAACGATATCGGACTTGTTCGCGTGGCAGGCGTCAGCCGGCCTCATCCTGCACTCCTTCTTCCTAGCAACAACGTAGCCGTAACCGCCATGTCTCCGTTCGTAGCATTGGGCTGGGGAACATTAGGCAACGTTCGTGCACCGTCGATGATGCTAATGTCGGTTGATCTGACAGCCGTACCTCGTAATTCTTGCGTCGAAGCTTGGGCACCGAGTGTCATAAGCAATGACCAACTATGCGTTGGTCCGCCGAAGCAAGGCCCTATGGGGG
>CAZBTA010000417.1:1574-3271 GCA_964494515.1 uncultured Bryobacter sp.
GGGGGCGTCTGTAGCGGAGACAGCGGCGGACCATTGCTGGGGACGTTGGACTCCCAGCGAGTTCAAGCGGGTATTGTTAGTTTGGGGCATCTGGTCTGTACGAATGTAGACCGTCCGAGCCTCTTTACCAGCGTGTTGGCACATCGTGCCTGGATTGAAAATCACATAGGGCACAACAATCTTCCGGCCGCTCCAGCGACCGGCTGCACAGCTGCTGATATTGCCGCTGGGCGTTGTTGAAAGCGGTAATCGCATGAGATCACGTACATGCTCGGCTTGCGCGTAATCTCCGTCATGTAACGAGACGCAGTGGTGCCACCGTCAAGGATGGCTCCGTTCGCCTGCGTGGAGTAGGGCATTGCAGGCGGGAGTTTCATACTCTGCTCCGTTATTGCTTTTCTGCGGTGGAGCTTCGCCCTCAGCATTGGCATCTTCAGCCTTTCCCCCTTTGAGCGGGGCCTTGGTGGCCCCACTGCCCTTGGCCGGGTAACCGGCGTAGTCGAGCAGCATTGGTCCAGACCTCGACACTGAAGCCCATGAGCTGTTCGGCAGCGGTGGAGATGGCCGGTACGCACGCTTCTTTCACCTCGAAGCGCGCGGTCCGTGCCGCTTTCTGTTCTGCAACCTGCTGTTCCGTTGGTTCGTGGGCCTCGGCATGGGCGATGCAGCGTGGGACTGTGCCGTCTTCGGCATCAATCGCGGCGGTCTGCTCGATACCGACGTTGCACGCCAGCACTTCTGCAGTGCAATCCGTATTACATAGTCTCAGGGCTCCTTCTGACGAGCACTTCAGCGTTGATAGCACTACGCTAAAAATGTAAGCCCGTTACGCGATCTGAGCAATTTCCAGCGCCGAACGATCTCACCTTGCATAAGGAGCCGAATCGTCATGACTACGCCGCCTGCCATCAGAAAGAAGGACCGCGAACGCTTCCTCGTCGAGAGCTTCGCCCGGTCTTCGCAAATGGATATGAAAGTAGTCGCTGAGACTGAACCGCCCGACTTCATCGTTGAATTTGAAGGTCGCCAATTCGGACTTGAGGTGACGGAACTGTTCGTCAATGCCCTCGCCGGGCCCAAGTCCCTTCAGGCATTCGAATCGATAGCAACACGCATCGCCCGGCGGGCACGAGCGCTCTACATCGCGTCGAATGCACCGCCTGCGCATGTCAGCGTCTGTTTCATGCCGGGCGTGGACTTGGGTCGATCGAATCGCGAAGCGACCGCTCGGGCAATCGCGACCTTTGTCGCGGGCCTGCGACTTGATGCAGGCCGGTACGTCAGATGGTCTCCAGAAGATGGCGAGAACACACTGCCCGACGAGATCGCATTCATCCATGCGCTTGGCGTTCCGAACTACGACATGGGGCACTGGGTCGTACCGCGCGCAGGCTGGGTTGCTCCGCTGACCGATGCGATCATTCAGACCCGCCTAGACAAAAAAGCACTTTGCCTTCCGGCCTATCGTGGGGTCATTCAGGAAAACTGGCTGCTGCTGGTGTCTGACAGAACCCGACCGTCGCAACTGTTCCACCTCGGCGACAAGCTGAATCCCGACCGCATCCACAGCCCTTTCTCGCGCACCTTCTTCTTCGCCTATCCGGAAGATGTCGTGCTAGAACTCGGTGGTCGCGGGGCGTAAGCCTCAGTCCTCGTCCCGATACCGATTCGTAATCGGATACCGCCAGTCCTTGCCG
>CAZBTA010000418.1:0-3230 GCA_964494515.1 uncultured Bryobacter sp.
CCGCCCCAACGCGATCCATCCTCTCCATCAAGCCATCTCCGGCTAGCCCCATGAGCTGCGAGATCACCAACATCTCCACCACTAACGTGGCTGCCGTCATGGTCAAGTTCGCCGTGCTCCGTCATGATGGAGCGACGGAAACGCGCTGGATCCTCTGCCATAACTTCGACGACGCTCAATCGAATCTACTGCCATCCCAATCCTTCGTCTTTTCCCCCTTGGGTATCCATCCGCAAAGCAACGCCGCCACCCACCCCGAGTGGCAACACATAACCGCTGAAATCGATTCGGTCCTGCTCCCCTCCGGCCATCTGATCGGCAATGATGAAGCTGCCGCCGTGGCAACACGCAAGCATCAGGGCCTGCCTCTCGACATCGACTCGCTGCGCGCCGCGGCAGCATCGGATCAGACCTCAAGCTTCGCGACCAGAGATCACCATTTCAAGCGCTGGCATCAGCATGTCCGCACCTTGTCGTCGCTCGTTCTCATCGACTGCGAATCGCGGGCCTTCGCTGAAGCCGAGCGCATAGGCATCGCTGCCTCTACGCGATCAGTTTTCCGTTAGCGATCAGTCCCTATCCTCGCTACCGCAACATTCCCCGCACCCGCTCCACCTCCGCCCGCACGGGCGACCCCACCAGCAACACCCCCGTCTGCAATCGCCGCATCTCTACCGGCGCATCCTGGCAACACTTCTCCAGCATCCCCCGCGCCTCCGCTCTCAGCTCCTCCGTCGCCCCACTCCACCGTGCCACCGCATCCGCAAATGCAAACTGCGCCAACTCGAGCGTCACCGCATGTGCCGCGCCCTTCGTCTTCTGATCCACTATCGCCATCGCCCGTCTCGCCGCCTCCACCGCCGCTTCAAACTTCCTCATCCCCACCAGCGCCCGTGTCCGCGAATACTCAAGCGACCACATCATGTTCCAATCCCCCTTACCTGCCGCAAACGCCACCGCCTGATCAATCTGCGCAATCGCCTCCGCATACTGCTTGCCCTCCACCAGCACGGCCCCCAGCGTCATCTTGTGCGCCAGCGCCATTGGGAACGCGCGCTTCCGCTCCGGCGCCGTCAACTTCCGCGCCACCGCCAACCCTTCCTTAAAGTCCTTCCCCTCATCCGCCAGCACCAACGCAAGCGACGCCATCACATAATCCACCCTCGGCGCCAGCACCACATTCGACGGGTCATCCGCCAACACCGCTTCAATCCCCGCCACGCCCTCCTTCAGACTGCGAATCGCCTCCTCCCTCCGCCCCATCGCAAACAGCGCATCCCCCAGCCGCCCCTTCAGCTCCGCCCCACGCAATCGGCAACTCGGCAACGTACACGGCGCCGCGATCCGCACCGATTCCTCCAGCCGCTTCACCGTCTCCTCCGTCACCCCATTCAGGTTCCACCCCGCAATCGCCACCCCCGCCTCCAGCGTCGCCAGATAATCCCTCTCCCCATCTCCAAACTTCGGGTCCTTCACCATCGGCCGGTAAGCCTCAAGCGCCTTCTTCTGCATCTCGTAAGCCGCCGCAAACTGCCCCCACTTGCTCCGGATCTCCGCCATCTCCCGATAACAAATCGCCCGGTACGTCGGCACCTTCGCCGTAAACTCAATCTCCGCCGGTATCTTCGCAATCTCGCTCAGCCCCTGCTGCGCCAGCGCATCGGCCTTCTGCGCATCCCCCTGCACCCGCTCCACCCCGATCACCGACACCAGGCTCGACAGCTTGCCCATCTGATACACCACCCGCTTCGGGTCCCGCTCCGCCAGCTTGCTGAACAAATCCAGCGCCCGCTTCATATACTCGAGCCCCTTGGCAAACTCACCCGCCGACCCCGTCGTATTCACCCCACCCTTCGATCGCCCAATCGCCAGATACGCCTTCGCCAGATCCAGTTGCAACTCCGGGTCATCGCTCGTATCCATGCTCAGCGCCTCAAGCGCCCCCTCGGCATCCTTGAGCAACTGCGTCTCGATCGCCGTCCGGTTCGGGATCCGCAGCAACTGCTGCGGTCGGTCCGTCACAAATTTCCGCACCACCTCGCGCAACGCCAGCGCATGCGCGTTCGCCCGCTTCTGCTGCTGCAGCGCAAACGCCATCCACCCCACCGCCACCACCAGCACCACCACCACCGCCGCCGCCACGCCCAGCCCCCACCGGTAGCGCGCGGCAAACTTCTTCACTCGATACGCCGTCGACGGTGGCGCCGCCTCCACCGGCTCTCCCTCGAGATACCGCCGCAGGTCCATCGCCAGCGCTTCCGCCGTTTGATACCGCCGCTCCCGCTCCTTCTCAAGCGCCCTGCCCACAATCCACTCCAGCTCCCGCTCCGCGCCCTTCAGTCGCAACGGCTCCGGCGCCTCCTCCCGAATCCGCCGCACGATCTCCGCATAGCTCATCCGCTCCGGCGTCAGCCCCGTCACCGGCGGCCGCCCCGCCAGCAATTCATACAGCAACACCCCCAGCGAATACACGTCCGTCCGCGTATCAATATCCGTCCCCTTCGGCTCCACCTGCTCCGGGCTCACATACTCAAACGTCCCCACCATCGCCCCCGGCCGCGTCGCCCCCGGCGGCACCGCCTGCACGCTCTCGATCGCCTTCGCAATGCCAAAGTCGATCACCTTCGGCACGGGCTTGCCGTCATAGGTCGCCACCAGCACATTCGCCGGCTTGATGTCGCGATGAATAATCCCCTTCGTGTGCGCATGCTGGATCGCCTGGCACACCGCGATCATCAGCTCCACCTTGCTCCGCACATCCAGTCCCGCCTCCTGGCAGTAGGTCGCGACATTGCGCCCCTCCACCAGCTCCATCACCAGAAACGGCAATCCCCTCGACGTCGCCCCCGCATCCAGCACGCGCGCGATGTTCGGGTGATCCATGATCGCCAGCGCCTGCCGCTCGATCTCAAAGCGCGCCACCAGTTGCCGCGACGCCATCCCCGGTCGAATCACCTTCAGCGCCACCTCGCGCAACACCGGCGTCGTCTGCCGCGCGCGATACACCACCCCCATGCCCCCCTCGCCCAGCTTCGCCTCGATCACATACTGCCCCGTCGTGCCCGTATCCTCTTCCTCGCTCCCGCTCAATAGCTCGCCCGCCTGCGACATCATGCGGTCCGCCACACTCTGCATCGCGAGCAAACTCTCCACCTCGCGCCGCAGCTCTTCATCCGCGCACGCCTCGCGCAGAAATCGCCCCCGCTCCTCCACCGGCAATTCCAGCGCCC
>CAZBTA010000419.1:0-3224 GCA_964494515.1 uncultured Bryobacter sp.
GTTGCGGGCGGAGCGCAGTGTTGGAGACCGTGACGGTCGTTGCCGTGATTCCGGAAATACCAGGGATGATACTGCCGTAGTTAGGGCGGCCGATCGACTCAGAGTAGCTCGCGCGCGCTTGGAGCTGCTGGTTGGCATGCCACGTGAGGTGCAAATACTTGAAGGGTTTGGGCGTGTAGTGCGTGCTGGCACTCGTGCGACTGAGCCGAGCCTGATGATACGCGAGCGAGTTGACCACGAGCCCGGCGGCAGCGGCATTATTCTGCTTTGCTCCCTCGCCATCGACGTAGGTCTCCTCCAAGCGCGCGCCAGCGAGGACATCGAGCGCGCCCAGCTTCAGGCTCCCCATGACGTAGTAGCCCCAGATGATCTCCTGGATGCGCTGGTTGTTCCGGAACGCGACATCGTAGCTGTTGGGCACGTCCTCGACGAAGGCAGCGGGGTTCTGGCCATAGAATTTGGCGAGTTGAAATGGGCTGATCCATTGATCTGGGCTTCGTTCACCGAAATAGAGGCGCGGTCCATATTCGGGCTCGGCGAAACGTTGCATGTTGGCCGCTGTGGTATCGTCGGGGGTGCCGATCACGCCATCAGGTCCTGCGTAGCTCCATCGCTTGCTGGGATTCTGGCGGACGCGTTCCTGTTTCTGCCATGAAAGCCCTGATTCCAGCGTGAACGGGCGTTCCCCAGCAAACTCGCGGCGCACGCGGCCTTTGCCGCTCGTGACTCTATCCACCGACGAGCGATCACCGACGGTGATCGAGTTGGCGAGTGGCGCGTAGGCACCGTTGCCCAGTTTATATGCATCGGCCCCAGCTGTCTGGATCAGCCGAGCCGCAGGTGCGCGCGACGGATCTTGTTCGAGAATGTAGCCAACACCAGCGGTGCGAAGGGTGACGCCGCCGAAATTCTTCGGCAAGTAGTCATAATGATTGAAGGCGCGGGAATAAGCCGCGTCGTAGTCGACCGTCCAGCCGGCCCAACGATGCTTGGCGCCGGCATTGATCGTGGTGGAGCCGTTGTTCTTGTCGCCAAAGCTCATATTCTGCTCGGTGTTGCCATTTGTGGTTTCAACCCGAGACGGAGTGGCTACTCCCACGATGGTGCCGGTGTTAAATCGCAGAAAGCGGTTGCGAAAAGTGTAGTAGTGATCGGTGAAGGTGGTTCGCAAAAAGGTGGTCGTGACCTCATCCACTTTGTAGTCGAGATTCAGCGAACCGCCCTGACGAATCGTGAAGTTCTGGTGGTCCTCACGTTGATATTGGCTGACGAAGGTGCCGCTGTTGTTCGTCGTGTAGGTATTGTAAGCGGTGCCGCCAAAGCCATTGACGTAAAGTTTGCTAAAGCTCGCCGCGACGCCCACGCGCCCATTGAGGAAACTATCCGAATAACTGATCGACCCGCCTGGATGGAGCTTCCGCGTTGCGTGATCATCCGGGCCGGAAGTCTTGGCCAGCGTCATCCAATCGGAATTGCCAGTGAGGTTGAGCGTCGCATTGAGGCGGCGACCTTTCTGCAGGAACGCGCTCCTCGTGACCATGTTGACCGTTCCGCCGATGGAGTTTGCCGGCATCCATGGCACCGGGGCTTTGAAGACTTCGATACTCTCGATGTTATCGATGGTGATTTGGTCAAATTCGAACGTGCGCCCGGTGGAGGAGCTGTTGGCCGCAGCCGCCTGGTTGCCGTTGATCATGACGAGATTCAGGTTCGGCTCCATCCCTCGCACCATGAGTCCACGCGGTTCTACACCGGTATAGTCCATTTGTATTCCGGGCATGAGCTTCAAGAACTCACCCGGATTGGCATCCGAGATTACGCCAAATGCATCGGCTGAAACTACGGTCCGCTGCGATTCGGCGTTTTTCTGCTGTTGGATCGCATAGGCGTTGCCCTCTCGTTCGCCGGCGACGCGGAACTCGGTGAGCTGCACCGCATCACTCCGGAGGCCAACATCCACGGTCACGCTGGCGCCCGGCGCGACTGAAACAGTTACCGACTTGTCTTCGAGGCCAGTGTAACCCACCCGAACCACGTGCGCCCCGGCAGGCACACCTACAAGACGAAAGCTGCCATCTTCGGAGGTCAGCGTGGCGAGGCCAGTGCCCACAACGGAAACCGTGGCTCGTTCGAGCACCTTTCTGGTAGATTCATTCGTCACTGAGCCGACGATCGTGCCTGTCGCGGCAGACGCCGCCTGTCCGACGACTGGCGAGAGCGCGGTCATTGCAAAAACGACGGCCAGACAGCAGGAACGCATCAGCGATAACACATTCGTTATCACGCGGCCAAATTGGGGCACATGCATAGTTTGCGGGGTTGGGAGGGGTTGAATCGGACCATGCGGGGGGCAGGGGTTAAGGGCCCCTCCCTGCATGGTCACACCGTAGCACATCTTTTTTCTAGCAGTCTTCCGCCTTTCAGGATTTTTCTTGCGGCATCCTAAGATCAATTCCGTGGCCACCAAATCTTCGCCCATCTCGTTTGACCCGAATCGTCCTGACTTCGCCCCCTATGGTTTAACCTGTGTCCACTGGCGACCTTCGCCGATGCGGCGCCCTGATCATCACAACGAGGTCGAACTCAATTTTCTCCAATCCGGCTCGGTGACTTACTTGTTGGGCGGGACAAAAACGGTGGTGGAGGCAGGAAAACTGAGTGTATTTTGGGCGGCGATTCCCCACCAGATCATTGATTACGGCGACGACACAGCCTACTATGTCGCAACGATTCCGTTGCAGTGTTTTCTTCAATGGCGTCTATCGGAGACGTTCGTCCAGCCCCTAATGCAAGGTCGTTTGGTTAGTGAGCCCACGGCAGAACGCGCTGGTTCCGATGCGCAGCTTTTCGAGCACTGGGAGGGGGACTTGCAGGAAAGGAAGTCGGAATTGGAGCGGCCCGTTCTCCTGGAAATGCAGGCAAGGCTGATCCGTCTCGCACTCAACATTCCCGCTCCAACAAAACCGCGCACCAAACGCGACCGTATTGCCACTATAACTGATACCGGCCTGAACAAGGTGGAGCAAATGGCCTGTTTCATCGCCCAGAACTACACGGAGAAACTCACGGTCCAGCAGATCGGGGAGTTCGTGAAGCTCCACCCCAACTATGCGATGAACCTGTTTCAGAAAACATTTGGCACAACACTCATCAACTATCTTACGCAGCACCGCATATCCCATGCACAGCGCCTGCTGGCCACGACGACCCAGACGGTCACGGAG
>CAZBTA010000420.1:0-3222 GCA_964494515.1 uncultured Bryobacter sp.
GGGCAATCTTTTGTACTCGAAGGGCGGCCGCTGCAAACCGGCCCGTGGCCAGACCTCACTTTGGTGCTTCAGGGTTTGGCACTTTGGCCTCACCTGACAGCACGACAGAACATCTTGCTCGCGTGGAAAGAGAGGGCTCTCAATAAACGAGCGACGGAAGCCGCTTTAGACAGCATGTTTTCAAAGCTCGAAATTGTAGAATTGCTTGACCGGAAGCCTACTCAGATGTCGGGGGGGCAACGGCAGCGTGTAGCGCTCGCGCGGGCATTCGCACTGCAGCCAAGCGTCCTTTTGCTTGATGAGCCATCATCAGCCCTTGACGCAAGGCGATCTCTAAATCTGGCGGACGTTCTTCAGGAACTCAAAGCATCTGGCGTGACGATAGTTATGGTAACCCATAATCTTGGTTTCGCAGACAAGGTGGCGGATAGGTTTGCTTTCGTCGGCGGAGGTAGGATCGTTGAGAAGGGCGCTTGGGCCAGCCTTTCACATGCACGAGACGAAGCTCTGAAAGAGTACCTCAAGCTGAACGCAGTCAGATTATGAGCGACCTTTTCGATAGGATCCCTCCGTCTCTCTACGACCTGTCCCTGCCCTTTGTGGTGCCTGGCGTAAAACGGGCGCAGGCGATCCGCGCGCTGTGTTTCAGAGACCGAGTTAGGCCAGCGCATTGTCCGATCGGATTGGATGTCGGCATCGGCACGGGAGCGGACCTAATGTTGCTGATGGAAGGATTCCAAAACTTCCATGTGTATGGGATAGATCAGAGCTCGAACCTCACGGCAGCCTTAAGCCACCGAATCGCAACCAAGAAACTTGGCGCGGGCAGCATAGAGATTGTCGCTGGAGATTTTACCCAATGGCAGACCTTTGTTCCTGTCCATGAATCTCAGCCAGAGGGCCTGGATTTCGCGACATCGTCCTTCGCGATCCATAACGTTCCCTTGGAGATGCAGAAAGAAGCGTTCTTCAACATAGCTAGCTTGCTGAAGCCTCGAGCTCCCTTCTTCTATCTCGATCTCATTGGTTATGACGCGTCGAACCTTCAGGAAATCGCAGACCAAGTGGATCTCGAATTTATAGAACAGGAGATGTCTGTTGTTCCGGCAGGCGTGGATGCCAACGAATGGCATCGCCTTCGCGAGCGTTGGATTCAGCATTACCGCTATGAAAACTACATTACGCCCTTAAATTCTTCGAACCAGTCTTCGGTCGTAAGCATGATGAAGGATGTAGGCTTTAACCATCCTGAAGTTCTCTATCGAGAATATAATACGACTCTTATCGTCGCTCAACGGAGTTAATCGCGTTGAATTCCCCGGAATTGAAAATTAGGGACTATATCCTGCCTGCGAATGTGATGCGAATGGCCCCGAGGCGGCCGTTCGAGCATTATGATGCTCAGGCAATCCGTCGATTTCTCGATTATTTACGGATCTACCCCGAGCTAAGAGGGCCTATGGTCAGTGCCGCAGGCGCCCTTGGCTTGTTTGAGAGGCCAGCTGACAACAAGCATTGGCTAAATATTGAAGTCCACATCGATGGGCTCAACATTTCGCCAGGCATTCAAAATGATCTTCTTGTGCTGGGGTTCCAAATAGACGGCTTTCTCAGTTTTGAGCCGTCTCACTTTACCGATCACTTCACGCTGAAATTTAAAGTCGACGAGGACGATAATGACCGTGTGAGAGAATTGGTTGCAGCGGCTCGAGAAGCTTTCAGCAAGGCGAAAGGCATATTTTCAGAGCATAAGGACGTCGAAGTTTACATTGAATCTGAACTTTACGCCCATGAGTGGAGAGCTCGTTGGCCTCAAAGGGAGGGCGCACAAGCGATCTGCAAAAACTTCCCCCTAAGTCCGGGAGAGTTGAAGGCGCGCTCGGTACCAAACTTGCCCGTGAACGGGATGGAGGATGACCTTCAGGAAGAGCGCAAGAGGGCCGACATTCATCTCAAGCTTGGTCCAGCGCCAGATGGTGAAGCGTTGGTCGCGCCGGCAGTTTCGGCAGGGTTTTATCTGGTCGAAACCTGGTCCGGTAATCGCGTGCTTACCGCTCAATTCGATGATGCAAATAGTGCAATTTCTGTATTCAGGAGACTAAAGACATATCTTGATAGCACGCCATATTTTGCAGAACTGACTCTTGAGTTTTGCAATGACATGTGGAGGGCCCCTTTGGCGAATGGTCAACTGTCGCCCGTCCCACCGATTTGTTTCATATAATGGATCAAAGAGGCAAAAAGCAGCAATCGACCGCCTCTTGGTTGCCCGAATGCCGGACCGATCCACCCAATCTGGTGGCAGCACTAAGAACGCAAGCCTAGTCCAGTGAGAGCCCTACTCAGGGTAAAGGTGGTCGCGATCACTCCCGAATAAGCCGCGCTGGGCGAACCGGGCCTCCAAGCCGCCTAAGCTGAGTTGGGCGCGCGATTCATCCAATTGGTTGGTCAGCCAATGTTTGAAAGCGGAGACGCGGCTTTCGTCTGCAGTTGGGCCCAAGTTGTTGATGGCTACCGCGAGGCCCTCCAATTGGCTGACACGTTCTTGAAGCTCAATCAGTGCCGTGAGCTCAGCTTTGCGTTGGTCCTCAATACGCTTCCGGTGTTCTTCGCGCTCACGCTCCCGTCGACGTATCTCTTGCGCCCGCGCTCGCTCCTCTTCGTCTTTCTGGCGCGCTGCCTTCGCTTCCGCGACGATGACGATCCCGATCGCGACCTTTGCCGCCATGTCTTCAAGGCGCTGACGTTTGCCATCTTTGAATGCCCGGCGCGGCATGGAGTGATGATAAGACCATACCGTTTCCAGCTCGATCGATAGCTCCCCGGTCGGAGAGTAGTCCCAGTCGGGCGGCCGGGGATAAGGGTCATTGGCGAGATAGCGCCAATTGCTCGCCTTTCTCCGCCTCTCCCACGCAGCAAGTGCCACCTGTTCCTTCTGGGTCGGCTCGTGTTTTTCTCGGCGAAAGGCCTCGTTGACCATGAAGGTCACAGACTGCTCCCCGTTGGAAAACCGGCAGGGCTTGTCGTCATCGGTGAGGCTGAACCCCTGGATCTTCGCCATCGCTTCGAGCTGAGGGAGGATAGTGGCCAGGCGGGGAATAGAGTTCTTCGCCACGCTGCACTGGATCAAACCCGCCTCCTTGATCTCGACCAACCCCTGATAGCTTGGCTTCGCCTGGCGTAGCGCGGCCAATGTGGCTCGAACTTTGGCGCTCGGTTTTG
>CAZBTA010000421.1:0-3214 GCA_964494515.1 uncultured Bryobacter sp.
CTCACATCCAGGCCATGGACAAGGCGCTTGGCGAGTTTCTGCGTGTCACCAACATGCCGCTACCTGAGGAACTGCTCGTCGCCCGCATGGAGCTCGACGGCCATTACCTCTGGCTCACCGGTGAACCGCATCACGCCATCGAAAAGCTCGAGGAGACCGCCGTGCGCGAACGCCAGCTCCGCTACACCGAGCCCACCTACTATCCCCGCCCCGTAGCTGAAGTGATTAAGCGCCTCCATCCCGAGAGCACCAGCTCGAGCGGCAATGCCTGACATCATCGGCGGCGGTCTGGCTGGAGCCGCCGCCGCCCTCGAACTGTTGCGCCTGGGCCACCCGGTAACGATTTACGAGAAGTCTCGCTTCCCGCGGCATAAAGTCTGTGGCGAATTCCTCGATGCCGCCGCGGTGGACCTGCTCGGCGATATCCCCCTCAACGGCACCCCGATTGAGGAAACCGCGCTCATCTGGCCCCACGCCACCAAGCGCTTCGCGCTGCCCCGCCCCGCGCTCGGCATCAGCCGCTACCGCCTGGATCACCTCTTGCTCAAGCAGGCCGAGCGCGAAGGAGCGATCATCCACGAACAGGTGGGCCAGTCCCACGATCAAGCCATTATTGCCCACGGTCGCAAGCATGCGATCCCGCGCGGCCAACGCCTGTTCGGCTACAAGGCCCACTTCTCCGGGCCCACCAATCGCGCGGTTGAGCTGTACTTCCACGCCAGCGGCTACACCGGCGTCAACCCCGTCGAAGATGGCCTCACCAACGTCTGCGGGCTCGCCCGCGAAGAAGACCTCAAGGCCTGCGGCTTTGACGCCACGCGCTTTCTCGCCGCCCAACCTCACATTGCCAAACGCCTCGCGCCCATGCAAGCCGTCTTCGACTGGATGTTCACCGGCCCGCTCCACTACGGCCCCACCGAGGCGCCCGCTGGTTACGCCTGTGGCGACGCGCTCAGCTTCGTTGATCCTTTCACTGGCTCGGGCATGCTCTGCGCCATTGCCACGGGTCAACTCGCGGGTCGCAATTTCGCCGCCGGCCTCAGCGCCGCTGCTCACATCGAGTCCTGCCGCCGCCTCATTCTGCCGGCCTTCCGCTGGTCTTCGCTGTTGCGCCAGTCCCTGCAATGGCCTCTCACGCCCTACCTCGCCCGCCTCGTTCCCGGCTCTTTGCTTTATCGCTATTCCAGACCTTGTTTGTCTTAGCCACTTCGGCTACACTGGCTCAAACTCCCACGCTGCACTCTGCGACCCGGTCGGTCCACTCATCCCATCTAGGCTGGAAAAACTCATGAACATTCGGCAAGTCTCCCTTGCGCTTGTCCTGTCCTGCGGCGTTGCATTGTGCGCTGCCCCACCCAAGGCTCCCTTTCTGCTTGAGGCGACCGAGGACGTAAGCCACCTCTTCCCCGGCGCACCGCGCATTCAGAGCTTCGCCAGCGCCGAGTGGCAAGGCAAGTGGATCTTCATTGCCGGCCGTGTCTCGGGTTATCACGGCGAAGGTGGCAAAGACGCCGACTTTCCCCGCGCCGGCGCGAACACCCGCGTCTGGGTGATCGACCCGCCCACCGACAAGTCTCCCGCCAAGACCTATAGCCTGCCGCTCACGCCGCTGCCCGCCGCTGTGCGCGACCAGTGGATGTCGTCCAATCCCCAATACGCGCAAGTCGGTGACACGCTTTACATCCTTGGCGGCTATGGCCAAAATGCGGCTGGCCAGTATCTCACCTATCCGCTCATCTCCTCCGTCCACCTCCCGTCGCTCGTCAAGGCCGCCACCTCCGGCGGCGATCTCACAACGGCCCAGGTGCGCTTTGCCGAATCGCCACTCGCCCAGCTCTCCGGCGGCGAACTGCTCGCCCTCGACGACAAACACTTCTACCTCGTCGGTGGCCACAAGTTCATGGGCAGCTATCTCGACTTTCAGGCCTCGGGCGAGAAGAACACCGCCACCGCCTCACAGACCTATTCGAGCGCCATCACCAAGCTACACATCGACCCCGCAACACTCGCCATCAAGGCCATCCAGTCCTGGACCGATCCCGAGTTCCGTCGCCGCGATCTCAACGTCGCTCACACGCTTTCTCCCGATGGCCACACGCTCGGCGCCGCAGCCTTCGGTGGCGTGTTCACGGCCGACCAGCTTGGCTTCTCCAAACCCATCTACTGGAGCGCCGCCCAGCCCCCCACCGTGCACAAAGCCTACGACCAGAAGATGAGCGCCTACACCTGCGCCCACCTCTCCCTGTTCGATTCCGATTCCGGCGACATGCACACCACCTTCTTCGGTGGCATCAGCGGCAACCTCTGGAACACCGACAAGCAAGCCTTCGAACCAGCACCGCGCGAAGGCGATCGCGCCAGCACTCACTATCGTGACGGCATGCAATGGATCGACCGCATCACCACGCTCACAGTCAATCGCGATGGCGCGCATGTGGAAGTTGTCCAACCCGCCAGCCGTCTCGCCGGTTACGTGGGCGCCAATGCGGTCTTCCTGCCGGCTCCCGGCTTGGCGCGTGTCAGGCCTGAAGCCGAGATCTTCGACCTGCGCCCGTTGCGTGGCCGCCGCATCCTCGTCGGCTACATCTTCGGTGGCATCCGCGCCTTCCCCCGCCAGTTCCCCTATCACGACAACTCGCCCGAGTACCGCTCTGGCAACGTGCCCACCCGCGCCAGCGAGCTCATCCTCGCCGTCTACCTCACGGCCCACAAGCCCGGCACGATCTCAGAGGATTAACCCGCGGAGCGCCTCTCGCGTGAGGGGCGCTCCATGCACCTCTCTCGCCCGCGCCACAAGGCCCGTCACATTCGCCACCGCAAAGCTGATCCCGCTCAGGTTGCGTTCCACCGGCAACCCCGGCAACGGCCGCGGATAAGGCGACGCGCGAAACACTTCACCATCCAGCCTCACCACCTCGCGCGGACACTCCACATCCACACCCACGCCCACCACGCCTTCGAGGGATCCTGGATAACACGTCTCCCCCTGCGCATCCATCGCCGAGATCAACAGCGTGCCCTGCGCCAGCGCCGCGGCAATCAACGGCTCAAACCGGGCAATATGCTCCGGGTTGCGTGTGCCAAGGCTCAGATTGATCAGATCCATCCGCTGCTCGATCGCCCACCGCATTGCGTCCTCCAGCATGCCAATGCTCGTGCGCAGCGACTGATGAAACACCTTCACCGCATAGATCTCCGCCTCTGGCGCCTTCTC
>CAZBTA010000422.1:0-3206 GCA_964494515.1 uncultured Bryobacter sp.
GATGTCGAGTCATTCGCCACATAGATATCCGGCCACCCGTCGTTATCAAAATCCCCCACCAGCACGCCCAACCCATAGGTCCCCGGCGTCTTCTCAATCCCTGCCTCCTTCGAGACATCGGTAAAGGTCCCATCACCGTTGTTGCGGAACAGGATGTTCTTCGCCCCCTGCAGCCCCGGCGGTCCACATGCCACCGCCAGCCCCTTGTACTTGCAGGTGCCGCCTTCCGGCACAGGCACCGTCTTCACATCAAAGTCGATGTAGTTCGCGACAAACAGGTCCAACCACCCATTCCTGCGCGTATCCACAAACGCGCATCCCGTATTCCAACGCGGAATCTTCCCACCCCCCGTCGTGATCCCGGCCTTGCGCGACACATCTTCAAACGTCCCATCTCCGCGATTCCGGTATAGCTTGTTCTCGCCCCAGTACGTCACAAACAGATCATCGAGACCGTCGTTGTTATAGTCGCCCACGCACACCCCTTGGCCCCATCCGTGGTGCACGAGGCCCGCTTTCACCGTCACGTCCGTAAACGTCCCGTCCCGATTGTTCTTATACAGCCGGTTCGTCGGCATACCGCCCGCAAAGCTCGTCTGAAACCGCGATCCATTCACAAAGAACAAATCGAGCCAACCATCATGGTCATAGTCATAGAACGCCACGCCACACCCGGTCGTCTCCACCAGATAACGGTTCTTCTTCTCGTCCCCAAACGTTGTCTTTTCCTTCAGCCCCGCCTCACGCGCCACGTTCACAAAGCTCACCGGCAACTGCTGCCCCTGCAACAACTGCTCAAGCGTGTACACGCCGGCTGTCCGACACAACGACTTCAGAAACCCCCGCCGCCCTCTCACTGGATCACCCTCGGCCTTGCATCCTTCGAGCGGTCGAACATCTCCTTTTGCATTGCCTCCTTGGCCGCTTTCTTTTCCGCCGCCAGCTTCAAATACCGCTCGCTCTCCACCCGTTCTCCGCTTGTTCGCAACAATTGCGCCATCTGCGAGTAAGGCCCCGGGTCTTCCGGCTTCAATCCGATCGCCGTCTCAAGCGCCTTCCGCGCCAGTTCCTTCTCACCCTTCTGCCGCAATACCGTGCCATACATGGCCCACGCCTCGGCATAGTCTGGCGCGGATTCTACCGCCGCGCGAAACTCCGCCGCCGCTGGTTCAAATTCCCCCTCCTGCCAGTACACAATCCCGAGTGTATAGTGCGCCTCGATCAGATTCCCGTCGAGCTCTATCGCCCGCTCGAGATGCTTCCGCGCTTCGGTCAATGAGTCTTTTTGCTTCAAGGCCAGTCCGAGGTTGTAATGCATCACTGCCGACTTCGGGTCTACGGTCACCCCGGTTCCATACACCGCAATCGCTTCTTCCAGCAGATTCTGTTGCAACAGCGCAAACCCCAGATTGCTGAGCGCCGCCAGGTTCTTGGGTTCCTGTTTGAGCACGGCTCTGGCCTCTCTCGCTCCCGCCACGGCCTGCCCCTGATCCGTCAGCAGAAAACTCCACGCGTTGCGGCACTCAAGACACCCCGGCCGCAACGCTACCACCCTCTGATACGCCGCCAGCGCCGCCGCCCGGTCGCCACTTTCTCTTGCGGCCACGGCATAACGCTGCCAATACTCAGCGTTTGTCTTGCTCTGCCGCGCCGCGATCCCAAGTTCCTTCACGGCTTCAACTCGCTCCCCTTCCAGCCACAAAGCCGCCCCCAGATGAAAGTGCGCCACCGCATACAAAGGCTGCCGCTGAATCGCCGCGCGAAACCGTTCCACCGCCTCATTGCGTCGCCCCATCGCGGCCAACAGAAACCCCGCCTCATCCTCGGTTGTCGCCGTCTTCGCCTGCTTCTCCACCAGCGCTAGCGCCCCGGCCGCGTCTCCTGCCGCCTTCAGTCGCGCTACTTCCGCCTGCCAGTTGGCCTGCGCCAGCATCCCCATCAGCATCACCAGGCCCACCATCATGCTGCTCTCCGTGATTGCATCTTCCACTTCTACGTACGGCGCGTCGCCACGTCGTTCACCGGCCCATAATACTAGAAGCAACTCGCCGGTAACCATCCGCCCAGCAGCACCCACATCCTCGTTCACGAAAATTCTGAAACCTTTATCCGACCTCGAATCAACTGCTTACCCCCAAACTCCAGTCAATCCCCGCTCCTCCACCTGCTACAACATCCTCGTGGCGCGACCAGCAAAACACCGTTGCCATTGCTCAACACACACACCGGGAGCCTGAGGACAATGCCCACAACAAACCCAATTCCCTCGCCGCCGCCACGCCCCCGGAACAAACCCAATTTCACTTCCACAGGCCCTTTAGTTTCAATAACTCACCCCACCCTCCAGCACGTTTCTCACAGATCAAACCCAATTCACCCCACCCCACCAATCTCACCGAACAAACCCATTTTGCCCACTTGTTACCCTAACCCTATGGCTACTCACTGGCACACCTCCGTCTGCGCTCTCGATTGCCCCGATGCTTGCTCCATGCTCGTTCAGGTCGATACCGCCACCGGTCGCGCCACTCGCCTCAAGGGCAACCCCGCCCACCCCATCACCCAGGGCTTCCTCTGCGGCAAAGTAGCAAAGTATCTCGATCGCAACTACCATGCCGATCGCCTCCAGTACCCCCTCGAGCGCACCGGCCCCAAGGGTTCCGGCCAGTTCCGCCGCATCTCCTGGGATGAAGCCCTCGACAAGATCGCCACGCGCCTCACCGACATCGTCGCCACCCACGGCTCCGAGTCCGTCCTGCCTTACTCCTATGCCGGCACCATGGGCATCCTCCAGGGCGCAAGCATGGATCGCCGCTTCTTCCATCGCCTCGGGGCCTCGCGCCTCGACCGCACCATCTGCTCCTCGGCCGGCGGCGCCGCGCTCATGGCCTCAATGAACGCCCGCCTCGGCACCGAGCCCGAGCAGTTCCCCCACAGCAAGCTCATCATCGCCTGGGGCGCCAACGTCCTCACCACCAACGTCCACCTCTGGCCCTTCATCGTCCAGGCCCGCCGCAATGGCGCCCGCTTCATTGTCATCGATCCCATTCGCACCAAGACGGCCTCTCTCGCCGACCAGCACATCCCCATCCACCCCGGCACTGACCTCGCTCTTGCCCTCGCCATGGCTCACGTCATCTTCCGCGATGGCCTTGAGGACGCCTCCTACATCGAGCACATCCACGACCTCGCCGAGTACCGCGCCG
>CAZBTA010000423.1:0-3175 GCA_964494515.1 uncultured Bryobacter sp.
GTATCTGTCCGGTGAGAGCCGCTTGCTGAGCTGGTCCGGTGTGCTCAGGACGTCCTTATGGACGCACACATGGACGCACGTAGGACAACATGGCGCGGGTGACGGTGTTTTCGGACGCCCGCCGACGCCGAGAGTGGTCGGAAGAAGAGCGCCTTGAGATCCTGCGGGAGGCGTTTGCGCCGGGTGCTGTCGTTGCCCGGGTCGCTCGCCGGTATGACGTATCGCGGGGCCTGATCTACATCTGGCGCCGTGAGGCGATGAGGCGAGCACAGTCTGCGTTCGCACCGGCGGTGATCGAGGATGCAGCGGCATTGGCGCCACCCTGCGGGCCGGCGGCGGAACCGGAAGCGGCGATTGTGCTGGAACTGGCGGACGGAGGACGGCTGCGGATCTCGGCGTCGGCACCGCCAGCGCTGGCGGCTGCAGCGCTGAGGGCCGTGCGATGATCCCATCGGGCGCGCGGGTCTGGATCGCAATGGGGCACACCGATATGCGGCGCGGCATGCAGAGCCTGGCCGCCCAGGTCCAGCAGTACTATTTCAAGGATCCGTTCGCCGGTGATCTTTGGGTCTTCCGCGGCCGCTCCGGATCGCTGGTGAAGATTATCTGGCACGATGGCATCGGCATGTCGCTTTACTCCAAGCGGCTCGAGAAGGGCCGGTTCGTTTGGCCCTCGGCGAAGGACGGTGTGGTGAGCCTGACCACGGCGCAGCTGACCTGCCTCCTCGAGGGGATCGACTGGCGTAACCCGCAGTACAGCTGGCGGCCGCAGAGCGCGGGATAAGGCGCAGAGTCCTGCACTTTCGGCTTGATCTGCGGGGGCGGCAGTGATTCACTCTTCTCATGGAAGCCGCCGTTCCACCTTTCCCGGACGACGTTGAAGTCCTCAAGGTTCTGCTGGCTTCAGCGCTGCAGAAGATCGATCAGATCGAGGCCAACGCCCGGGCGAGGGAGAACGCCACCGCGGCGATGATCGCCCATCTCAAGCTGCAGAACGCCAAGCTGAGACGCGAACAATATGGCCCCAGCGCCGAACGCACCGAGCGGCTGCTCGCCCAAGGCGAACTGGAACTGGAAGACCTCGAAGCCGATGCCGCCGAGGACGAGCGTGCCGCCGAAGCGGCGGCGGCGAAGACTGCAACCATTGCGGCCTTCGAGCGGCGCAAGCCGACCAGGAAGCCGCTGCCCGATCATCTGCCGCGTGAGCGTGTCGTCATTCCCGTGCCGTGTGCCTGCCCAGCCTGCGGCGGCAGCCGGCTTTCGAAGCTCGGCGAGGATGTGACCGAGACGCTCGAGGTGATCCCGCGGCAGTGGAAGGTCACCCAGACCGTGCGCGAGAAGTTCGCCTGCCGAGATTGCGAGAAGATCACCCAGCCACCGGCACCGTTCCACGTTACGCCGCGCGGGATGTTCGGCCCCGGGTTTCTCGCCATGCTGCTGTTCGACAAGTACGGCCAGCATCAGCCACTGCACCGCCAGGCCGAGCGCTTCGCCAGCGAAGGTGTCCCACTCAGCGTCTCAACCCTGGCCGACCAGATTGGTGCGACCTGCGCGGCGCTGATGCCGATCTTTCACCTCATCGAGGGGCACACCTTCGCTGCCGAGCGGCTCCACGGCGATGATACAACCCTGCCAGTCAGGGCCAAGGGCAAGACCATCACCGGCCGATTATGGAACTATGTTCGTGATGATCGCCCATTCGGCGGCAACGACCCGCCATCTGTGATCTTCCATTACTCGCGCGACCGGCGCGGCGATCATCCCAAGCGTCACCTGGCGCAATGGTCCGGCATTCTGCAGGCCGATGCCTATGCTGGCTACAACGAGCTCTATGCTCCGAACCGTGATCCCGGTCCGATCCTCGAGGCGGGCTGCTTTGCCCATGCGAGGCGGAAGTTCTTCGAGCTCGCCGATGTTGAAGGCGACGCGCGCAAGAAGAGCCGCGGCGAGAAGATCAGCGTAGTCTATCCGATCGCGCTCGAGGCCGTGCAGCGTCTTGACGCCCTGTTCGACATCGAGCGGGAGATCAATGGTCGAAGCCCGGCCGAGCGCCATGCCCTACGCCAGGAACTCAGCGCCCCGCTGATGGCAAAACTCCATGACTGGCTGAACAACCAGCGCGGCCGGATCTCGCGCAACCATGACCTGGCCAAGGCTATCAACTACATGCTGCGGCGCTGGGAGGCATTCACCCGGTTTCTGGCCGACGGCCGGGTCTGCCTGTCGAACAACGCTGCGGAACGAGCCCTGCGCTGCGTGCCCCTCGGGCGCAAGTCTTGGCTGTTCTGTGGCTCGGATCGCGGCGGGCAGCGCGCGGCCATCGCCTACTCGCTGATCCAGACCTGCAGGCTCAACGACGTCGATCCCCAAGTCTGGCTCGCCGATGTTCTGGCCCGCATCGCCGACCATCCCGTCAGCCGGCTCGACGAACTCCTGCCATGGAACTGGCGAGGTTCTCGCCTCGCTCTGGCCGCCTGATGCCCCAAGTCAACAAGGTCCATTCCGTCCAAACCATTGGCCTCGTCGCACGGGACCTCGACAAAACCGAAGACGAAATCGCCGATCTCGCGCTCGGCATGGATCCTGAAGACGGCCTCATCTGGGTCTACAGCCCAGAACACGAGGACGGCATCATGGCCTTCACCTCAGACGGCGTCGAGAACCTCATAACGCTCATCGCCGATCAAGAATTCGCCAAACGCTAGGCCGCCGCGGTCCTCGCCGTATGGCTACGCTGCGCTTATCGTAGGCGCGCTCCTGCATCGGGCGCATGCCAAGTTCGTTCGCCTTGGTCGATGCGCCGCTGCGGGCGGTCTGGAACGATACGGCGGGGACGGGGCGAGCGGAGGTCATCGCTACTTTCAAATATATTCGTCAAACGCAAACGGGCGGTTGCGCCGTTGACCAGTCATTTCAACCAGAACCCCATAGCTGACGAGATCATTGATCAGCGCCGCCGCCGTGTTTGTCGAGCTTGCCGTAATGGCTGTGACCGACTTCACATCGAGGATCGAGCGCGCATATGCCGTCGTCACGGGATCAGCTCGGCGACCTTCTACAAGCGGAAGTCGAAGTATGGCGGGTTGGAGGTGTCTGACGCTCGGCGGCTGCGCCAACTGGAGCAGGAGAACGAGTGGCTGAAGAAGCTGTTGGCGGACACGATGCTCGACAACGC
>CAZBTA010000424.1:0-3173 GCA_964494515.1 uncultured Bryobacter sp.
CGGCGCTGGCGCTGCCGTATGAGGTGAAGATTGGTGGCGCGGTGGCACAGGTGACCTTTGCCGGAGCGGTGGGCGCGGCGATTGGGTTGTACCAGTTCAATGTGGTCGTGCCGTTTGTGCCGCCGGGCGAGCAGTCGATTGAGCTGACAGTGGACGGCGTACCGAATCAGCAGGGGCTGACGATTGTGGTGGGGCAGTGACCTGATTCGAGGGCGTGGGCGAGTTGGTCCCAACGGATGCGGGCCTCGTAGTTGGGGCCAAGGCGAGCGGTGGGGCCATAGCCTTCGAGGACAAAGGGCAACGCGGCCGGAGGGATGGGGGCGAAGTCGAGGACGGGATCGCCCCAGCCGGCATCGCCCCAGTCGATGAGGGCGAGCAGACCGCCGCTCGCGCCGCACATGAGGTTGCGGTCGTGAAGGTCGTTATGGAGGAAGCAGGGTGCGGGCTCGGACTGGGTGATGTGGGGCAGGAGGTCGGCGATGAGTCGTTCGATGGCGCGAATCTCCGCTGCCGTGGGCTGAGTGGTGTTGACGAATTCGGCCAGCAATTCGGAGAGGTCGGGGTCGCGGCCGGGAGTGTCGAGGTAGTTGTTGGGATCGGGGCAGGCGGTGACTGTCTGGTGGAGGAGGGCGAGTTGCTCGCCGACCTGCGTCCAGACTTCTCTGCTTTGTGTTGCACTGAGACTCGCGAGGCCGAACGTTTGGCCGTGGACGCGTTCCCAGATTGAGTAAGGCCGATCGATGAGAGCGTGAGAGGCATCGAAGGCGATGAGGCGCGGGGTAAGGATGCCAGCGGCGTGAGCGACCGGGGCGGCTACGGATTCAGTGAAGGCGTCGACGATGGCGTCGGGATGGTCGGTGGCAATGCGCAGGACGACGTCGCGAGTGGCGTAGATGCGATTGGCAACACCGGTGGCGGGCAGCGCGAACCAGGGATCATGGATGCCATGGGCCTCGAGGATGGTGGTAACGGTCAAAGAGTGCATCGCCTTAGCGTATGAACTCAATTTGGAACTCGCGATGCTCTGTGATCACATCGAATTCATGGTGGTCGGCCGTGAGCAGACTAGCACCCAAGCGTTGAGACAAGTGAAGGGCAAAGCAGTCCGCTAAAGACACACGTCGCAAAGATGACTTGAGAATGCCGGCACCTTGCCAAAATTCGGGCTCAAAACTGGAATCGGTCCGTACACCGATAGCCTGCAGATCACTCACAGCTTCTGAAGCCGTGGCCAAGCCTTGTGCGCGATGGAAGTCGTAGAAGACCTCGCAGAGATTGATCGCATGGGCACAACAAATGTTGCCAGGATTGCTCAAAACTGCGCTGACCCGCTCCGCCCCTTGCTCGCCACGCAAGAACGCAATCATAGCGCTGGCATCGAGGACGTAATTCACGCTTACCGCTCCAATTCGAGATCTTCGTGCTTACGATCTATGAATGCCGCTGAAGAAGTGGGCACATGCCGATACTTGCCGCTCAGCGCGGCGATTTTTGCCTCGCGATCACCCAGCGGAGCCTCCACGGTCGATTCGATTTCTTGTAGTGCGGCCAATAGTTCCCGCCGCTGCGCTGGGGCCAGACGCTGGACGGCTTCAAGGATGCTTTGAACTTGGTGCGACATTGGAGATCCCTACTCAAAGCTTAGCGGAGAATGAGGTATGGGCAAACTGCGATTCCGACGGGCGACAGTGGCGGATCTGGCAGCGATTGTGGCGATGCTGGCGGATGATGAGTTGGGCAAGACGCGGGAGGATACGAGTGTGCCGGTGGCGCGAGGGTATATGGAGGCGTTTGCGGCGATTGAGCGGAGCCCGGACCAACTGTTGGCCGTGGCCGAGGATGACGCGGGCGTGGTGGGGACGTTGCAGATTACTTACCTGCCGGGGTTGAGCTATCAGGGGATGTGGCGGGGGCAGATTGAAGCGGTGCGAATCGCGTCGCGGGCCAGAGGGCAGGGGCTGGGGAGCGAGTTTGTACGGTGGGCGATCGAACAGTGTCGGGAACGGGGCTGCGGAGTGGTACAGCTGAGTTCACACCAACAGCGGGTCGACGCCCACCGGTTTTATCTGCGGCTGGGATTTGAACAATCCCATAGCGGGTTCAAGCTGAAGCTAGCGCATTAGGGGGATCAGCGCCCGTACGCGGGCATCGCGGAACCAGAGGCCGCCCCAGATCGTGACGCCGAGAAGAAACTGCGTATAGGCCTGCTCCTCGATGCGAATGTGGGCCGCCATGGCGCCACCGAGATACCCAGTGCACAAAATGGCACCCAGTGCCGCAGTGCGCGGAAACAGATAGATGAGCACCACCGCAATCTCGACGAAACCGAGGGGACGGGAGACGCCCATGGGCCAGCCGAGGTGGTCGAAGCCGGCCTGGACATCAGGGCTGCTCGAAAACTTCATGCCGGCGCTGAGGAGGAGCATGAGCGAGGGTATTATGCTGAGGGCCCAGCCCCCGTAAAGGGTGAGTTTGGAGTTGTTCATTGCTGTGATTCCTTGTAGTCCATCCAGAAAACTTCCCAATGGTGGCCGTCGAGATCATAGAAGCTCCACTGGTACATGAAGCCCATGTCTTTGGGCGGGAGAGCGGGCGAGCCGCCAGCGGCGATGGCGGCGTTGACCATGGTATCCACCGCTTCACGATTCTCGCAGGAGAGGGCGAAGAGGCCTTCGGTATGAGTAGCGGTATTGCAGATCTCGCGCGGCGTAAAGGTGGAGAAGAAATCGCGACGGAGGAGCATGGCAAAGGCCTTGTCGCTGATCTTCATGCAGGCGGCCTGTTCGTTGGTGAACTGCATGTTGAAGGTAAAGCCGAGCTTTGAGAAGAACTCCATCGAGCGCGCGGGGTCGGCGACGCAGATGTTGAGAAAGAAAAGATGTTCAGCCATAACAATGAGTCGAGCACGCCGTCGGGGAATCGACAGGGATTTGCTGCTTATCGGGATTGCGCTATCATGATGAGCGAAACCCGATGAGCGCAGAACAGCAACATAGTCATTCCTCTGCCAGTATGACGTTTTGGGACAAGGTGGGCATGTGGCTCTCCTATGGGTGTGCAGTGCACTGCGCACTGATGCCGTTTGTGGTGGGGTATCTGGCGATCAATGGGATGGGCTGGATCGCCGAGGAATCGACGGAATGGGCGATTATCATCGCGAGCCTGTCGATCGG
>CAZBTA010000425.1:0-3171 GCA_964494515.1 uncultured Bryobacter sp.
GAGCTGGGGCGCTGCTGCGGCTTCAGACGCGTCATCGCCTGTAGGCTCGGTTGTTGGGAGGCAAAGCCCTCCAGCGCGCCGGTAGTAAAAGCTCGGAAACTCGTTTTCCTCGAGCGTTGCCACTTTCACCTTTTCGCCATTCTTGCGCGAAAATGAGAAATCCACGTCCGGGTAGGTGGCGTCGAGCCGCATGAGCTGATCTTTGACCCGCTTGCGACCCTCCAAGGCGAGCTTGAGGATCTCCTCCATTTCATCCGGCGTCGCTTCACCAGATGGGAAGAGGATCTTCATCAGGCCGGAAAAGGTCTTGTGAACCCCATCCCGGTCGCGGGTTGAGATATCCGACGACAGCTCAAAGTTCGACCGGTAGCGATCCGAATAGTCGTCGTTGCGCAGATGGCGTAGAATCTCGGCAAGGTAGTCGACTACAAAGCCGTATCCGTTGGAGAACATCTCGCCGCGGATCACACCGACCTCCCAGCCAGGGATGTAGGTGTGTAGTCGGTCAATGAAGGCGGAATCGTAGTACTTGTCGGGCAACTCGTCGAACAGGTCGGTGTTCTTGAGCATGTAGGGAACCGTGTGCTTGGTGTTTCCGACAAAGACCATGGAGGCCTCGGCACCCAGCGGCTCAACACCGCGAGAGAAGGTCTTGTTGGCCATGTAGTTCTTGAGGATGTCGACCAGTGCCTTGTCGACTTTCTTCTGCTTGCCCGCGAACTCGTCCAGCGCCACCACGTCCCAGTAGCCGACAAGGCCCAGCTTGCCGGAACTGTTGCTGACAAAAAGCTTCGGTACCGTTACCTCGCCCCCCGAGATAAGGATCCCATGTGGTGAAAATTCTGAGTAAATGTGCGATTTGCCGGTGCCCTTGGGGCCCAGCTCGATCAGGTTGTAATTGCGTTCAACGAACGGGATCAGCCGCATCAACTGGATAAGCTTGGACCGCCGGCCGAACATTTCAGGGTCGAAACCAACGGTCTGGAAGAGCAGGTCGATCCATTCATCGGTCGTGAAGCCATTGCGGGCTTCCAAATATGCTTCGTAGTCAAAATGCGACAGCTGGATGGGCTTCATTGAACCCAAGATCCAGGGGGTTACATTCTTGTCCTCGGTGTAGTCGTACTCGATATCGGCGATGCACCAGACCCCTCCAACCAGAAGCTTGGGGTGGGCCTTTACGGTTCCGGAATCGATCAGGACCTTTGATATCCCGAGATTGGCAAAGCTTGCCTCGTAGGTATCGCTCTTGTCATTGAGGGCGACGCTGATCCGATCGATGATCTTCCAACGACCTTTTTCACGGATATTGGACTTGATGAGCCCGGCCTCATTGCGATGGACATAGTGCTTTCGCAGGATCTCTCGAACCGTCTCGATGCCTGATTGGATCGACGTCTCGTCATTGGTCGCGCAATACTGGCCCAGCAGATATTCCAGCACATAGGTCGGGACGATCGCGTTGCCTTTGACCGCCTTCACCAGGTCCTTGCGGACCACAAGGCCGGGAAAGCGTTCGTTGATCTTGTCGTCCAGTGCGGTCATGCCGGGCCCTCAGAAATCAAAGTCGTTGGTGAAGCTGCGCCGCAGGATGTAGCGCGCGCTCCGATATTCGCTGTAGTGCGATGTGTCTCCGTGCTGCTCTTCTAGGCGCAGAACCACCTCCTGGCCGTTGCAGTCGTCAGCCTTGCGAGACAGCAGGAAGCGGACCGGGTGCTCGCGCTCCCGCGGATTTTCAGACCGAAAATCGAAGACGAGTTCGTGGCTGTCTGAAATTAGTTCTCCCGATTGCGAGAATATTCCGGCGCGCAAGCGGCGTGCGTGCGTCTTCTCAGTCGCCGGAACGGACTGGTAGAACCTGACCGATATCTGGCTGGCTGTAATGACCTGATTGGTGCTGCCAATGATTTCGACATCGACAATGGACGTGTCACTCTGACGCTTCTTGTTGATCCGGACGACTGGAACGACCGCTTCCTGCAGCGTGGCGCCGCCGTGCACGAAGCGGCTACCTGAGCCCTTAAGCCGCAGGCGATTGATTGACTTGGGGATAAGGATTTCAACATCACCTTGCAATCCCGCCTCGTCCGGCTTGTAGAGCTTGAGCCCCTGTTGGGGTTTCAGGCCATGTCCAAACACAAAGCGGCGGTTGCGGAACAAGATGGTTTCGCCCACCACTTGAGAACCCGAAAAGTCGCTCTCATCGATGGGCCGGTGCTGGTAAATGAAACCATGGTCTGCGGTGATCAGCAGATTGTTGGCATTGGCGGCCGCCAGCTTTTTGACCAGCTGAACCAGCTCGTCGAGCGTCTTCTCAGCAGCCTCGAATACGCGATCCTCCGTGGCCGGTTTGTCGCCGGTCGCATCGATGAGATTGTGGTAAACATAGAGCACGTCGTGATCGCGAAACAGCGCCCGGTAGTCGTCTCGCTGCATCTTAAGGAGGTCGTCGGCCAGCAATGCGGTCGTCCGGTCGCCCTCGCGTCCCTGGGCCAGGATCTTCCTACGGTTTTCGGTACCCTGCGAGCTCTGCCCATCCACGATCACCGCGCTGGTATCGTTGTCAGCGATACGCATGTCGCGGTTGGGAAGCAGCGATGCCATGCCGAGTTGGGTATATGTCGGCAGTGATCCCAGCATCGGCTCGATCTCTGCGTCATAACGATCGAGCCCACGGACACGAGCCAATAGCTCCTCCGCCACCTCATACCGCATGGCGTCCGATATGATGACGCAGATCTTCTGGTCCTTCTGACGATAAGGAACGACCTGGGTGGCGTAAAAAGTCCGCTGGGCCGGCACAGGCGCGGCATCCCACGTCGGTGCTGCATCGACATGGACCTGCCAGCTGTCGTTGAGGCGAAGCAGGTAGCTGTTCACATAATGGTTCTCTATCTGCTCATAGAGCTCGGCCATCAAGCTGGCCTGACCCGATTTCTGCATGTGGTAGATGAACTTGCGGTAAAGCTGGTCGATGCGGAACCAGTTTCCGGCATAGCGGCTGACGCCTTCAGCGAGACTGGTCATGCCAAGGTTCACCTGCGCCATTGCCGCGTGGAATTCAGCCGCGAAGCCAATCGCCTCATAGAGGTCGCGGAAACGATCGTACCAGTAGCTTTGGCGGCGCTGGCGGATCCAGCTTGCCACATCTCCGGCGGCAAGCGTGCGAGC
>CAZBTA010000426.1:0-3168 GCA_964494515.1 uncultured Bryobacter sp.
TTTGGAAGAAAGACGACGACGTAGTTCCGTCCTCATTCTGGTGACTTGACGTCGGCGCCCAGTTTTTCCCCGCTTGCCCAGTTACATGTGCACGGTACTTATACGAATAAGGATCTCTCCATGCGTTCTTTCACGCTGACGCTTCTCGCTGTCACGTTTTCCACCGCGGCCCTGGCACAAGGCACTTTGCCCAATCCCTTCTACAGAAACACGATGTCTCCGTGGGTTGGAAACCCGACCGCCAACTGGGCTCCAGATAACTTTTCGAAGAACAGTGTGGTGATTCCACCAGGAAACAAGCTAGTGGTATCGACCACACCACCTTTCAACCAGTTCTTTGGGGAGGGCGTAAACATCATTATGATGACTTTGTCTGGCGTCAGAGATGCGGTAGCTGGTGACGTAAGCTTCAAGATCGCTGGCGACTTCTTTGTGAATAAACCCGGAAGTTCGTTTAGCCGTGACTGCGCAGTCCCCACGGAAAAGAAACTTGTGAACTTGAAAGGTAATCCTTACGGGGTGGCGAAGGCTTTTGCATGGGCGGTGCCTGTTAACCCCGGTGGTAATGGCACTGGAACGTTCTCAATTGAGGCGACGGATGGAGTGGGTATCGTGGCGCGCTCGGCGGAATCGTTCTTTCTTTGCCCAGGACAACAAGCCGTGTGTTCGACACAGAAGGGAATCGCCGCCGGCTACAGACTGACAGGGGTTGCGCCCGGGGGCACGTGGGACCTGAAGCAGGTGACGAGCAAGTTGAACGATTTGAGCGCGCAGGCGCCAGGCTATCAGCCAGCGGGAATTCTGAATGTTGGCGCCCTGGCACCAGCGGGATTTTCCAAGATCACGTTCCAGGCGAAGGCACAGACGGCCAATTCGAAAGTCCAGGTGCACGTATGGAATTGGGGCAGCGGGTGCGGTGCAGGGAGTTGGGTGGCACTGCCAGAAGCTTCGAGCTCAAACCCCCAGATCAACCGGGGGATCTCCGTTGGCACCACGTTTGGGTCGACGATCTCGATTACCCTCACAAATCCGAACCGCTTCGTTGATCAGGGCACTGGCGCAGTTCTAGTAATGTTCAACTTGGCCCCAAGTTTGTCGTTTAGCGGTGGCTCACAGGGGTCGCCGAATGACTTCTCGATTCGTGCGTTCCGACTGCAATAACCGGATCGACAGTTGACGCTAGAGGAAAGCCCCGGCGGCGAGTTTGCGGGCGTGGTTGCGGAGGTCGGTGGGCCAGGGTTCGGTGAGTTCGGTGAAGCGCTGGGCGTTGCCTGCGTAGAGGGCGCGCGAGGCTTCTTCGTAGCCGGGTTGGTTGCCGAGCATGGCCATCATGAAGCGGTCGGCGGCTTGCTGGGCGGCGCGGGGGTTGGGGCGGTTGCGGGCTTCGTCCACCAGACGGCGCAGGGCCGCCGAGGCGCCGCCGGGTTGGGTGGCGAGCCAGTCCCAATGGCGCGGCAGGAGAGTGACTTCGCGCGCAACGACGCCCAATTTGGGGCGACCGGGGGCGCGGCCGGCGATCTCGGCCTCGGTGCCGCGGAGGTCAAAGTCTGTCTGGCGGCCGGTTTCATCCTCGAAGATCAATACCCGCCCCATCGCCTGGCGGGCGGCAAGCGCGACTTCACTTGCAGTGCCCGAGGCGAGAAGACGCTCGTCCTCAAAGGCGGTGTAGTGGGGATTGGTGATCATGGTTTGCTACCTGGGTTAATTTTACCCGGATAAAACAGGATTTGTCTATTCAGCGATTCTTAATTTTGCCCTTGAGCTTTTTATGGCGGGCGGATGCGCGTGTCCTGTTGAAGGAATCGCATATGAAACTTCCCGCGTTAGCAAGTATTGCCCTGATGGCGAGCCTGAGTGCCCTGGCACAGGCCCCGCCCGACTTTACGCCTCCGACACCGCTGTTTGCGGCGGTGGCCAAGAACAACACCGCCGAGCTCAAGCGACTGCTTGCCGCCGGCACGAACCCGAACGAGGGGCGGATGACTGGCTTTACGCCGCTCTTCTACCCGATCTTCTTTCAGAACCAGACCGCGTTTGACGCGATGCTGGCGAGTGGGGCCGATGTGAAGGCGCTCGATATGGCGGGCTCAAGCACGCTGATGTGGGCGGCCGCCAATGAGATGGGCAACCCGTACATGGTGGAGGCGCTGATCGCGCGCGGCGTCGATGTGAACCTGCGCAACAAGATGGGCGAGAGCGCGATGGATTGGGCATTGCGCCGCGGCAATACCGCCGTGGTAGCCGCGCTCAAGAAGGCCGGCGCCGGCAAAGCTGACGCGCACAAGGCGCCGGTGGAGAAGGCGCTCGCGCTGTTTGACAAGAGCGGGCCGCAGTTTATCCGCGTGTCGGGTTGCACGAGTTGTCACCACCAGTCGCTGCCGCAGATGGCACGGCAGTTGGCGCGGGAGCGCGGCTACGCCGTGAACGAGACCGCACCGCAGCAGGAAGTGGGCGCGGTGGTGGCGATGCTGAAGGCGTTTCGGCCGGCGATTCAGGCCAAGAGTGATCAGTTTCCGGATATTCCGATCTCAGTGCCTTACATCCTGATGGGGCTTTATGCGGAAGGTTATGCGAGCGACGAACTGACGACGGAGGCCGTGGAGCTGGTGCAGGCCAAGCAGCGGGCGGATGGGAGCTTTGCTTCGTTTCCGGCACGGCCGCCGATGGAATCGAGCGACATCACGGCGACGGCGTTGAGCCTGCGCGCGATGGTGATCTATGGCAAGAACATGGACGCGGCGATTGCGAGCGCGCGGAAGTGGCTTGAGAAGGCGAAGCCGCAGACGACCGAGGAATTGAGCATGCGGCTGTTGGGGCTGGCCTGGGGCAAGGCCGACAAGGCGGTGATCACGGCGGCGGGACGGGCGTTGCTCGCCGAGCAGCGGCCCGAGGGCGGCTGGGCGCAGTTGCCGGCGCGTGAGGCGGATGCTTACGCCACCGGGCAGGCGCTGTATGCGCTGCACCAGGCGGGCGTACTGACGACCGAAGACGTGAGCTTTGAGCGCGGGGCTGGATACCTGCTACGGACGCAGGAGGCTGATGGCAGCTGGCATGTGCGGACGCGGGCGTTCCCGTTCCAGCCGCTGAAGGATAGTGGTTTTCCGCATGGGCGGGACCAGTGGATCTCGGCCAGCGGAACGGCGTGGGCGGCTATGGCGTTGAGCTTGC
>CAZBTA010000427.1:0-3155 GCA_964494515.1 uncultured Bryobacter sp.
GCGACATCCAGCTCGTCAGCGGCCACCCCATGCTCGTCCCCGCCGCCGAACAGGCCATCCGCCAGTGGCGCTACACCCCCACCCTCCTCGACGGCCGCGCCATCGACATGGCCACCCGCGTCGAGCTCAACTTCGCCCTCATCCGCTAACCCCATTCCAACCACGCCAAGCCAGAAAAGCCCGGCCGCCATCAAGCGCCGGGCTCTTCGTTTCTCACCAGCTTCACTGCGTTGCTTCAATGCTCACTCGCCCCTCCCCACGCATCGCACTCGAGTAAGCACACACCGTATCCGCCTCCTCGATCAACACTCGCTCCACTGGCTCCTTCGCCGCCACGCGCAGCTCCACATCAACGGCAAATCCCTTCGCCGTCTGGCGCAGCGCCACCTCCGCCGTCACTGCCAAGCCCTCAAGAACCAGCCCCCGCTTGGCCGCCACAAACTGTAGCGACGAAGCAAAGCACGCCGCATAACCCGCGCCAAACAGTTGCTCCGGATTCAGCCCTTCACCGCTCCCTCCCAGCGCCTTCGGCATCGCCAGCGCCAGCTCCGTCGTACTGTCCTCGGCCCGTGCCACGCCATTGCGTCCGCCACTGGCCGTCACCTTCGTCTTGTAAAGAATCTTGTCCATGTCTTTGTTTCCTCTCTTTCTCAGGCAGCGCTATAGCCGCCGTCCACATAAATCGTTTGCCCGTTGATCGCCGGGTTTGCCATCAGCGCGATCACGGCCTCCGCCACGTCCTCCGCTGTTGCCAGCCTCCCCGTCGGCGTCCTTTCGCGAAAGAACGTCGCATACCCTTCCCGCTCCCCCTCGCTCAGCCCGTCCCACATGGGCGTCAGCGCAAACCCCGGCGCCACCGCGTTCACGCGTCGCGGCGCGAGTTCCACCGCCAACACCCGCGCCAGTTGATCCGCCAGCGCCGTCGCCACATTCGTCACCCACGCGCCCCGGTTCGGCCGTCGCGTTGACACCCCGCCCGTCAACACCACCGACGCCTCCGGCGCGAGCCTCCCCTCAATCTTGCGAATCAGCTTCACCGGCCCCCACAGCCGCGCCTCTACCGCCGGTCGCAGGCCCTCCGGATCCGTCTCCAGCAACCCTCCACCGACAAACGCCCCCGCCGCGATAAACAGGTGATCCAGCGGCCCGTCAATGCCCGCGGCCCATTCAAGTCCCGGCTCTGTCAAATCGCCCACAATTGCTTTCGCGCCCAGCTTTCCCGCCAACGGCAGCAACGGGTCCACCCGTCGCCCCACCAGCGTCAACCGCGCGCCTTGTCTTTTCAGCTCTGTGGCCGTCGCGAGCCCAAATCCGCTCGATCCGCCCACCACCACAACGTGCTTTTGTTCCATTTTGTTTTTCATAAGGTAGCTAATAGTTAGGTAGCTAACAAATGGATGCGTTCTCTCCCCGTCAGGATGCGCGCTAGATCGAAATTTTCTCAAGCACCTTGCGCAACTCCGCCCCTTCGGCCCGGCTCACTCCCCGCCACATCTCGTTAATCAGCGCGTAATACCCCGGTAACACCCCACGCAGATACTCTTGCCCCGCCGCCGTAATCACCACCCCGATCGCCCGCCGGTCTCCGCTGTCCCGTTGCCGCTTCACCCACTTTTTCTTCACCAGTCCTTCCAGCAACCCGGTCAACGTCGGCGGCTTCACACCGATACTCGCCGCCAGCTCCGCCGCCGCCAACGGCTTCGACGGGTCGCGATACAGCACCACCAGCAGCATAAAGCGATTCTGCTGCAGACCATGTTCCATCAGGTAGGCATCTATCCGCCGCACCATATCCGTCGCCGTCTTGAGCAGCGCCAGGTACGTCTCCATCCGCGCCACGTCCATCTGCGGAAACTCCCGCTTCAGGCTCTGCAGATGTTCTCGCTGCGGTAAATCACGCAATGCCAGCATGACGTCAAGATACCCCACAGTGCTCCGCAAAAAATCTTCTCGATTCATGACGCACTTCCACCCCCGCTTCTGTTTATGAGAGTGAAGGCCAACCGAAAGGAACGATCCACACCATGCAAAACAAACTCTTCACCACCACCCTCCTGACGCTCCTGCTCACCGCCACCCTCTCGGCGGCCTCAGCTCCGGCCCCGGTCATCACCTCTGCCCGTCTCGTGACGCAGACCCAGCCCACTTACCCCGCTCAGGCCCGCCAGGCCCGCCTCGAAGGCAAAGTCGCTTTCAATATCACCATCGCTCGCGACGGCTCCGTCCGCGACATCCAGCTCGTCAGCGGCCACCCCATGCTCGTCCCCGCCGCCGAACAGGCCATCCGCCAGTGGCGCTACACCCCCACCCTCCTCGACGGCCGCGCCATCGACATGGCCACCCGCGTCGAGCTCAACTTCGCCCTCATCCGCTAACCCCATTCCAACCACGCCAAGCCAGAAAAGCCCGGCCGCCATCAAGCGCCGGGCTTTTTTACATCTGACATCCCAGGATCAAGCCACATTCCCGCGTGACTTTTCCCCGCCCTCACCCCAACTGTCAATCAGCCATGAGATTCACCATCGCCCTCCTCGCCCTCACACTCTCCGCCCAAACCCGCTCCCCCATCCTCCTCGAGCTCTTCACTTCCGAAGGCTGCAACAGTTGCCCACCCGCCGACAACCTCCTCGCCCAGCTCGATCAACAACCCCTCGCCAACGCCGACCTCATCGTTCTCTCCGAACACGTCGACTACTGGGACGGCGCCTGGCGCGATCGCTTCTCCTCTTCGCTCTTCACCAAACGCCAGTACACCTATGCCCGCCACTTCGGCCTCAACGGCGTCTACACACCCCAACTCGTCGTCGACGGTGCCTACGAGCTCGTGGGCAGCAACACCCCCGGCGTCCGCCAGGCCATCGAACGTTCCACCCGCCACGCCAAGCTCCCGCTCTCCCTCACCGTCTCCCAGCTCAACTCACGCCTCAAAGCCACCATCTCCGCCCCTCCCACTCCTAACGCCACCCTCTATGTCGCCATCGCCGACAGCGCCGCCCAGTCCAGCGTCACCCGCGGCGAGAATGCCGGCGTCACCCTCCGCCATGTCGCCGTCGTACGCAGCCTCACCGCCGTTGGCCCGCACACCTCCGATGCCCCCCGCGAAGTCGAGCTCCCCCTCCCCAACCAGTCCCACGCGCCCCGCGTCGTCGCCTTTC
>CAZBTA010000428.1:0-3140 GCA_964494515.1 uncultured Bryobacter sp.
TGATCGGGTCGCCGTTGATGGGGTGGTTTCTCGACAAGGTGGGGCTGAACCTGGGGACAACGGTGGCGCTGACATGGTGGAGCGTGTGCGGGATGGCGCGCGGATTGACGACGGGGCTGGGGGGGCTGGTGGGGGCGCATGGGTTACTCGCGATTGGGGAGGCGGCGGGGATCCCGTCGACGGCGAAAGCGGCGCAAACGTATCTGAAGCAGGAAGAGCGGGCGGTGGGCAGCGCGATGTCGCAGTTTGGGCTGACGTTGGGCATGATGGGGGCGGCGACAATCGCGAACTTCTGCATGTCGCATTGGGGATGGCGAAGCGCGTTCTTTGTGGCAGGGTGGTTGGGGCTACTATGGATTCCGCTGTGGTGGTGGGCCTCGAAGAAAGCGCCAGTGCAGGAGGCGGCGCCTGAATCGAAGGGATATGACGCGGGGTTGATTCTGCGGGAGAAGCAGATGTGGGGATTCTTTGTGGCGAATATTCTGTCGCTGGGGATCTTCTTATTTGGGACGACGTGGCTGAATCACTTTCTGATTCTGACTTACAAGATGGATTCGAAGGCCGCGAATCAGCTTACTTCGTGGGTGAGTGTGGTCTCGTTGATCGGTTCGTTTGCGGGTGGGGCGATATCGATGCGGCTGATCCGGAGTGGGTGGAAGCCGCTCGCGGCGAGGCGGCGGGTGTACCTGTTTGGTGCGCTGGGGATGATGCTGGTGGCGCTGGTGCCGCAGGTGGGAAGCGTTGAGATGGCGGTGGCGCTGTTTGCGCTGGGATACTTCTCTTCTTCGATGGCGAGTGTGAATCTGTATACGATGCCGCTGGACGCGTATGGGGGGAGCAACGCGGCATTTGCGGTGTCGCTGCTGACGACGGGTTATGGAGTGCTGCAATTCTTTGCGTCGCCGTTGATTGGACGGGTGGCGGACCGGCAGGGATTTGGACCCGTCTTTGCGGCGATCGCGCTGCCGCCGCTGTTCGCGTATGCGCTGCTGGAGTGGACGAAGAAGAAATGACCGTGCGTCCGGCGGGAGAGGGGGATGTGGCGCGGATGGCGGCGATTGTGGCCGAAGCGCCGGAGGCGGCGGGGTGGGTGGATGGATTCCCTGCCCTGGTGGCGGAGGTGGAAGGGGAGGTGGCGGGGTTTGCGATTTACCGGGTGGTGGCGGGCGAGGGGGAGTTACTGAATCTGGCGGTGGGGGTGGAGTGGAGACGGCGGGGGGTGGCGCGGGAGTTAGTGAGTGAGTTAGTGACGCGGGCGGGGGTGTGGCATCTCGAGGTGAGAGAGAGCAATGCGGCGGCCCTGGGCTTTTATGCCGCGATGGGCTTTGAGCGGGTGGGCCGCCGCGCGGGGTATTACGCGGATGGGGAGGCGGCGGTGTTGATGGTGGCGAAGGCGGACTTGAGCGGTTCGGCGAGTGCGGCATCGGGGCCGTGGAGCCAGGACTGAACCGTGGTGAAGCAGGAGTCGCCCATTTGTTCGAGGAAGAGGGCGATGAGGGTTTTGTTGGTCTGGAAGAGGTGGTAACCGGGCTTCTCGGGCTCGAGGCGTTGGGCGGTGAAGCCGAGAGTGCTGGTGATGGTGCCGCCGACGGGGACGGTGGCGAGAGGGGGATTGAAGCCGAAGGCCTGATCGAGGCGGGCGGAGACGTCTTCGCGCGAGGCCTTGAGGAAGTGCACGGCGGCGGCGATGGTGATTGGCTCGTCGCGAGTGTTCTCGATGCCGAACTTGAGCGTGCGCATGTAAGTCTGCCAGCCGCCGTTCACTGCTTCGTACTCGTCGTTGAAGTCTGAGCCTTCGCCAAAGCCGGACTGGACGATGCGGAGGATGGTGGTGGAGCCGTCCTTGGCCTCGATGGTGAATTCGATGAGCTTGGGGTGGGGGCCGGCCTCGGTCCAGCCGAGGGCTTTGTTGGGTTCCCAGAGGTGGATGGGGGCTTCGCCTTCCATGCCGGGGCCCCAGGAGACGAAGATGGAGCCGCCCTTGCCGGGGGTGACGCGGGCATCGGGGGCGAACCAGCGGATGATGTTCTCCGCCTCGGAGATATAGCGCCAGACTTGTTCGGGCGTGGCGGAGACTTCGATGGTGTGGAGTTGTTTCTTGGCCATAGTTACTCGCTTTCGGATTTGGTGATGCGGGGCCAGGCGGCGACCGCGATGCGGAAGGGACGGCCGCCGGGGGCCGATGCGTCGTGATAACGCGCGGCCTGGGAGGCAAGGAAGTTCGAGAGCTCGTCGGTGAAACGGGCGCGCTCGTCGGCGGAGCGGAAGCGGATCTCGGTGTCGAGGGAGAAGGTGGCGAGGCGCTTGCCGGCGCGGGTGGAGCGGAGGATGAGCGTGGAGAGATCGGTGATGATGCGCGAGGCGAGGGCGATGAGGTAGGTGGCCGAGAAGCGGTCGCGACAGGATTCTGGCGTGGGGCCGAGGGCGCCGAGGGCTTCCGGGGAGATGAGATAGCGGGAGGCGGTGGCGCGGACGAGGCGTTCGGTGGTGGAGCCGCGGCGGCGGGTGTCGACGGGTTCGATGAGGCCGGCGGATTCGAGTTGGTGGAGGTGGTAGTTGACCTTCTGGCGGGGCATCTCGAGGAGGCGGCCGAGGCCGGAGGCGGTGTTGGGAGCCTGCTGGAGATGGGTGAGCATGGCCTGGCGGCGGGGATCGAGGAGGGCGGCGGCGGTGTCGGGATCGCGGAGGATCTGGAGGGCGAGGGCCACGGAGCTACTGTGCCACCGAAAAATATTTTTGTCAACTGATACCCATTTGGGGGGATTGCTACGGGTGGCGAAAGGTGTTAGGTGTATGGGCAGAGAGCGGTCAGACAGGCCGTTCCGTATGGATTCCAGAGGAGGAACCATTACATGACGCTGTTAAACGATGAAGAAATCAAGACTCAACTCATGAATCTGGACCCGGAGTTCCGCAGGTTGGCGGTACAGCACTCCGAGTACTCGAGGCTTCTGAGTGAGATTGAGTCAAAGAACCACCTGAGTGAAGCCGAACAGAGCGAGGAGACGCGACTGAAGCGCATCAAGTTGGCGCTGAAGGACCAGATGTTGGAGCGGATGTCGCATTACGCGACGCAACCTGTTTAGGAGAAAAGAGCTGTGGCCCGGCTCTGATGTGAGGATCAGGGCCGGGTGTTTTGT
>CAZBTA010000429.1:0-3139 GCA_964494515.1 uncultured Bryobacter sp.
GGTGGGCGGGATCGATGAGGCTGAAGAAGGGTTGGGTGGCGAGGGCGCCTTGTTGGAGGGAGGCGAAGACGGTGAGCAGGGTGGCTGCGCCGGCAGTGTAGGCGAGGGGGCGCCAGTGGCGGGCGATGATGGCGACGACGAGGATGGGCCAGACGGCGGGGGCGTGATAGAGGAAGGCGAAGGCGATGAAGAGAGCGGCGCGATTGGGCCAGTGCTGCGCGAGGGCGCCGAGGGAGGCGACGATGAGGGGGACGGCGAAGCCGCGGGGGACGGGTTCGAACTCGGTGGTGATGACGGCAGGGCCGTAGACGAACGCGCCGAGCCAGAGGGAGGCGCTGGTGAGGACGGCGGCGCCACGGGAGAGGCCGATTGAGGTGGCAAGCCAGAAGGCGCCCCACATGCCGAGCCAGCGGAAAAAGAACTGTTGGGCGAGCAGCGAGTGTTCGAGGGAGATGCCGGTGAGGCGGGAGAGGGCGAGGGTGACTTCGTCGTAGATGGTGAAGCTCAAGTGGGCGCCGTTGAGGATGAGCTCGTTGGACAGGAGGGCGGGGTTGCGCAGGTGTTCAAAGAGGGGCAGGTAGATCTGCGTGTCGGAGAGCAGGAAGGTGTGGCCCGGGAAAATGAACAGACCAAGAGCGGTGAGGATGGCGAAGACGCCACCCAGGAGGCACGTCTGGGCCGGGGTCATTGCGCGGGGGTCTTTTCGAGTTGAGTCTTGGCCCAGATGCGTTTGGGGTTGAGTTCGATGGCTTTGGCGATGGCCTTGCGGGCGTCGGCGTTACGGCCGGCCTTGCGGAGGGCGATGCCGCGCCAGAGGTGGGCTTCGGCGAGTTTGGGATTGAGCTCGAGGGCCTTGTCGAAGTCGGCAATGGATTTGTCGGTGCCGCCGCCGAAGGAGGGGGGCAGGTAGTAGTTGCCGACGCCGCGGGACAGCCAGTTGTCGGCGGACTTGGGGTTGAGCTCGATGGCTTTGGCGACTTCGTCCATGGCGCAGCGACCGTACTTGAGGCCGGCGAGGACGTTGGCGGGAATGATCTGGCCGCAGAGGGTGCCGAGGATGCGGTGATATTCGGAGTTGTTGGGCTCGGCGGCGATGGCCTTGCGAGCGGGATCGACGCCGGATTCGGCCGCGGCGGCGGAGGCGCGCTTGTCGCCCTTCTCCATGGCGATGGCGGCCTGATAGGAGTACGCGAGGGCGAGCTCGTATTGGGCCTTGGGGGTGGAGGGGGCGCCGAGTTTAGAGATGTGATTGGTGAGGGCAGTAGTGTTCTGGGAATCGCGATAGTCTTCGAGAATACCGGCTGAGAAGGCGGAAAACAGCAAAAGCCAGAGCATTACCTACATTCTAAACGGCAAATGACCGATAGGAGGATGATCAGGAAATCATCAGGCGAAGTCTGAGATGATATTGGGGAGTGTAGTAACGGTACGACTCCGCGTCCGTCCTACAAGGAAGAAAGATGAAACTTAAATTAATACTGCATGCTATAGCTGTGTCCAGCGTGCTGATGGCGCAACCGGTCAGCGTGGTGCTGAATTCGGTGCCGTCGCGGATTCTGGGCCATCCGAGGAAGACGCTGGTGACCGCATCGGCGAACCTTGTAGAGGGCCGCGAAATGACGACGCCGCAGGGGATTGCGGTGGACAATTCGGTGAGCCCGCCCATTTTGTACGTGGCGGATACGGGCAATAACCGTGTGCTGGCGTGGCGGAACCCGGTGGCAGCGGCCAACGGGGCATTCGCGGATCTGGTGATTGGCCAGCGCGACCAGTTTACAACCGCCATCAATGGACCGGGAACGAACTTTACGCTGGGGCTGAATCAGCCGACGGGTGTGGCGGTGGACGCGCAGGGCAACCTTTATGTGGCGGACACGAACAACAACCGAATCGTGCGGTATCCAAAGCCCTTTGATCAGCCGAAGGACCAGTTGCTTGAGATTGATCTGGTGCTGGGGCAGGAATCGTTTGGTAGCGCGTCGGGCGGGAACACGGGCCGGTTGCCGAATCGTGGGCGCAGTGCGCCGACGGCGAGCACGCTGTTTTTGAGCGACCTGGGATCGAATGTGTTTCGCATCCGAATGGCCTTTGACGGGACAGGGAATTTGTGGGTGACGGATGCGGGAAACAACCGCGTGGTGCGCTATCCGGCACGGGTCTTGACGCCGGGAAACTTTGGCGCGGACGCGGATGTGTTTTTGGGGCAGTTGAACTCAATCTCGAATTCGCAGAACACCGATGCGCGCGACAAGTCGACGCTGGCGTTGCCCTCGGGGCTGACGATTGCGCCGGATGGTCGTATGTATGTCGGGGATGCGCGTGGTCGCGTGCTGGTGTTTCGCAACCCGAGTTCGACCGGGCAGGCGGCAGAGCGCGTGCTTGGCATTGTAATTGTGCCTTCCGGGCAAGCGGCGCCGCCTACGATCAACGACACGGCGCTGCAGTCGCCCGAATCGATTTTTGTGGTGGGTGGGCAGCCGTATGTGGTGGATGCGCGCCTGAGCCGCATTACGCGGTATGCAAACCCGGATGCGTGGACGCCAGAGACGACAAATTCGCTCTCACCGCGCATGACTGATGTTATTGGGCAGCCGGACTTTAACAGTGGTGACGCGAACCGCGGGCTGCGAGTGGCCAGTGCGCTTGGTTTCAACTCGCCGGTCGACGCTGCCGTGATCGGGACGAACCTGTTTGTGGTGGACTCGAACAATCACCGCGTCATGATGATCCCGAATGGCGCGCCGTTTACAAGCGGGGCGACGAAGGTGCTCGGGCAGACGGGTCTTGACCTGAACGCGCCGAACCTGATTGAGGGACGCGAATTCTGGTTTGCGGGTGTGTTCCAGAACCGGCAGTATCGTGGGGGCGGGATTGCACTCGACGGCAATACGCTTTATGTGGCCGATACGATGAACAATCGTATTTTGGGCTTCCGCGATGTGCGCAGTGTGGCGCTGGGCCAGCGGGCGGATCTGGTGATCGGGCAGGTGGGTTTTGACCGCTCGGTACCGAACTCGCCGGATGCGAACCCGAATGTGCCGAATGCGACGGGATTGTTCCTGCCGCATGCGGTCGCTGTGGACGCGCAGGGCAACCTGTGGGTGGCCGATACGCTGAACAGCCGCGTGTTGCGGTTCCC
>CAZBTA010000430.1:0-3139 GCA_964494515.1 uncultured Bryobacter sp.
GGCCGCCGCCGCGCCACTCGGCACCACCACTTCATGCCGCTTCTCGCCCAGCGCCGGCGCGCCAAACTTGCCCGCAACAGGCAGTACATAAAGCCCGCGACCCACCCGCAATAGCTTTCCGCGCCGCGCCAGTCGGCTCAGCGCCTGATCCACTGCCGCCCGCGAGCCCAGATGCAGCAACTCCTTCGCTGTCAGCGGCATACCTTCGCCGAGCAACTTGGCGAGCTCCAAAATCTTCTCAGCAATCACCATACTTCATAAAAAGATCATAATTTCTGACACTCTCCACGCAAAAAAAATCGGCGCCGAACCCCCGTCCGGCGCCGATCCATTCGAAACTCCAAAAAATACTATTCCGGCTGATACCCAAAGAACCGGCGGCTCTTGATCACCTCGGCGATTTCCGGCGGCACCATCTCCTCCCACCGGTTGTCCTGCTCCTTGATCCGGCGCAACACATCCCGCGAGAAGATATGCAGCACGGCGCGGTCAAAGTGCTCGAGCGAGCGGATGCGCCCGCGGTCCATCAGATGCTTGTACAGGTTCGTCAGCTCAACCGGCAAATCAATATTCTCGGCCGTCACCAGATCGCCCGACTCCTCAAGCAGGGGATACACATAGATCCGCATGTTGCGCGTAAACAGTCGCCCAAACGCCTCAAGGATCCCGCCCTCAAGCCCCGTGTAATACTGCTCGCTGAACAGATCCCGCAGGCTCGCCGCCCCCATCGTTACCGCGATCGGCTCGTTCGTATAGCGGCCCAGATACGCCGCCAGCCGGTAGTACTCAAAGTAATCCGAGATCAGCACCGTCTTGCCCGCCGTCGACAGCAGATCAGCCCGTGCCAGGAAGTCCCTCAGGTCGATATCGCCCCCTGATAACAGGTTGCGCATCGTGATCTCCATCAGCTCCACCACCTGGTCGCCCTTCACATCGGGCTCCTGGGCAAACTGCTTGCGGGCGCTCTCGATCATGTCGATGTTCACCTTCGTCACCGGACGAAAGCTTCCCCGCTCCACCAGGATCGGCCGCTTGCGCAACACCTCGCTCGGCTGCAACACCTCACCCGTCGGCCCGAACATCGCCGCCCCGCTCAGCCCCAGCTGCACCAGCTTCAGGCTCATCACGCGGTTATCCACCCGGCGGAACTCAATGCCCGAGAAATCGATCATGTCGATTTCCAGTCGCTCCGTGCTCAGGTTGTCGAGCAACGATTCCAGCATCTGGTTCGGCGCATGGTGCAGAAAGAACGCCGCATAAAGCAGGTTCACGCCCACAATGCCTAGCGCTTCCTGCTGCAGAGCGTTCTCCTTGTCGAGCATGCGCACGTGCACAATGATCTGGTTGTCGCTATCGCCCGGAAAGGCCTGATAGCGCACGCCCATCCACCCATGGCACTCGTTGGTGCCCTTGTAATTCAGCGCCGATACCGTGTTGGCAAAGGTAAAGAACGCCGTCGTGTCGCCACGCGATGCCCCGAGGCGCTCCACATTCAGCCGGTGTTCATACTCGAGCATCCGCTCGAGGCGCTCGCGCGAGACATAACGCTTGCACTTGCCATAAATGGCGTCGCTCACCGTCATGTCGTAAGCCGAGATCGACTTTGAGATCGTCCCCGCTGCCGCGCCCACCTTGAAGAACCAGCGCGCCACTTCCTGCCCCGCGCCAATCTCGGCAAACGTCCCATAACGCACCGGGTCCAGATTGATCTGCAACGCCTTTTGGTGCGTGCTCAACCGGGGACGGTCTGGAGTCAACAACGTTCCGCTTGTGCCCATGTTCAAATGATGGCTGGTTTTCAACTTGTCTGTCCAGCTTCGACCGACCATCTCAGGTTCATGAATCGTGTTGCTCGGCATATCTCTCCTCCGTACTTATCGCTCGTTCATGCGCCTGTAAGAGGGACGTGAAATGCTGGAATTTCGATGCTGAAATTTTTCTTTCTTCTTTTCGCCTTCGCTGCCGAAGAGTCCCTCTCCGATTGGCGCCAGTCCCGCGTCGTCCCCATCGCGACCGATCTCCACCACGTCCAGGGCATTGACGTCGAAGGAGATACGTTCTGGGTCAGCTCCGTCGACGCCCGCGCGGGCAAAGGCTACTTAACGCGATTGTCACTATCCACCGGCGCCGTCCTTGCCCAGGTGGAGGTCCAGCAGGACAAGCGCCTCCACCCCGGCGGCATCATGCTCGATGGCGATTCCCTCTGGATCCCCGTCGCCGAATACGATCGCGACGGCCCCACCAACATCGAGCGCCGCAACAAACTCACCCTCGCCCTCGAGTCGCGCTTTGAGGTCAACGACCACATCGGCTGCCTCGCCATCCGTGGCGATCTGATCGTCGGGGGCAGTTGGGGCAGCCGCACTCTCTACTCCTGGACCCGCGACGGCAAACAGCTCTCCCGCCAGCCCAACCCCTTCCCCACCCAGTGGCAGGACCTCAAGTTCGACGGCGATCTCTTGCTCGGCTCCGGCGGGCTCAGCAAGTCCACCGGAGCCATCGAGTGGCTCCGCTGGCCCAGTCTCGAGCTCGTGCGCCGCATCACCACCGGCGTCACCGATCGCGGCCTCACCTACAGTCATGAGGGCATGGCCTACCGCGGCGGCAAGCTTTACCTCTTGCCCGAGGACGCCCCCAGTCGCCTTTTTGTCTTCACCCGCTAAGATGGAAGTTCGCATCATGTCCGCACAAAGCACCGCCGAAAAGCTCGGCATCGTTTTCGAAAAACAAACCCCCGGTTATCTCAACCTCTGCATTCGCTCCGGCAACCAGCTGCTCAGCTCGGGCCACGTCTCGACGCTCAAGGGCAAGCTCGGCGCCGGCGTCACCACGGAAGAAGGCTACGCCGCCGCCCGCGAATGCGTCGCCAAGATCCTCAATTCGGTCTGGAACACCCACGGCACCCTCGACGGCCTCCGCGTCATCAAGGTTCTGGGCTGTGTCAACTCCGACCCCAACTTCAACGACCAGCACCTGGTCATCAACGGAGCATCGGATCTGTTGCACGAAATCTTCGGCAAAACCACCGACGGCTACCACGCCCGCTCCGCCCTCGGCTTCGCCAGCCTCCCCACCGGCGCCGCCGTCGAAGTCGAAGCCATTTTCGAAATCCTCTAACCCGGCTCCATCGCGAGCACCG
>CAZBTA010000431.1:0-3116 GCA_964494515.1 uncultured Bryobacter sp.
CGCCCACAGCATTGCGGATGCAGCCATGGGATCGGCCTCCTACAGTCGCGGCAACTCATGCTTCGAACCGCCTAGGAGGCCTTGTGATCACACCCCACCCGCGGCTGCTCATGGCAGGCCTGGCCCTCGCATTGGCCGGTTGCTCCAGCGGCGTGAAACTCCAGCGCGTCAACCCCAACGACCCTTCGACTGCCGTCGGGGTGCCCCACCCCTTGATGTACACACGCTACCCCGTCACGCTGCGGTGGCAGGTGTCTGCTTGCCAGGCCGAAGTCGCAGGGGGTGGTGCAGCGGCCCAGGAGCGGCTGGTTTTCGACGCGTCGGTGGAACTGGGTGAGCCGGTGGTGGCTCCGGATCCCGCCCAGTTGTTTGTGATCGATCCGAGATCCCTGTCGAGCCCCTTCAAGACGAGCCAGCTGAGCGTCGAATACTCCCCCAGCGGAGGCCCGGTAGCGCTCAACGCCAAGATCGAAGACCGCACGGCACAGGTCATCGCCGCCGCGGGCGGGCTCGTCACTGGGGTTGCCAAGTTCCGGGCAGTTCCTGTGCCGCTGACGCCCAGCTCAACGCCCGCAGCGCCCGCCGCCGTGACATGTAGTGCAGCGGTCAAGGCGGCCTTGAAGGCCGAGCCAGACCAGAAGAAGAAGGTACAGGCCGCGAACGCACTGTTGGACGCCCAGGTGGCCGAGCTCAAGCGCCTGAGCGAACTGGCGAGCCCGGACGAAGCGACCCGATCGGCGCTGGTCAAGCAACAGCTCAGCACGGGCGCTGCGAAGCAGACGGTCGCCAACGAAGTAAAGTCGTACCAGCGGCTGCTTGATGTGCTGCGCCATGAGCAAATCGAGCTTTGGCCATCCGACGGGCTGAGCGCCCAAGGCCATTACGCACTCCCCGCTGCCGTGGTGCAACGCTGGGCTGCCGAAGGTCCGGACATCGCCATGGCGGCCGCATGGGTGAAGCAATCTGGCACCGACGTGCACCTGCAGCTGAGGGCGCGCGATGGCCTGGCCTTACCCACCCCGCCTCGCGTCGATGAAGGCCTGGGCATCCCGGTGCGCATGGCGGCCGAAGGCCGCCTGGCCGCGTGTGGGGGCTTGGCCTGCGACGCCAACGGCACGCCGATGGCTCGCCGTCACGATCGCGTCCTTCAATTGGGCCTCGTTTACTACCTGCCCTGCACCAGCCGGCCCTTCAGCTCAGTCGAGTGTTCCTATGCGATGGACGAGGCCGGGCGTCTGAAGAAGATGGGCAGCAGCACCACCACGGCCGCCGCAGAGGCGGCGCTCGGGGCGCTGGGCGACGCCGTCAAGCAGGCGACCGAGGCCCGGCAGGTGCGCAGCACGGCGGCCACCAAGCAGCTCGAGGCGGACACCGCCTACCTCAAGGCCAAGGCCGCCCGGGAGGCTGCTGAAGCGTCGGCGGCCACCGCCCCCCTGCAAGCCCAGGCGGCCCTGCTCGATGCCCAGCGCACGCTGGCGGAAGCGGAACTCGCGCTCGCCCAGGCCAGGCAGAAGGCCACATCAAACCCCTGAACCAACCCCCACGACTGGAGAAATCTCATGATCCAAATCGGCAAACGAGTCCAGGGTCAGCTCACAGGGCGCCGAATCGTCCCGACCCCCGCCAGCGGCACGCGTACACCAGGGGTGCCGATGGCAGCCCCTCCCGGCGCGGGCGGCACCGTGGTGCCCGCCAGCTCGCTCGGGGGCGTGGTACGGCAACTGCTGCAAGGCAAGCTCGGCGACGATCCGGGGATCCGCTTCGGCGACGGCAGCTTCTACCTGCCAACCCTCGACGAGGTGAAAAAGATCCTCAGCGAAAGCCGCCTCGACAGAAACATCTGGACCGAAGAGCGCTTCGACTGCGACGACTTTGCCTATGTGCTCAAAGGCGAGATGAGCCAACACGCCTACCAGGCCAAGGACCTTCGGTTCGGACTGTGCGTGGGCATGGTGTGGGGCAATTTCGCATGGGTGCAGGGTTACCACGCGGTGAACTGGATGCTCGACGCCTCCCAGACGCTGAGGTTCATCGAACCGCAGGACGACACCATCCACGAAGTGAGCGAGTGCCAGGGTGACATCAGCTTGCTGTTGGTGTGAGCTGTGGGTGAGCAGCCGACAGGCTCCTGACCCATCACTGCAACGAGGACGGTCCTACCATGCAGATCGACTTCGTGTTTATGGCGCCCGTGAAGCTCGTGGCGGCATGGGCACTGGTGCACATCTTTTCGTACCCACCTGCTATGGCAGCGCCCGCCCAGGTCATCGAGTTCTATGCCTCGCAGTCTGGCCAACTAACGCTTGATCGCGATGACAGCGGCGGCAATCCGTTTGCCAGTGCGCTGATTGAGGCACTGGGGCAGCCTCCACTCAGCTTTGTGGACTTTCAAGGACGCCTGATCGAAGTGACCGGGCGAAGGAGCCGAGGGTTTCAGAGGCCGGCAGTTCGACTGCCCATTGAGCTCGCGGGCAACTGGCCGCTCTTTTTAAACGATGACACCGAGAAGCGGGTGGCGCTCGTTCTGGTCTACTCCAACTATGCCTCCACAGGAATGGCATCTTTGCCGGGCGCAGAGCATGACATGCATCGTGTTGCCCATGCACTGAACAAAGCGGGGTTTGAAGTCAGCGCCCTGCTCGACCCTGATGCAGAAGGTTTAGTCGTCTCGCTTCAAGCGTTTTCGGCGAGGTCAAAGACAGCCGGTGTGGCCCTGATTTACGCCACGGGCCATGGTGTCGAATGGAAATCCAAGATCTACCTCTTGCCGCGCGACTACCCTGCTTCCGAAGGGACCAGAGGTCTCGACGACCGAGCAGTGAATGTCGCCGAGCTTGGCCGCAGGTTGCGGGCCACCCGCGCAAACCTGTTGTTCTTCGGCGGATGCCGAAACAACCCCTGGGATTCGCGATGAGTCGTGATCAAGGGCCGGGCAGCGTAGAGCAGTCAGGGTTGCAGTGATCGTACCCGCTCCCGCCACCGCCTATCGCCTATCGCAAGGACAACGGAACGGTGCCGAGCCATCCGGGTGGCTCGAGAAGGCGGGGCACCTGGGGGAGCCAGACGATCATTGGTGAGGAAGGGCAAGAGAACGCCGATCGCGTCCTCGTCGTCCA
>CAZBTA010000432.1:0-3092 GCA_964494515.1 uncultured Bryobacter sp.
CCCGGCCACTACGCCACTCATCTCATCGATACCCGCCCCCACCCGTGATACCCTGCCACCAGACAACGTCGTGATTTTTACCGTCTCCGCCACGCACACCATCGCCCTCCCTCCCCAACCCATCTTTGACGCCTGGCTCCGCCCCGCTGCCGTCCGCCTCTGGCTTGCCGCGGCACTCCGCGAAGGCGGCCTCCCCGGCGAGATTGTCACCATCGAGATCGCCCCCCACCTCAACGGCTCCTTCCTCTTCACCGATCTCCGCGACGGCGCCGAGGCCCGCCACTTCGGCACCTATCTTGCCTTCGATCCGCCCCACCTCCTCCAGTTCACCTGGCTCACCGATCCCGAACACGCCGACGACCCCTCCATCGTCACCATCACCTTCACTCCCTCACCCGCGGGCACCACCGTCAAGCTTACCCACGACATCGACGCCGCCTGGTCCTCCTACGCTGACCGTATCGAAGCCTCCTGGACACGCATGCTCGTCGCAATCGGTCAAACTCTCACCTCCTGACACCCCATGCCCAGCACCACCTTTCACGTCACCGGTCTCGACTGCGCCGAAGAAGTCGCCATCCTCCGCCGTGAAGTGGGCCCCCTTGTCGGCGGCGAATCCCAACTCGCCTTTGATCTCCTCCGCAATCGCCTCATCATCCTCGCCGCGCTCACCGCCGAGCAATCCTCCGCCATCGAGCGCGCCATCGCGCGCACGGGCATGTCCGCCACGCTCCTGCTCTCCACTGCTCCTCCCTCGCCACAGCGCAACTACCGCCTCCACACCACCGCTCTCAGCCTCGCTCTCCTCCTCGCGGGCCTCGCCGTCGATCCCACCCAACACCACCCCGCCGCCCGCTTCCTCTTCACCGGCGCCACCATTGCCGGGGCGGCTTACGTTCTGCCCCGCGCCTGGTTCGCCCTCCGCAGTCTCCGCCCGGACATGAACCTCCTGATGGTCATCGCCATCACCGGCGCCCTCGCCATTGGCGAATGGCTCGAGGCCGCCACGGTTGCTTTCCTTTTTGCCGTCTCGCTCCTGCTGGAATCGCTCAGCGTCGCCCGCGCCCGCCACGCCATCGAAAAACTCCTCGACTTAAGCCCCGTCACCGTCCGCATCGCTGGCCCGCGCGACTCGTGGATCGAGACGCCCGTTGAATCCGTCGCCGCCTCCACGCGCTTCCTCGTGCGCCCCGGCGAGCGCATCGCCCTCGACGGCGTCATCCTCTCCGGCTCCAGCGAGATCAATCAGGCGCCCATCACCGGCGAGAGCCTCCCCGTCTCCGTCGCCCCCGGCTCCACCGTCTTCGCCGGCACCATCAACGGCTCCGGCTCGCTTGAGGTCCGCGCCACCTGTTCCAGCACCGACACCACGCTCGCCCACATCATTCGCCTGGTCGCCGAGGCCCAGCAACACCGCGCCCCATCCGAGCAATGGGTCGATCGCTTCGCCCGTCGTTACACGCCCGCCGTCATGGCTCTCGCCATCGGCATCGCGCTGGTTCCTCTCCTCGTGCCCGGCGCTCCCTACACGCTCTGGCTTTACCGCGCTCTTGTGCTGCTCGTCATCGCTTGCCCCTGTGCGCTGGTTCTCTCCACGCCCGTCAGCGTTGTCTCCGCGCTCACGGCCGCCGCGGCCAACGGCGTCCTCGTCAAGGGTGGCAGCTTCATGGAGATCCCCGCCCGCCTCTCCGCCATCGCCTTCGACAAGACCGGCACGCTCACCCTCGGCCAACCCGTTGTTACCGCGGTCGTCCCCCTTGGCGCCACCTCCGCCACCACACTCCTCGAATGTGCCGCCGCCATCGAGTCCCACAGCGACCATCCCCTCGCCCGCGCCATCGTGGCTCATGCCAATGCCTCTGGCCTCGCCCCCACGGGCGCCACCGGCTTCACGCTCACGCCCGGCCTCGGCGCCACGGCCCTCTGGCGCGGTGTGACGTGGACAATCGGCTCTCCGCGCTTCATCTCGGCTCAGCATGCGGTCCCCGCTGAGATCGCCGCTCTAGAATCCACCGGCCACACCGCCGTTCTCTTGGCCGATGCCGCGCGCCTCCACGGCTACATCGTTCTTGCCGATGCCGTACGTCCCACCGCTGCGGCCACGCTTGCCGCCCTCCGCTCTCTCGGCATCCCCAACCTCGTCATGCTCACCGGCGATTCTTCTGGTGCGGCCCAATCCATTGCCTCGCGCCTCGGTCTCACCCAGGTCTTCGCGAGTCTCCTCCCTGCCGACAAGCTCGCCGCCATTTCCACTCTCGTCTCCCGTCACGGCAGCGTCGCCATGGTGGGCGACGGCATCAATGATGCTCCCGCTCTCAGCCGCGCCACCATCGGCATCGCCATGGGCGCCGCCGGCAGCGATGCCGCTCTCGAGGCTGCCGACATTGCGCTCATGTCAGACGATCTCTCCCGTCTCCCCTGGCTGATTGCTCACTCCCGCCGCATGCTCGCCATCATCCGTTTCAACATCGCCCTCTCGCTCGGCGTCAAAGCGGTCTTCGCCATCCTCGCCCTCGCTGGCTACTCCACGCTATGGGGCGCCATCCTTGCGGACATGGGCGTCTCGCTCATCGTCATCATGAACGCCCTCCGCCTGCTGCGCTGAGCTATGCATCACGGGATCAAACTGTTGGCGCTAGGTCCGTCTCCGACCACCGACCCATGGCCGCCATGCTGGAGAAGCTCAAGCTCTCTTTCGTGCTTTTTGGCTTTTGCTTTTTGGGTCAGCCTGACCCGTCCCGCCTGTAAGTCATACAAAACAAGTGACTTATTTAAGTTTATCAAATAGTGATTGAAAATCTACTCCAATCGTTTCAATAACTTACGAGTCAAAAAATCCCTAAAAACGCAGTGGGACGGACCACCACTCCGATCCACCCCAAAACCTCATTCCAACTATTTTCAAAGTCTAAAACCCCCAGAATCAACAACATCGCACCAGTACCCCCGAAAACGCCCCACCCCGCCATGCGACAACAACCGCATGAATACCACCATCATTCATGACGAGATTCGCCCTTACGGCGAAGTAGAAAAGCTTGCCTACGAGCGCTACATCCACGCGCTCAAAATGGCTGACCGTACCCGCGCCC
>CAZBTA010000433.1:0-3091 GCA_964494515.1 uncultured Bryobacter sp.
GATGCTGATACCTGGGTTCCGGCGCAGGGTGACGGGCTTGGTTACATGCTGACCGAGATGGATAGAGGAGCAGATGCGGTGGGCGGCATTCCGTCGTCGAACCTTCAGAATGCCGGATTGCTTCCGCATATCAGAGCCACCGTCAAGCTGCCGATGATCATCCTCAAGCGCAGCTTCCAGCAACTCGTCGGCGGTGCCCCTTTCATAATTTCGGGTGCTTGCGGCCTGTTCCGCCGCAGCTTGCTGCTTCGTGTCCCATTCTCTGATCGCACCAAGGTCGAGGACCTCGACCTCACGTGGACCCTCGTTTCGCTGGGCTACAAGGTACGCCAGTGCAACCGTAGCTTCGTCTATTCACAGGAGTGCAATTCGGTGAAGGCGGAATGGCTGCGGTGGCGGCGGTGGATCATCGGCTACGCGGTTTGCATGCGCCTTCATTCAAACCTGCTGCTCACCCGCTACGGATTGTTGAGCATCCTGCCGATGTTCTTCGTCGTGCTGGTCGGAACCAGCATCTATGGATCGCATATGTTTCTGGCGTTCAACAAGAACGTTTCGCCCCAGGCGCTGGCCATCTTCCTCCCGCTACTGTGGGTTGTGGTGGCAATGATGATCGCGATGATCAGCGCCTGGCATCACCGTCGATGGCGGCTTGTCCTGCTCGCCCCTGCCGCCGTTTCCTATGTTCTTCTCGCTTACGCGATCTGGCTTATCCACGGCCTTGCCGGCTTGGTTACCGGTCGGGAGCCCGAGCGCGACAAACCTGTGAGGTATCTCCATGTGGTGGGATGACATTGCCTGCCTCTGCACGGGCCTTGCCAGCGACCCGCGCTGGAAGTCCGGCATCGCGCCGACCGCCCGGATCGATCCTGGCGCCGTGCTCGACGAAACCGGAGGACCAATCGCGGTTGGACCGGGCACTGTCATCTGCGCAGGAGCAACGCTCAAAGGTCCACTCATCATCGGCGAAAATTGCCTGATCGGCAATCAGGCGCTGATCCGTGGTCCTGCATTGATCGAGGATGGTGTGCGGATCGGTTTTGCCACCGAGATCAAGAATGCCAAATTGGGCAAAAGTGCCATGATTGGCCCGATGTGCTTCGTGGCCGACAGCAGGGTTGATGAAGAAGTATACCTTGGTGCCCAGGTCCGCACTTCCAACCAGCGCCTCGACCGCGCCCCGGTTGCCGTCATGCATGAGGGCAACCGGGTCGACACGGGACTCGTGAAGCTGGGGTGCTGGATCCGCGCTCGCGCCTCGCTCGGGATTCAAGTGATTGTCTTGCCTGGTCGAGTGATCGCGTCTGGAAGCCTGTTTGAACCGCGCTTCACAATCGACCGCAATTATCCGCAGGGCCGGTACCGTGCTCGGCAGACCGTCGAGACCTATTGAGGAGCACGATCCATGACAACGATTTTCAAGGCTGCCCTCCTGGTTGTTGCCGGCGCGGGTATTTTCTCGCCGCTTTCCGCTGCAGACGCTCCAAAGCAGTCGGTTTCAGCCTCCGCCGAAACCGAGGATTTTTCGCAAGACCTCGGCTCGCTGCGCTCGGTGAAGATAGAATACAAGCTCGAAGCCGAGGACACGACGGTGACCTTCACGCCCGTCCTCGGCGAGCGCCAAAGCCCGGCTGCCTCTGAGACAAGTATCGGCGCGGGCCTTGCGGTATACCAGGATTGGTCGGCAGATTTCTCCACACGCACGGCCATCTTCGCCTCCGAGGAAGACCCGGTTTTTGCGCAGTATGATGTGGCTCAGGATTTCACTCTGAAGGTGACCAACGAAACCCTCGTGACCCTCGGCGGCCGCTGGGCCCGCTTCTTTGGTGACCAGGACGTCTATTTTGCTTCTGCGGGCGCGCGCCAATACTTCAAGCGAGGCTCGATCGCCTATCGGCTTAGCCTGGTTGATACCGAGGGTCGGCGACCTTTTCTGGCTCATCTCGTCAACTTGTCTCTCAACGACAGCAAGGGTAGGGGCCAGACCCGCTTCTGGCTGAGCGCTGGCGAGGCCTCCTTCTCCCGCCCGCAACTTGGCGATCAGTTTGACGGGAGCGACATTGGAGGTGTGATTCAGCGCTTCCAGCCAATTGGTGACAAACTGGCGCTGACGATAACTACCGGGCTCAACAGATACGGACGCCCTGGTCAGGATGTGACCTCCACCACCTTCGGCGTCGGCCTCACCACCAGCTTCGGCGGCGGCGAGCGCGAACCGACACGCTAAGGTGCATGTCATGGGCATCCAGACAGCCAATGACCAATACGAGATAAATCCGATCTCGTGGAATGTCATCGAGGGCCGCATCCAGCGCAGCAGAGAGCGCTTCCCCTGGGAGCACGGATCACCTCGTGAGAGGTGGCGCTCGCGAATCGGCACCTTGTTGTTCGGCGCATTACTCGCTTGGCTAGTCTTCGGCTCCAATACGAAAACTATCACAGCGATATTTGATGGAACACAACACACTACCGGTACCAAAGATCTCGTGTCCGCTCGCGTCTCGGCACCGAGCGCTAATCCGGTACTCCGGCGTGAACCTGCACCGGCAAAATCGCCGGCCATGGCCTCTCGCGTCTCTCGACAGGCCGACTTGTCCTCGCCACGTGCCCAACTTGGATCGTATTCATCTGAAGCTGACGCATTAGCAGCCTCAGAAATGATGCAGCAGAGCTATGGCGCGTCGATCGAGGGGCGCAAACTGATCATCTCCGAGGCGATTGTCAGAAAGGTGCAGTATTATCGTGTGGTTATCGATCTTCAAAGCGAACGCGAAGCGCGTCATCTGTGTGACGCCATCAAACAAGCAAAAAGGGATTGCCTGGTTTGGCCCGTGGCTGCGATCCACAACACGATTCAGCCCCGTTTGCCCGCTTCATGATTGACCTTGCATTCTCAATCAATCCGTCTGAACATCGATATATTTTCTGGGGTATATATAAAAAATATCCCCAGTTATAGATATTTATATTATGAATATTATTTTATATTGCACAAATGTCTCTTGATAATATTGACTTAATATGACGCAATCTCCAGTTTTAATGCAGTTTGGATTAGGGCCGGTGGTCGTTTTGCTCATCATTGCCTGCC
>CAZBTA010000434.1:0-3068 GCA_964494515.1 uncultured Bryobacter sp.
GGATAGTGGCGTAGACTTCGTAGCCGAGGTGATTGAGGTGGAGCGCGGTGGCGTGGCCGATGCCGGTGGAGGCGCCGGTGATGAGTACGGATTGCATTTGCCTCCAGCGTAAAGTGTGGAGTATAGTCAACGGTCAAGATGCAGATCAAAGAATTTTGCGAGATGACGGGGCTGGGGCGGGATACGGTGCGGTTTTATGAGAAGCAGGGGTTGATCGCGCCGAAGGTGAGGGCGAACGGGTATCGCGAGTATGGGGAGGCGGAGGTGGAGCGGGTAAGGGAGGTGCAGTTGGGGCAGATGCTGGGGTTTACGTTGCGGGAGATTCGCAAGGGGATGGAGGCGTGGCGGAAGGGGCGACTGGATGGGGCGACGAAGGTGAGGCTGATGGAGGTGAAGCTGGGCGAGGTGAGTGGGAGGATCGGGGAGTTGAAGCAGGTGGAGAAGTATCTGAAGGAGAAGATACGGTGGATGCGGGCCGGCGAAAAGGGGGCTGGCCCGCGGTGGATGAAGCGACAGTGTTAGGCGGCGTCGACGCCGGCCCAGAGATTCATGGTGTTGAGCTCGGAGAGTCCGGAGGCCTTGAGGTAGCAGAAGAGCTGGGTGCGATAGGCGGCGTGGCCGCAGAGGATGAGATCGAGGATGAGGCGGGCGCGGGTGGCAGTGGAGCCGAACATCTCGATTGACTCGAGGAGAGTGGTGTCAGCGGTGGCGTCGAGCACCTCGGCATAGCGAGCGGACTGGGACTGGAGGCTCGCGACGATGGCGGGGAGATCGAGCGTGGCGGAGTGGCCTTCGTTCGCGTTCCAGTCATCGACGAGGAACTTGCCGGCGAGGATCGAATCGAGCAGGACGGGACCCATGACGGTGAGATAGCGGAGGAGCTCGAGCGTGCTGCGCTGGCCCGGCGTGGGGCGATAGTCGAGCATGGCGGGCGTGACCTTGCCGGCGAGGTGCGTCAGGATGTGGATCTCTTTTTGAAGAGAGGCGAGGAGTTCGGCTTTGGAGAGAATCATGGGCTAGTTCAGTTTCTCACGTCGCTCGAGGTTGAGTTCGATTTCTTTGCGGGCGCGCCAAACGGGGCGGAGCTTGCGATCAGAGAGGAGGGGGAGTTGGTCCTCCTGATGCTTGTCGTTGGGCTGGCTTGAATTGCCGTAGCTGAGCAGGCAGCCGGCGCGCTGGGGTGTGCCGAACTCGATGGCGCAGACCCAGGTCTCGCCGTGGGCGGGGTAGAAGCGGTTGCCTTTCTTCTTGGAGTAAGTGAAGGTGCGGAAGAGGCCCATGCGGCCAGCGCCGCCGTTGCCAGGGAGATCGGCATTGCCGCGATCGAAGCGGAAGACATCGCCGTAGGGGACATCGAGGGCGTTGTAAGTGCGCAGGACTTCTTCGGCGGCGGCCTTGAGGGACTCATAGGCGGCGGGGAGATCGGCGATGCCGTAGCTGGAGTTGAGAGGGTCCTTGGGGTTGAAGGGGACGCGGAGGCGCGAGTTGATGAAGTCGCCGGTGCCGAAGTATTTGTCGCTGAAGAAGTGGAAGAGGACGGCACCGCGGCTGGTGGTGTCGAAGTGGCGGTCCCACTTCTGGAGGACGTCGATGGCGCGGCGGGTAAGTGGGTCGGTGACCTGAGAGGCGTTGGCGAAGAGGTCGGGGAGAGCGGCGTCGGCGAGTTCGACGCGGGTGTCGTGCTTGTAGGCGAGGAGCTCTTCGTAGGTGATGGACTTGTCCTCGGAGATCATGCGGAGGCTGTGCTTGGTGCGAAAGGTGACGGGGCGCGAGGCGGGCGGAGCGATGGTGGGTGGGAACTTATCCGGATCGATGAGAGGGAAGGTAGTGAACCAGGGTTGTTCGTTGGCGTTCTGATTGAAGCCGGAGGCGGGGTCCTCGGATTGGGGGAGTTCGTCGAGGGTGAGGTAATCGGTCCAGAGATAGTCGGAGGAATCGCCGGGGAGGACTTTGGACCAGGTGTCGTAGGTGCCCTTCTTGCGGCGGGGAATGGTGCCGTTGCAGACGAGATAGATGTGGCCCTGATCGTCGGCGTAGTTAGCGTTCCACATGGGGACGGCGCCGATGCGGAGGGCGTCTTTGAATTCCTTGAGGTTGGTGGCGGCGCCCATGCGATACCACTGCTCGAGCATGCGGGGGCGATCGATGCCGGCGACGCGCATGGCGATGGAGAGGCCGTTCTGATCGTAGACGACGGGACCGTGGACGGAGTGGCGCGTGGTGAGGGTCTCGGTGGTGAAGGAGCCGTTGGGCTGTTTGATGCGGATGGTGGCGGTGGTGGTGGTGAAGTCGCGCCAGGCGCCATCGTACTGATACTGATTGCCGCGGGTGGTGAGCTTGTAGAAGTCGACGGTGTCGATGGTGTTGACGGTGCGGCCCCAGCCGGCGTGTTCATTGAAGCCGATGACGGGAGTGGGGAAGCCGATCTGGGGGGCGCCGATGAGGTTGTACTTGGGGCCGTTGAGATGGACCTCGACGTAGCTGTAGAAGCCGTCCCAGGCGAGGTGGGGATTGATGATGAGCATCGACTTTTTGGAGGCGGAGCGGGAGGGGCCGACCGTCCAGGTGTTGGAACCGGCGTCGCCGTCGACCATGGGGTGGGAGAGCTCGAGAGCGGCGCGCGTGGTGGGCGTGAGGAGGGGGCCGATCTCGGTGCGGAGGCGATTCATCGAGCCCATGTACATGTAGTGGACGGCGCGGAGGGTATGGCCGATGACGTCAACGCCGGTGATGGGGAGGACCTGCCGGTATTGGGGGCTGAGGTGGTTGGGGTGTTTCTTTGCGTAGTCGTTGATGCCGCGGGCGAAGGCGTCGATCCACTTGCGAAAGTCGGGGGACTGGGCGTTGTACCAGGATTGGGCGCGCTGGGGGACGCCGTTGGCATGAATCCAGCGATCGAGGGGGAGTTTGGAATCGCCCCAGTATTCGGCGCCTTTGCCGCGCGATTCGCCGTAGAGGGACATGAGGAGGTCGCCCTGGGTGTGCATCTGGGCGTAGCCGTGAGCGTAGAACATGTCTTCGGTGGTGGAGGCGAAGATGTGGGGGACGCCGTATTTGTCCCAGAGGAT
>CAZBTA010000435.1:0-3064 GCA_964494515.1 uncultured Bryobacter sp.
AGCCTTCGGCCTCGTACTTGCCCATGGGGATGGGCGTTGAGGAATCGCGGAAGTATTGGGTCTTGAAGTGGTCGTGGCTGCACTCATTGGCGGCCCAGAATTCAAAGCCCTGACGGCGGGGACCGGGCGGGATGAAGCCGGGCATGCGGGGGCCACCATCGAGATGCCATTTGCCGATGAAGCCGGTGTGATAGCCGGCGCCACGGAGGACCTTGGCGATGGAGTTGCCGTTCTCGTTGAGGCGGAGATCGTTGGCCGTCATGCCGTTGACGTGGCAATATTGGCCCGTCATGAGGATGGCGCGCGCGGGGCAGCAGACGGGCGTGTTGGCGACGGTGTTGGTGAACTGCAGGCCGGACTTGGCCATGGCGTCGAGATGAGGCGTCTGGGCGTTCTCGTCGCCCATGGACCCAAGAGCCTGGCCGCGCCATTGATCGGGCATGAACCAGATGACGTTGGGCGGCTTGGGCTTGGAACGGGCGCTGAGGATGGCGGGGAAGCCCGCCAGAATGGCACGACGACTGACCATGGCTCACCAAGGTATCACCGAATTTTTGTAAACGCCAAGCGTGTTTCGTGCGTCACATGAGATAACTGGCGCCAACTTCGAATTGAGGCACTTCAAGGAAACTTTGAAATCAATTCTGAGGTTTAACCATGAGATCGTTTTTGATTGCTATCTGTCTGGGGACAGCGCTGTTTGCGCAGGAGAACCGTTTTGAAATCGGTGCTGCGGCAACCGGCAACTTTATGCGCTCTTTGAATGGCAATGGTGTGAGCCATGGCGTGGACGACCGGGCCGGCGTGGGAGCGAGCTTCCGCTACTGGCTGACGGGACGCCAAGGCGTGGATATCAGTTGGAGCTACTCGAACCCGTTCCATCGCTACAACTCATCAACGGCCGGAGGCGCTTTCCGCATGGGGATGAATGAGGCGACGGCGTCATATGTGTACCGGCTGCCAACGTTCTCAAAGCGGCTGCAACCGTTTGCGCTGGCGGGCGTGGGCGCGCTGGTGTTCAATCCGGATGGCAGCGTTGTGGGCACCTCAACGGTGGCCAAGGCGGCGTTTGTGTATGGTGGCGGCCTCGATGCTTATCTGTCGCGGCACATCGGCCTGAGGATGCAGTACAAGGGCTTTGTGCTGGGTGATCCGAATGCCGGCACGGCGGCGCTGGCGACAAGCCGCACGAACCACATCGCGCAGCCGTCAGCGGGTTTGTTCTGGCGGTTTTAGGCCGAGCCGCGAGGCTACGATCCTGTCCACCCAGCGGGCGGGCAGCCAGCGCGGGAGGTACCAGTTGATGAGTGGTTGCGGCACGAGCGCATAGCGCACTTTGGGCCGGGGCGTAGTGAGGATCTCGAGGATGAGATCGGCGCAACGCTCCGGCGCAAGGCCTTTGGCGGCCATCGATTGCATGATGTCGTAGGTACGGCGAAGGGCCGGGGCAAAGGGCGTATTGAGAAAGGGCTCAAGGCGTGGCTTGTCCCAAATCGGTGTTTTCACCGCGCCTGGACCGACGATGATGACATCGATGCCAAAGAGCATGAGCTCGCGGCGCAGAGTACCGGAATAACCCTCGAGCGCATGCTTGGAGGCGGCATAGGCACCGACGAACGGGGAGGTGTTCTTGCCGGCGACCGAGCTGATCATGACAATGCGCCCGGGCGGGCCGGTACGAGAGCGGTCTGTACCCAGCATGGGGGCGAAGGCCTGCGTGATGGTATGGACCGCGAACAGATTGACTTCAAACTGGTGCGCGAGATCTTTGGCGGAGAGATGCAGGAGAGGCCCGGCGACGGCGATGCCCGCGTTGTTGACGAGGCCGGCGAGAGTTTGGCCAGCGAGCGCGTGTGCGACGGTTTGAGCCGCGGCGGCGATGGCGGCGGCATCAGTGACATCAAACAAAAGTGGCGTGAAATGTTGTGGGTAATCGGCGGTGAGGCGTGCGGCATCGGCGGCATTGCGCACCGAGCCAAAGACATGAAAGCCGCCGCGGATCAGTGAGGCAACCGTGGCGTGGCCGATGCCCGTGGAGACGCCAGTAACAACGACGGATCTCATAGCGTGAGCGTGATGCCCATGACGATGAGCACGAGCGCGCTCATGATGGGCAGCGTGATGGCGAGTTGCTGGAAGCGATTGAGCTGGGGCGAGAGCAGCACGGCGGCAAGGCCGAGGCCGATCAGCACCAGCGCGAGGCCGAACGAGAAGCTGACGAGCAGCACGAGGCCGTACAGACTCTGGCCGCGTGAGAGGGCGAGCAGAAACTGCGAAAGCGCCTCTGGACACGGCAGGAGGCCGCCCGAGACCCCGCGCGCCTTGAGCGAGGCGCCGCCGTGCGGATGGCCATGATCACCGATGGCGGATATGGGTTGGGCCGTGGTGGCGCGGGGGCGCAAGCGCGTATAGAGCAGCCAGACGCCGATGGCGGCGATGAGGATGCCGCTGGCCTTTTGCAGTAGCGGCTCGATGGAGCGCAGGTCGATCGACTCCGCCAGGTAGTAGGCGAGCAGGCCGAAGACGAAGACGCTGGCCGTGTGGGTGAACGTGACAATCGCGCCGAGCCGCAGCGCATCAAAGATGGAGCCGCGGCTGCCAACGAGATAAGCCGAGACGATTGTCTTGCCGTGGCCGGGGGCGAGAGCATGGGCCGCGCCGAGTACGGCGGCGGCGCCGAGTGAAAAGACGCCGGGGGCAAGCAAAAGTTCTGACAGCGTGGTCATGCTTTGAGAAAGGCGTCGGCGACGGCGTCCATCTGTTCGATGGAGTTGTAGATGTGAGGAGAGACGCGGATGCCGCGAATGGGGCCCTGGCCGGTGACGCTGAAGGCCATGCCCTGTTGTTCGTAGAGGCGCTTGTCGAGGTCGGTGAGGCTCGCGACGCCAGGCAGATCGACCTTGACGACGCCGCAATAGAGGCCCTCTTTGCGATTGGTGCGCAGGTTGACCTTGGGGCTCGAGGCGAGGCGATTCATGAGGTGGGTGGTGAGCTGGCGGATGCGTGCTTCGACCGCGGGCATGCCGACCATCATGAGGAATTCGAAAGTGGCGTCGAGGGCGGC
>CAZBTA010000436.1:0-3058 GCA_964494515.1 uncultured Bryobacter sp.
AAAGTCGACGGTGAACAGAATCGTGACAAGAACGATGAGGACAACGATGATGAGCTTGAGAAAAATGCGGCCAGTGAGGCGGGGCATGCACCTCATAGCATAGCTACAGCACGGTTACAAAGCGATGAAGGGGCAGGCAAGTGATAAGCTTGTGATTCTCCTTCCATGGCAACGATTAAAGAAGTAGCCAGACGCGCACAAGTTAGCGTCGGCACTGTATCCAATGTCTTGTCCGGCTTACCGACGGTGAGCACGGAACTGCGTGAACGAGTAGAACAGGCGATGGCTGAAATGCAGTATCAGCCGAGTCACATTGCGCGGAGCTTGAAGCTGAAGCACACGCAGACGCTGGCGCTGGTGATCTCCGACATCATGAATCCGTTCTTTTCGATGGTGGTGCGGGGGGCGGAAGACGCCGCCGCCGAGCGCGGGTATATGCTTTCGATCTTCAACACGGACGACGATATTGCCCGTGAGCAGAAGATCTGCCAGATTCTGACGGCGCGCCGCATTGACGGGCTGTTGCTGGTGCCGGCGCTAGAGCGGGGCGATGACGCGCACGTGCGAAGGCTGATGAATCTGGGGACGCCAGTGGTGTATCTGGATCGCGCGCCGGTGGAGGCCGATATCGACTGTGTGATTGTGGACGGCAAGAAGGGCGTGGCCAAAGGCGTGAAGCACCTGATTGACCAGGGGGCCAAGCGCATTGTTTATGTGGGTGGGCATCAGGGGCAGTTCAACGCGGTGGAGCGCTACAGCGGCTATCAGGCGGCGATGAAGGCGGCGGGACTGCCGCAGGATCCGGAACTGGTGTGGGAAGGGGACTTCAGGCAGGAATCTGGCTATGAGCTGGCGATGGACCGGCTGAAGGTGGTGAAGCCGGATGCCGTGTTTACGGGCAATCTGCCGGTGGGGCTGGGCGTGCTGAAGGCAATGGGCGAGTTGGGGCTCGAGGCGCCGCGCGACTTTCTGATGGCGACGTTTGATTATCTGGATATTCTTGATTCGTTCCGGCCGCGGCTGACGTGTGTGGCGCAGCCGGCGTATCAGTTGGGCTACCGCGGGGTGACGCGGCTGATGGAAAAGATTGCCAATCGCGAGTGTCCGCCGCAGGTGATCCGGCTCGACGCCGAGATGATGATGGGCGAGACGTCGATTCCAGCACGCAAGAAGTGAGAGTTTTTAGCCGCCCGGACCACTAGCAAGGCATGGCCCGATTGATGGCGATGCTGTTGTGTGCCCTCGTGCTGTGGGGCGGTGCGAAAGAGGATGGCTGGATCAGCGCAAAGCTGAAGGCGCGGCTGGCGCGATCGAAGCTGAAGCAGGATGGCGTGCAGTTTAGCGTCAAGGACGGCGTGGTGGAATGGACCGGCAAGGTGAGCAATCCGCAGCGCAAGGGCGCGGCTACCCGGATGGCGAAGACGGCCGGGGCCGAGCGCGTGGTCAACAAGCTGGTGGTGAACAAGGCCGAGGGGAAGGCGAGTGGTCCGCAACCGAGGAAAGCAGTGGTGGTGATGGAAAAGCGCTAGCCGCCGCGCCAGTGGTAGGCTACGAAGACTGATGAAGTTACTGCTGGCGTGGCTGGCTTTGCTGCCGGTGCTTGTACTGACGTTTTATCCGGGGTTTGCGGCGCCATTTATCCTTGACGATGGTTCGGCGATAGTCGCCAATTCTGAGATCCGGCATGTGTCGGTGGATAATCTGGTGCGGATGGTGCGGAGCCATGCGAACATCCGCGGGGTGGACCATCATCCGGTTTCAGCGTTTACGCTGATGCTGGATTACCAGTGGGCGGGGCTTGATCCTTATCTGCTGCACTTCAGCAATTTGCTGTATCACTGGATCGTGGCCGGGCTGGTGATGATGCTGGTGGTGACAGTGTGGCGCTGGGGGCCGCGGGAGCAAGGCGAGGCTGTGGGCATTACGGCGATGGCGCTATGGGCCGTGCATCCGCTGGCGACGATGCCGGTGGCATACATTACCGGCCGGCAAGAGGCGTTGCTGGTGGGATTCTATCTGGGCGCGATGGTGCTGCTGGCGCGGGGCAGGGAGGGGTGGTGTGTGGTGGCCGCAGTGTGTTCGTTTCTGTCGAAGGAGGTGGCTGTTACGCTGCCGGGGGCGCTGTGGTTGCTCGATTGGGCGATGGGGGGCGAGGGAATTGTGGCGACGCTGCGCAAGCGCTGGCGGTTTTACCTCATGCTGACATCGGTGTGGCTGCTGCTGTGTGCCTATCATCTGCGCGGGGGACGCAATAGCGAACTGGGGACGACGGGGCTGCCGCTGGCGGATCGGGTGGAGTATCTGAAGGCGCAGGCGAAGATTGTGCTGGGGTATGCGGGCAAGTTCTTCTGGCCGGCGAATCATGAGATTTATCCGTATGTGTGGCCGGTGGAGAGCTGGCAAGAGTGGGTGCCGGGGGCGGTGCTGATCGGGCTGTATGTGGTGGCGGCAGTGGTGGCGTTGCGGTGGTCGCGGTGGCTGGCGGTGGCGATGGTGTTTCCGCTGCTGGTGCTGCTGCCGACCTCGTCGGTGATTCCGTTGCCGTTTGAGCCGGCGATGGAATACCGGTTCTACCTGCCGGCGGTGGCGTGGGTGGTGTTGCTGGTGGTGGGGCTGTATCGGGTGGCGCCGTGGCCAGCGGTGCGGATTGGTGTGCCGGCGGTGGTGATGGTGGTGCTGGCGGTGCTGAGCCATGTGCGCTGCCGGGATTATGAGTCGATCACGCGGCTCTATGAGCAGGACCTGAAAGTGAACCCGCGCAGCCTGAACGCGCTGCATGTGCTGGCGCTTGAGTATCGATCGCAGGGTTTGCTCGACAAGGCGGAGGCGATGGCGACACGGCAGATCGATCTGGCGGTGTTGGGGCGCAACCTCGATGGGCAGCGGAAAGGCTATAGCGCGCTGGCGGCGGTGAATGTGACGCAGCGGCGCGATGAAGAGGCGAAGGCGAATTACCGGCGTGTGCTGGCGATGGGGGGCAATATGGCGGCGCAGATTGAGCTGGCGGCGATCCATGTGCGGCTAAACGAATTTGCCGAGGCCGAGCCGTTGCTGCAAG
>CAZBTA010000437.1:0-3051 GCA_964494515.1 uncultured Bryobacter sp.
GCCGCCACCATGGACTGGATGGAGCAGGAGCAGGAGCGCGGGATCACCATCACCTCTGCTGCCACCACCTGTTTCTGGAACGATCACCGCATCAACATCATCGATACGCCGGGCCACGTGGATTTCACCATCGAGGTGGAGCGTTCGCTGCGCGTGCTCGATGGCGCGGTTGCCTGTTTCGATGGTGTCGCCGGGGTTGAGCCGCAGTCCGAAACGGTGTGGCGCCAGGCCGACAAATATCGCGTGCCGCGGATGTGCTTCGTCAACAAGCTCGATCGCACGGGCGCGAATTTCGAGATGTGCGTGGATATGATCCGCGATCGCCTCGGCGCTGTGCCGCTGGTTCTCTATCTTCCGGTCGGCATCGAATCGAGCCTGAAGGGTCTGGTCGATCTGGTCGAAAACCGTGCGATCATCTGGAAGGATGAGAGCCTGGGTGCCGAATTTAGCTATGAGCCGATCCCCGACGATCTGAAAGACAAGGCCGCCAAGGCGCGTGAAGAGCTGATCGAGCGTGTCGTGGAGCAGGACGACGACGTGATGGAGGCCTATCTTGAGGGCAATGAGCCGGATGTCGCCACCCTGAAGCGCCTGATCCGCAAGGGCACGCTCAGCTTCGCCTTCGTGCCGGTGCTGTGCGGCTCTGCGTTCAAGAACAAGGGCGTGCAGCCGCTGCTCGATGCGGTGGTCGATTATCTGCCCAGCCCGCTCGACATTCCGGCGGTGCAGGGTGTCAAGCTGGATGGCGAGACCCCGGACGAGCGCCCGGCAGACGACAAGGCGCCGTTCAGCGCGCTGGCCTTCAAGATCATGAACGATCCGTTCGTGGGCAGCCTCACCTTTGCGCGCATCTATTCCGGCACGCTGACCAAGGGCAGCTATCTGAACTCGGTAAAGGACAAGAAGGAAAAGATCGGCCGCATGCTGCTGATGCATGCAAACAGCCGCGAAGATATTGAAGAGGCGCATGCCGGCGATATCGTCGCACTTGCCGGGCTGAAGGAAACGACCACGGGCGACACGCTGTGTGATCCCGCCAATCCGATCATTCTTGAGCGGATGGAATTCCCGGAGCCGGTGATCGAGGTCGCTGTCGAGCCCAAGACCAAGGCCGACCAGGAAAAAATGGGCATCGCGCTCAACCGTCTGGCTGCCGAGGATCCGTCGTTCCGCGTCACCAGCGATCATGAATCCGGCCAGACGATCATCAAGGGAATGGGTGAGCTTCACCTGGAAATCCTGGTTGATCGCATGCGCCGCGAATTCAAGGTTGAGGCCAATGTCGGCGCGCCGCAGGTGGCCTATCGCGAATCGCTCGCCCGCGCGGTTGAGGTTGATTACACGCACAAGAAGCAATCGGGCGGCTCCGGCCAGTTTGGCCGCATCAAGGTTCAGGTTGCCCCCACCGAGCGCGGGACGGGCATCAGCTTTGCCGATGAGACCAAAGGCGGCGTGGTGCCGAAGGAATATATCCCCTCGGTGGAAAAGGGCATGCGCGAAACCGCTGAAACGGGGTCGCTGATCGGCTTTCCGATCATCGATTTCGAGATCAAGCTGGTAGATGGTGCCTATCATGATGTCGACTCTTCGGCGCTCGCCTTTGAAATCACGGGCCGCGGCGCAATGCGCGAAGTGGCCCAGAAGGCCGGGATCAAGCTGCTCGAACCGATCATGAAGGTCGAGGTGGTGACGCCTGAAGATTTCATGGGCGACGTGATCGGCGATCTCAACAGCCGCCGTGGCCAGATTCAGGGCACGGATACGCGCGGCAATGCCCAGGTGGTGGAGGCCATGGTGCCGCTGGCCAACATGTTTGGCTATGTGAACCAGCTGCGCTCGTTCACCCAGGGACGCGCCCAATATACGATGCAATTCTCTCACTATGAGGAAGTGCCCGCAAACGTCGCGGCCGAGGTGAAAGAGAAGCTTGCCTGATCGGCAAAAGCGGACTAAGGGCGGCGCCTGATTCAGCAGGCGGTGTCCACACTGAACACGAAACGCATATTTCAAGAAGAAGGTTGTAAGACATGGCAAAGGCAAAGTTTGAGCGGACCAAACCGCACTGCAACATCGGCACCATCGGTCACGTTGACCATGGCAAGACCTCGCTCACCGCAGCGATCACCAAAGTGCTTGCCGAAACCGGCGGCGCGACGTTCGTTGACTATGCCAATATCGACAAGGCGCCTGAAGAGCGCGAGCGCGGCATCACCATTTCGACGGCGCACGTCGAGTATGAAACCGAAAAGCGCCACTATGCGCACGTCGATTGCCCTGGCCACGCCGATTATGTGAAGAACATGATCACCGGTGCTGCTCAGATGGACGGCGCGATTCTGGTCGTGTCCGCAACCGATGGCCCGATGCCGCAGACCAAGGAGCACATCCTGCTCGCACGCCAGGTCGGTGTGCCGCAGCTGGTGGTGTTCATGAACAAGGTCGATCTGGTTGACGATCCCGAACTGCTTGAGCTCGTCGAACTCGAAATCCGCGAGCTGCTCTCGAAATATGAGTTTGATGGCGACAATATCCCCGTCATCCAGGGTTCGGCCGTCAAGGCGCTCGATGGCAGCGACGACAGCATCGGCAAGGAAGCCGTGCTCAAGCTGATGGCCGCCGTGGACGACTGGATTCCCCAGCCGGAGCGTCCGCTCGACAAGCCGTTCCTGATGCCTGTGGAAGACGTGTTCTCGATCTCGGGCCGCGGCACCGTGGTCACCGGCCGTGTCGAAACCGGCGTGGTGAAGGTTGGCGAAGAAGTCGAAATCGTCGGCATCCGCGACACCAAGAAGACGACCGTGACGGGTGTGGAAATGTTCCGCAAGCTGCTCGATCAGGGTGAAGCCGGCGACAATATCGGCGCGCTGATCCGCGGCGTCGGCCGTGACGAGGTGGAGCGTGGCCAGGTGCTGTGCAAGCCCGGCTCGGTGACCCCGCACACCGAATTCAACGCCGAAGTCTATGTGCTGTCGAAGGATGAAGGCGGCCGTCACACGCCGTTCTTTGCGAACTATCGTCCGCAGTTCTACTTCCGCACCACCGACGTCACCG
>CAZBTA010000438.1:0-3023 GCA_964494515.1 uncultured Bryobacter sp.
TCAAGGTCATCCGCACCCTCCGCCCCATCCTCAACTACAAAGGCGTCTGATGCACAACCCTGCCATGTCCAAAGCTCGCGCCCAACCACTGGCGCCAAACGGGTGAGCAATCAAAAGCAGGACGAGCCCCAACCGCAAGCCGGTCGGGGCTCATTCCTCTTTTCTTCCCGCGCTACCCCCTCTTTCGCGCCAAGCGACGCAATAGCATCCCTGCTCCACCCGCAATCATCAGCATTACCGAACTCGGCTCTGGAACCGGATCCACCGCCACACTCACGGCAAAGTCCTGAAACTCAGACCCTTCAAAACAGCTCGCGCAGGTATTCGGGTCGTCAAAGTAGTACTCAAACAAAACGCGCAAGGTGGCTACATTCAGCGCGCCAACGGTGGCCGCCGGATCAATGCTGTAACTGCCAGCGATTCCAGACCATGTCCCGTTTGTGGGAGGCAGCACAAAGCTCTGCGGCCCCCCAAGCAAGCCAATGTTATCGGCATAACTACCAATCGACCCATTACTCTCATCCACCAGAAACGAGCCGATATACGTGTAAAAGAATGAGTTGCTCGGAGTCACCTCAAACTGCCATTCCACCGTGTTGCCTGCGCTCGCGCTCAGGTTCGGATTCAGGATCGAGAGCGTCGCCGGGCAAGCCGCGGACGCGAATAGAAGTATCAATAGCAGGCTCTTCATCGTAGTTTCCTTTCTTGTCTGGCTTACCGGATGACATTCAATATCGTCGAGCCGGTGTATCCACCATCCGCCGCAAACTGCACCGTAAATTGAATCCGGGTCGCCGTCGCGGGCCATAGAAATGGCACCGTCTCCGAACCGCTGCCATTCAACGCCGCCAGGGTTCCCACATTCAGCGGAAACACAACCGGACCAAGTGCCACCGTGCCCGTCCCAGCCGTCACCCGGATGCCGGTGATCCCGGTAATGCGCGCATTCAGCGCCGCAAACTGCCCGGTGTTCCTCAGCGTCAACGTCACCGAACGCATGCCCGACACTGGATCATCCGTACGCGGTCCGGTAATGGCAAACAGGGTGGGCAAGCCTGCCGGCGCAAAGTTGGCCACGAGGTTTAATGGCCCATTCAGCGGGATCACCAGCGGATTATCTGTCCGTGTGACGCTACCGCTAAAGTTGCTGAAACGATAGTTTTGCGCGGGCGTCCCGGTGATCGTTAGCGATTGCGTCGCGGCAAACCACCCACCCGGCGTCACCGTACCCGCGCCCACTGGCGAGACACTCGTTAGCACCTCATACTCAAGCACATAATTAGCCACCATCGTGCTGGCCGGGAAGGGCACTGATAGCGTCTGCGTGCGATTCGACGAGTTACTCCATCCGGTAAACCGGTAACGCGCCCCCGTGCCTGCCGGAATGATTTCCGGCACAGAGAAGGTATACGGCTGATCTGGATTCAATTGCGCCTCAAAAGGCATGGGTTGCGAAATGCCGTTGATCGTTACCGCCGCCCCTGCGATCGGCACATTGGTGGCGAAGGTTACGGTTTGCGTCAGCGTCACCGCCAATGCGATGGGCCGGTTATTGACCCTGGCAAAGAACGGATTATCCGTGAACTCAAACGACCTCCCGTCTTCCGTCAACGTGTAACGCGCAAACCTGTAGCCCGGATTCACCAGAGTCAAGACCGGAACATTGGTCCCCACCCTGTACCATCCCGGACCGTCAAGCACACCCGCCCCACTGGGCCGCACCACCCCCGTCACTTCGCACTCTGAAACGTACTCCGCCGTCAGCTTGTCCAGCTTGTCCGTGCCCGTGAATACAAGTTCGCGCACGCCTCCATTCGACCACTTGTCAAATCGCTGCCGGCACCCATTCTGATTCTGCAGAAACTCCGGCGCGGAGATCGCATAGGGCTGGCCGTTATTGAGCTGCAGTGCGAGCGGCGTCGTCTGGCTCTGCCCATCCAGTGTGATCTGCACCGGGACTTCCGACCCATTCAGGCTCGCCACAATTCTCAGCGGCACCGTTGCCGGTCCGCTATTCACCTGACTGCTGGGAAAACGGAAGAAACCAATCACCGCCGAGTGGTCCGACAGGTCGTTGTGCTGTGTCTTGGTGGGATTGTACGCCTTCACCGCCATCTCATACTTCGGCGCCGTTTCATACTCGCGAACCAGCCAGCGCGCCGATGCAGGCAGCGCCCCGGATCGTTCCGCCAGGATGTAGTCCAGAAAGCTCTGCGACAGCGAGCTATCCCGCGCTTGCTTGATGTCGTTGGTCGTGGAATCCGCGGTATAGCGGAAAAGCACCGGTCCCGTCGGAACTCCCGCGGGCCGCGGCGGATCTGGAAACACCGCATTCAGCCGCGACAACATTTCGTTGTAATTGCTCGCGTCCCCCTCCATGTCAATGTTCATATCGCCGGCGATTAGCACGACATCCTTGGCCGGGTTCGCCCCAACCATTTGCGTGATGCGAGTTCGCAGGTCGCTGATCTGGCGCAGCGCCTTGGGCACATCATCCGCCTGCAGATGCGTCGTGAATAAGTGGTAGCGCTTGCCAAGTTTGTTGATCAACGCATAGCTCACGCCCTTGGCGGAGAAGAAATCGAAGCCGCTGCCCGGCTCCGCGAAGGGCCACGCTTCGGTTGTCTCAATCGGCCATCGACTGGCCAGGAATACGCCGCCATTGCTGGGCGCAAGAAAGGCATCCGGGATCTTCGAGTAGTAACTATAGCCCCGCTCCTTCAGCCGTTCCTCCAGTTCCTTCCGGCCTGAGTCGCTAAACGCCTCCTGCACCGCGATGACATCCATCACCCCATCAAAATCATCGATCTTCTTCGCGATTTCACTCGCCCGGAATTCCTGTGCCAGTTCGGGAAAAATTGGAACCGGAAACCCAATGCCGACCACGCTAATTGACTTCGGCAGAAACATCATGTTGTAAGTGAGCATCTTGAAATCACGAGCCACCGCACTAAAGGGGCGGATCTCGAAGTACTCATCCTCTGTGCCGGTGAATGTGCCGCTCTGCAGTTGGTAAAGCCCCA
>CAZBTA010000439.1:0-3022 GCA_964494515.1 uncultured Bryobacter sp.
AACTGGCTCGACGGCCGCTGCTCGCCATCCGCCACAGGCCCGCGCTGCCCGGTCCACATGAGCCACTGTCCATCGTTCGAGAACACGGGCAACACGTCCGCCCCGTCCGCCTGCGTGATGCGCGTGTGCGGGATCTCGGCCGGCTTCTGGTTTCCGTTCAGCCTGATCGGCCTCGGTCTCGTCGCGCTATGCGTACATAACAGCACCGATGCCCGCCGCCGCATTGTGGTGCTGTTCGCCAGTGTTGGCGTCGTCTATCTGTGTTCGCTCGGGTTTGCCGCCTGGATGAGTGGCGTTCGCAACTCCGCGGAGTTTCTCGCCTGGTATCGCGCCTCCAATCACGGCTCCACACAAAGCCTCAACCCCATTCGCTTTGCCCTCGGGTGGACCCGCGGATTTTTTGCCCTCGGCGATGACAACATTCTGATCAAACAGATCTTCTTCCGTGACCCCTACAACCAGCCCGACAAATTGCGCTTCGGCTCAATGCTGGCGCTGCGCTCCGGGCTTTGCTTCGCCGCCACCCTCGTACTCGTATGGCGCATGGTCGTTGCCACAAAACGTCGTGAAATCGCTCGCGCCTTCTGGCTTGGCCTGGGCCCGCTGCTGTTCTTTGCGCTGTTTATCCTGGAGCCGTCGTCAACAGAGCGCTACATGCCCGGTATCCCGTTTTTCTTTCTCGCCATGGCGCTGGTTCTTGAAAACGACTGGAACCATGCGCTGGTGCGCTGGCCGCTGCTTGCCTTCCTTGTAGGCATGCCCTTGCTGAATGCCGTTGAGATGACCTTTGGCAATCAGCAGCAATACGCCAAAACCATCCAGCGACAGAATGAACTCGAGGCTCAAATGCAATCCCCCAGGGCGCTCGTCCTGGGGCTCACCATCCGCGACTGGTTTCTGTTCTATCCACATCTGGTTCCGCTCGACGAGCGCATCGGCCGCCGCCGCTATGAGACCAACCGGATTGTCGAGCTGAGCTCCGCGCATACACCGCAGTGGCGGCAGGAATTCGCGACCCAGGTACTTTCCGCCTGGGCCGAAGGCCGGCAGGTATGGATCTCGCGCCGTGGCCTCGCCGAACGGCCCGCGGCGGAATGGTTATGGGTGGAAGGGACGACCCCCGCGTGAAGTGGGCTGACTTTCCCATCTTCTTCCGAGGCTTTACCCTCGGCCCCTCTACCGGCGATGATGGCTTTTCGCTACTGCCTGATACGCCGGAGAATCGCTCACGGTGTCAGCAACTGGTCAGCGCCGCTCCGCCAGCACGGCGTTAAACATCTCCTCGTAGAGCAACAATACTTTCTCGGTCGAATACCGGTCCACCACCAGTTGTCTGGCCTGACGGCCCATGCGAATGGACTCTGTGGGGGAATCCATCAGCCGCAGCAATGCCGTAGCGATCGAGTGCGGATCTCCCATTTTGGCGAGCCAGCCCTGTTCGCCGGCCACAATCAGCTGCTCATTGGCTGGGATCTGACTCACCACCGCAGGCAAGCCCGCCGCCATGGCTTCCACTAGCGAACACGGAAAGCCCTCCAGTGACGAAACCAGCGTGAACGCATCGGCTGCCTGCAGCCACTCAATCACACGGCTCATCGGTTGGCGACCGGCAAACCGGACCACCTCACCGAGGTTCAGCGCTGCAGCCTGGCGCTCGAGATCCTGTCGCATCGGGCCGTCTCCAATCAAACCCAGAACAGCATCGGGGCGCGTCCGCCGCACGATGGCAAACGCGTCGAGCAGCGAACCCAGTTGTTTTTCAGGCGCCAGCCGGCCGACAAAAACCATAACCGGAGCATCCGACGGAAGCCCCAACGACTGTCGCAATTCAGCCCGGCGTTGCGCGTCCACCGGGGCAAACTCCTCGACATCCACCGGATTCGGCATCCAGCACAACCGTTCCTGCCGGATACCCGCCTCGCGTGCCTCCTCGGCGATGCCATCGTTGAGGATCATCACACGGCTGGCCCAGCGATCCAACCAACCGAGCTCAAGGCGCCCGAGAAAGCTTTTGCGCATGATCGTGATGATGCCGCTGCCGGATATCTTCATCAAAATCGGCTTGCCAAGCAACCGCGCCACCGGCAGGCCGGCCGCCAGATGCAACCCCTGCATCAGGAAGTACACGATGTCGTATTGCTTGCGAAGCCGCACCATCTCGGCCACCACTCCCAGGGCAAAAGCGCGGTGCAGGGCGGTTCCAGTATGGCCTTTGCCGATCACTTTGACGGGGGTGCCATAGGGATCCGTCCACCAGCCGGCCGCCGGCATCACCTCGTGGCCGGCGCAGAGAACACGAACGGTATGGCCGCGATCGCGCAAAGCGCGGGCTACGCGCTGTGCCTCCACCTCGCTGCCGCCAAGCACGGGAGGGTAACCATCACAAACCAGCAGAATCGAGATTGCTTTGTGCGGTATCAAGTTCTTAGATTACCTGTACGAAGATAAGTCTTATGTGTGGCATTGCGGGTTTTCTCCCCTCCGGTTCGGCTCCGGATCCTGATCAAGTACTGCAGAGGATGCTGCACAACCTCGCCGGCCGTGGGCCCGACAGCGAAGGCAAAGCGGCTTGGCCCGGGGTTTTGTTGGGACATCGTCGCCTGGCGATCCTCGATTTAAGCCCGGCCGGCCATCAGCCCATGCTTTCTGACGATGGTCAGGTGGGCATCGTCTTCAACGGCTGCATCTACAATTTTCTCGAATTGCGCGCCGAGCTCGAAGCCGCCGGACATCGCTTTCGCTCGCATTGCGATACAGAAGTGCTGGTACGGGGCTATGAGCAATGGGGTGCCGAGGCCATGGCGCCACGGCTGCGCGGCATGTATGCCTTTGCCATTTGGGATGAGCGCAAGCGTGAGCTGTTTGCCGTTCGGGATCGCATGGGCGTAAAGCCATTCGTTTATGCGCACGGCCCGCACGGCTTTGCCTTTGCCTCCACCGCCGAAGCACTATGGCAGGGCGGGCTCACCAGCAGCCTTAACGCCGATGCCGTCAACGAATATCTCGAGTACGGGTTTATCTC
>CAZBTA010000440.1:0-3019 GCA_964494515.1 uncultured Bryobacter sp.
AGGCCCACCCGCGCTTCCTCGCCGCTGGTGATCACCCGTGCCTGCCAGTTGTTGACCAGCGGCACCGTGAGCGGCTTGAATTCCGTGGCGTCCAGGTCCACCCGCAGCATCTCCTGCGCCGGCTTCATCAGCGGGCAATGGAACGGGGCCGACACCGGCAGCGGTACACACCGCTTGGCGCCCGCCGCCTTTGCGCCTTCCATGGCGCGTTCCACTGCGCCCTTGTGGCCTGCGATCACGATCTGGTCCGGCGAGTTCAGGTTCGCCGCCGTCACCACTTCGCCCTGCGCCGCGGCGGCCAATACGCCGTCCAGCGCCTCAATCGGCATCTTCAAAATGGCGGCCATCGCGCCCACCCCGGCCGGCACCGCCGTCTGCATATACTGCCCGCGTTTGCGCACCAGCCGCACCGCATCGGCAAACCCAAGGCTCCCGGCCGCCACCAGCGCCGAGTATTCGCCCAGGCTGTGTCCCGCCACAAAAGCGGGCGCCGGGGCCCCCAGTTCTTCAAGCACGCGCAGCGCGGCGACACTGGTCGCCACCAGCGCGGGCTGCGTATTCTCCGTCTGCTTCAGGTCCTCTTCCGGGCCCTCGAAGCACAACTTCGAGAGGGCAAAACCCAGTGCGTCATCGGCCTCTTCAAAAGTGGCCTTCGCCACGGGGAAGTTTTCGGCCAGCTCCTTGCCCATTCCGGCAAACTGTGAGCCCTGGCCGGGAAACAAAAATGCAATCTTCATGAAAAGTAACTTTTGCTCTCGCTACAATCATCTTAATCTTTCGAAGGAGTCTGCCTCTTGCGCCTTAGCGAAATCTGCGTTCAAAGACCCGTCTTCGCGCTCATGCTCATCATGTTCCTCGTCGTGATGGGCGTGTTCAGCTTCATGGACCTCGGGGTCGACCTCTTTCCCAAGTCCGACGTCCCAACCGTAAACGTCCGCATCAACCTCCCGGGCGCCAGCCCTGAGGAAATGGTCAGCCAGGTAGTCCTCCCCATGGAGGAAGCCGTGGCCTCCGTCGCCGGCATCGACGAATTGGTCGCCCGCGTCACCGAGGGCTCGGCCAACCTGCAGATCAACTTCGTGCTCGATCGCGACATCGCCGAAGCCGTCAACGACGTTCGCGAAAAAGTCTCCTCGGCCCAGCGCAAGCTCCCGCCCAACGCCCTTGCTCCCACCGTCACCAAGAGCGACCTCGATTCCGAAGCCATCATGCGCGTCTCGCTCTCGGGCACGCGCCCTGTCCGCGACCTCACCGAGCTCGCCGACAAGGTCGTCCGCCGCGGGCTTGAGACCGTCGACGGCGTCGGCATCGTTGACGTCCAGGGCGGCACCAACCGCCAGATCAACGTCTACCTCGACATCGACAAGATGAACGCCTACAACCTCAGCGCCCAGCAGGTGCAGCAGGCGGTCACCAGCGAGAACGTCGAAGCCCCCGGTGGCCGCATCGTCAAGGGCGCCTCCGAGCTCGGCGTCCGCACTCTCGGTCGCGTCGAGTCGATCAAAGATTTCGACCGCATCATCCTCAAGAACGTCAACGGCTCGCCCATCCGCATGCAGGATGTCGGCCAGGTCGAAGACGGCACCAGCGAGCGCCGCAGCTTCGCCTACTACAAGGGCACCCCGGCCGTCCTCATCGAGATCCGCCGCCAGACGGGCGTCAACACCGTCAAAGTCGTCGATGGCCTCACCGCCAAGCTCGACGAGATCCAGAAGCAGCTTCCCCCCGGCGTTCAGTTGAACGTCATCTCCGAGCAGGCCACCTACATCCGCGCCTCGGTCGCCGCCCTCGAAGAGCACCTTGTTCTCGGCAGTCTTCTCGCCTCGCTCATCATCTGGATCTTCATCCGCGACTGGCGCACCGTCTTCATCTCCTCGATCGCCATCCCCACCTCGATCATCACCACGTTCACCGTGCTCAAGGCGCTCGACTTCACGCTCAACTCGATGACCCTACTCGGCCTCACTCTCGCCGTCGGCATCGTCATCGACGACGCGATCATCGTCATCGAGAACATCTACCGCGTCTTGAATGAGACCGACATGGAGCCCGAAGAGGCCACGCTCTATGCGACGAAGGAAATCTCCCTCGCCGTCATCGCCACCACGCTCTCGCTGGTCATCGTCTTCATCCCCATCGCGTTCATCTCCGGCTACGCCAAACGCTACCTGAATCAGTTCGGCTGGACCATGGCCGTCTCGATTCTCGTCTCGATGCTGGTCGCCTTCACGCTCACGCCCGCCCTCGCGGCCCGCATGCTCAAGAAGCAGCCGAAGAAAGACGGTAAGCCCTCCCACGGCCATGAGCGCGGCTGGATGGAAGCCATCTACGAGCGCACGCTTGTCTGGTCGCTCAATCACCGCTACGTCATCGTCGCCGTTTCGATCGCGACGCTTGTCTCCACCTATTACCTCTACGACCGCATCGGTAAAGACTGGATGCCGCAGGAAGATCAGAACGAGCTCGGCGTCTTCATCGAAACCGCCGAGGGCACCTCGCTTGAAGGCACCGAAAAAGTCGCCCTCGAGATGGCTCGCAAGCTCGAGAAGATCGACGGCGTCACCGCTGTCGTGCCCGCCACCGCCGGCTTCTTGCAGCGCGTCACCATGGCGCAGCTGAACATCTTCCTCAAGCCGCAAGACCAGCGCGCCTCCATCACCGAGATGGGCCAGAAGGTCCGCGAGGTCATCAAGGATTACGCCTATACCCGTCCGCGCATCACGTTCCCCAACATCCTCGGTGGCCGTGACGCGTTCGCTCCCATCCGCCTGCAGTTGCTCGGCCCCGACATCAACAAGCTTGTCGTCTTCGCCAAGCAGCTCAACGCCGAGATGGCCAAAGAGCCTTCAATCGTTGACGTCAAGGTCAACCTCAACCTGAACAACCCCGAGCTCCAGGTCAACATCGACCGTAACCTCGCCTCCGACCTTGGCGTGCGCGTCAGCGATGTCGCCAACTCGGTCCGCCTGCTGATGTCGGGCGAAGACCAGATCTCCACCTTCAAAGAAGACGCCGAGCA
>CAZBTA010000441.1:0-2214 GCA_964494515.1 uncultured Bryobacter sp.
CCAAACTGCCGCCGGGTTCAATCCTTCACTGGAAAAACGGCCAAATCCGCATCTCGCCTTATTGGTCACTACCCGGGGTGGATCCAAACTCTCGTATCTCATTTGACGAAGCCGTCGAACGCACCGAAGAGCTACTGATTGAAGCCGTACGCCTGCGACTGCAGGCCGATGTGCCGATCGGAGCCCTGTTGAGTGGTGGCGTGGACTCAACACTGGTTTGCTGGGCCATGGCCCGGCTAAACGCCAACGTCAAAGCGTTTACCGTGGGGACGCCGGGGGATGAAAGCGATGAATCGGCCGCGGCCATTGCGATCGCGCAAAAGCTTGGTATCCCGCATGAGGTCTTCAACATGTCGGCCGGGGAGAGTGCGCCAATTGACGAATTGCTGGCCGCTTATGCCGAGCCCTTCGGATCAGAATCCGCACTTGGGATTCTGCACATCTCCCGCACCATCAAACCAAACGCCACGGTGTTGCTGACAGGTGACGGGGGCGACGATGTGTTTCTCGGTTACCCTTTCTTTGCCAACGCCTGGCGAGCGCAGAAGCTGGCTAACGCTCTCCCGGGCCCGGTAGCAGGCATGGCAGGAGCCATGGTGCCGCTATTGCAGGGGCCCGAGGTGTTGCGGCGTGCCGGTAGCCTGCTTGATTACGCTACGGGTGGCCTGGCGGCCTGGGCCCGGAGGCATGATGGTTTGCCGTATCTGATCGAGCGCGGAATTCTGGGCGAACGCCTGGCCGGACACGTCTTGCCACAGCGCGCCCTCAAAAGCTCACGGCAGTCGGCCCGCAACCTCCTGGCCGAGGTGTTTCAGCATCACTGGGGCCTGCACTTTACCGGTGAGTTCATGACGAAGGTTGATGGCGGCACGATGTTCAGCGCCCTCGAGGCGCGCTCCCCATTTCTGGATCATCGTTTGTGGGAGTTTGCCGCCCAGCTACCGCCAGATATCCATTTCCATGGCGGTGCGCTCAAGGCGGTACTGCGGGAGATTGTCCGCCGGCGTGTCGATCCGGCCATTGCCACGCGCCGCAAGCAGGGTTTCACCGTGCCGATCACGCGCTGGTTATGTGATCCGCGCTGGAAGACGTTATGGGATCGCATCCGCGGGGAAAGCCGCCTGGCGGCGCAGGGATGGGTGCGGCAGGAGCCGCTGCGCAAGGCCGTCGATGAGGGCTTAAGCCAGGGCTCAATACCGCGGCAGCTGTGGTATCTGCTGCTTCTTGAGCATTGGCTGGAGCGTCATGCCACGGGGACCCACCGGCACTGATTGTTGTGCCGTGGCCGCTGCCGCCTGGGCAAAGCGTGCTTGCGCCAGGTTGTACAGCACGGTGGCAAAGCCCGCCAATGCCAACAGATAGAAACGGTAGCCGATGGTGAGGAAGGTGATACAGATGCCGAAGCCCACCATGCACATCATCAGGCTGATAGCGGCAATGGAGATGTCCTCACAATCCTTGTATTGCTTGGCCTGCTTGTAGGTTTTGCTCGCGAGTTTGAAGGTAGCGATCATGGCACCCAGATAGAAGAGCAGTGCCGGAATGCCGCACTCGCTTGAGATCTGCGTGTAGACGTTGTGCGTCTGGTTCCAGGCGCCATGCAAACCCGCCTGGCGCGACTCGAGGCCTTCAAAAGTCGCAAAATTGCCTGGGCCTACACCAAAGATCGGCCGGCGGATGGTGAACTCGATACTCTTCTGCAGCAGGTACATGCGCTTCTCTTTGGATTGCGCGGCTTCGTCCACCGAGACATCGCCGATCTGGGCCACCACGCTATCGCCAAATATTGAAAAGATGCGGGCAAAGTTGCTCTTGGGAATCATCGCCAGGCCCACGGCGATCGCGATCGGCGCGAGCACAACAAGCGCCATCTTCTGCTTGGCGCTGGCGCGAAACAGCGCGACCAGCGTCAAAGCGACCAGCGAAATAAAGGCGCCACGCGAAGCTGAAGCCAGAATGTAGTAGATCGAACCCATCACGCAGGCAAGCGCCACCAAGCGGATGGGGAAGAAGATCTTGGGCGCCACAATGGCGAAGTAGAGAAACGGGAGCGTGAAGATCAGGTGAGCGGCGAGGTCGTTGGCGTTGCCAATGGTGCCAAACTCGATGGCGGCGCGACCATAGCTGTTATCCAAAAACGCGGTGCTGGTGGCCAGCACGGCCGCTGTGGCGATCACCATCACATACATGGCGATCTTGTACTCACGCCAGGTG
>CAZBTA010000441.1:2224-3015 GCA_964494515.1 uncultured Bryobacter sp.
TGAGCAGAATGCCTCCGAAGATCAGCAGGAATGGCAACTCAGTCTTGAGATAGCTGGAGACCAGGCCGACCGATCCGGCACGCCAGCTACTGAACGGCAATGTCATCAACAACCACAGACAGAAGAAAATCCAGAAAACAGCTGGCTTGGCGGAAAATACGCGTCGCAGCCCACCCGACAAAATCCCTGTAATCAGTGCCGGCGGAGCAAACAGATAAAGCAGGTAAGGAACGCCATAGCTATAGCTCAATAATTCATGAACGTTGCTGATGCGGAGGAATATGGCGCCAAGCGCCAGCAGAAAACCAAACTGCCGCACCATATTGCGCTCATCATCAGACCAGTGAGCGGGGAACATGGCCGCAAACGTTCGGCCGAGCTTTGCGGCTGGGCCGGCAAAGGCTGGCTGCGGGGCTGGGGGTGGGGTGGCGATCATGATTTCTGCTGCTTATTTGATGGTAGCCGTTTCCGGAAATTGGAAATTGAGCCCAATGGTACAATCGGCAAGATTTCGATGATTCTCTATGCAGCAATGGCTTGAAAAGTATCCCCAACGGGCAATTTGGGGCCTGCTGATTTTCTACTGTCTGCTGCGACTTCCCTCTTTTGGTGTCGATCCCTTAAGCACTCCAGCTTTTTCCCACGACAGCGCTTATCTGTTGATCGTCGCCAGAAATCTCATGGAAGGCCTCGGCTTTGTCAATCAAACCAACTGGCTTCTGTTCCTTAATCCAGACCGCTTGCCCATGCCATTTCACAACGCGAATCCGCTGTTTCCTGTTTTGGTGGCC
>CAZBTA010000442.1:0-3014 GCA_964494515.1 uncultured Bryobacter sp.
GCGCGAAGAGGCGCGAGCCAGCAGAAGGCTCGAAAGATTGACGCACGCGATGAGAAGGATCAACCCAACCGAACCGCTGAGGACCAGCAGAGGCGCCTTGTACTCGCGACCTTCCACACTGCCGTAGCGCTCAAGGGAGATTTTAAGCTCGCCAGACATGTTGGTGTACTCGCGGGCAAGAAGGTCGGTAAAGATGCGCGAGCAGACCTCGGCGGCCCGGGCGGGGGGCGTGGCGGCGGCAAGGCGGCCGAAGACATGGATGTTGTCGCCATCCTGAACGGGGCGCGGGTGCATGGGGACATAGAGGTCGACCTCACGCTCGGGAAAATCGGCGGGCAGGACGCCGATGATGGCATGGGGATTGCCACCGAGGTTGAGCGGTGAATCCATGCGGCCATTGAGGCGAGCGAGAAGACGGGCGGAGATGATGACGGTGGTGTCGACTGTGCCCGCTTCGTCGGCGCGGGTGAAGTCGCGGCCGTATTGGGGCAGGATGCCGAGGGCGTGAAAGTAGTCGGCCGAAACGCGGAGGACGGTGAGCTCGGAGGCTGAGCCGTCGTGGATCCAGTTGATGCGGCCGCGATCGCGCGCGGCGGCGATGTGGGCAAAGCCGGTGTCGGCATTGCGGAAGGCGAGGAACTGATTGCTATCAAAGATGGGCCAGCCGGTGCGCTCGCGCGTGGTGCGAGTGATGTCGCGCAGGCGCGCGGGCTCAGGGTATGGGGACTCACGCAGAAGCGCGGCATTGACCAGAGTGAAGATGGCTGTGCTCGAGCCGATGCCGAGGCTCATGGTGAGGATGGCGATGGCGCAGAACAGTGGGGACAGGCGCAGTTGGCGCGCGGCATGACGCAGGTCATTGAAGAAATCCGTAAGCCACGGCAGGCCCCGCACGTCACGATGAGCATCGCGATGAAGAGCCGGCGAGCCGAACTCGCGGCGAGCGAGGCGACGGGCCTCAGCGGGCGGATGTCCGGCGGCGAGGTATTTGTCCTCAAGCATGGCGAGGTGGTGGGCGAACTCTTCTTCGAGGCGACGATCGAGTTGGCGGGAGCGGAAGAAATCGAGCAGGCGTCTCATTGGGCCTCCAGTAGCCGGGACATCAGGGAAACAGTGAGGCGCCACTGGTCGAGCTCAGAGCTGAGTTGCTTGCGCCCGGCGCGCGTGAGCGAGTAGAAGCGGGCCTTGCGATTGTTCTCACTCGGGCCATAGGCGCTGGTGAGCCAGCCGCGCTGTTCGAGGCGGATGAGGGCGGGATAGAGCGTGCCCTGATTGAGCGTAAGCAGGCCTTCGCTAACCTGCTCAATCCGCTGGGCGATGCCGTAGCCGTGCTGGGGCCCGAGGGTGTCGAGCGTCTTGAGGACGATGAGGTCCAGGGTGCCCTGGAGGAGTTCGGCGCGATCTTTCATGTAGACATCCAAAAGGAGCGTTCTTCCTCTAGTACGTCTAAAGGAGCAGATCGTTGCCAAATTATTTTCATGGGATAGGCTAGGAGCCATGCAAGCCCTGTTTTTGCTCCTTCTGGCCCAGCACTTTGAGCCGCAAACACTGGCGACAGATCTGCGCGGGGGCTATCAAACGCTGGCCGTGGACTTGAACCGGGATGGACGCATGGACCTGATCGGACTCGCACAAGGGATGGACCGGCTGGACTGGTTTGAGAACCCGGGGCAGCGCGGGGCGGAATGGAAACGGCACACGATGGCGCGGGGACTGAATCAGCCAATCAACGTGGCGGCGATGGACCTGGACGGCGATGGCGTGCCGGAGGTGATGCTGGTGCATGATTTTTCGAGCACGCCCGCGAAGTCGAAGGGGACGGTATCGATCCTTGAACATGGTGGCGATGTGACAGCCGAGTGGAAGCGCAGGGAGATCGACGCGATCCCCACCTCACACCGGCTGAAGGTGGCGAATGGGGCCTTTATCAACGCGCCGCTGGCGGACCCGAAGACAGCGCCGCCCGATTATCGCGGGCAGATTCCGCTGGTGGCATATCAGGGCAAGGAGTTGAAGCGGGTGGTGATCAACGAAGAAGACGGTGGGGTGATGCACGGATTGCACGTCGATGACTTTAATGGCGATGGGCGGATGGACATATTGACTGCGAGCTTTAACGGGATTGCGCTACTTGAGGCGAAGAAGGGTGGCGGGTATGAGCGGCGCATCCTGCACGCGGGAGCGCCGGGGGAATGGCCGAAGGTGGGGTCGAGCGATGTGACCGTGGCAAGGGCGGGGGGCAAGAAGTATCTGGCGACGATCGACCCGTGGCACGGGAATGAGTTTGCCGTGTACGCACCGGTGGGCAAGCAGTATGAGCGGACGGTGCTTGAGGCGAAGCTGAATGAGGGGCACACGGTGCTGGCGGTGGACCTTGATGGGGATGGGGATGAAGAGGTGGTGTACGGGTCACGCAAGGGGGATTACACGCTGCGTTATGCGAAGCTCGACAGGAAGACCAAGCAATGGAAGACGACGGCCATTCTTGATGGGAAGATCGCCACGAGCTCGTGTGTGACGGCGGATTTTGATGGGGACAAAAGAAAGGATCTGGCCTGCATTGGAGGCCAGACCCAGAATCTGATCGTGTTGTGGAATGAGCAGCGCTAGCGGCTACTGCTGCTGTTGTTGCTGCTGTTGCTGCATGGCGATGTAGTCGTCCATCTGGGCCATGCGCTCGCCGAATACGGGCGGGTTGGCGTTGAAGAGGAGTTCCTTGACGGGATCTTCGATGATGGGCGCCTCGGACATGGTGACGCGCACGAGCGCGTCGAGATCGCTCTGGGCAACTCCGCGGAAGGTGCCGCGAGTGGGAGGTACATCATAGTAATCGCGACCGATGGCGGTGCGAATGTGGCGGAGGCCAGCGACGAGATTGTTGGTGGGATCAAAGCCGACCCAGCCGAGGCCGGGGAGCATGGCTTCGACCCAGGCGTGGGAAGCACCATCGACGCTGCGATCGTGATGATTCTTGCCGTGGAAGAGATAGCCGGAAACGTAGCGGGCCGGGATAT
>CAZBTA010000443.1:0-3004 GCA_964494515.1 uncultured Bryobacter sp.
GCGGTTTACCGATCTTTGACAACTGCATACACCCCCAAGGCTCAGCACACGCGGCCCTTGCCCTGTCACCAGCCCCACTCTGCCCTTCGGGGCCCTTTTTGTGGGGCGACGTGTAAGATCCGCCCCGCCTCAGCCGTCTCCCATAAAGTCATGCCCCCTTTGGCCCATTGGGCTATCATGTAGGGCAATTCGTAACGAGGATAACGATGGAACTTAAAATCCGGAATCTCTCCAAAACCTACTCCAACGGCGTTCACGCCCTCCGCGATCTCAATCTCACCATCTCCACCGGTATGTTCGGCCTCCTCGGCCCCAATGGCGCCGGTAAGTCGAGCCTCATGCGCACCATCGCCACCCTCCAGGAAGCCGATCACGGCGAGATCACTCTCGACTCCCTCAACGTCCTCACCCAGAAGGACGAAGTCCGCAAACTCCTCGGCTACCTGCCCCAGGAATTCGGCGTCTACCCCAAAATGTCCGCCGAGCTCCTCCTCGATCATCTCGCCGTCATGAAAGGCATCACTGCCGCCGGCGAACGCAAGTCCATCGTCGAGAGCCTCCTCCGTCAGACCAATCTCTGGGACGTCCGCAAGAACAACCTCGGCACTTACTCCGGCGGCATGAAACAACGCTTCGGCATCGCCCAGGCCCTCCTCGCCAGCCCCCGCCTCATCATCGTCGACGAACCCACCGCCGGCCTCGACCCCACCGAGCGCAACCGCTTCCTCAATCTCCTCTCCTCCATCGGCGCCAATCGCATCGTCATCCTCTCCACCCACATCGTCGAGGACGTCCGCCAGCTCTGCTCCCGCATGGCCGTCATCAACAAAGGCCGCGTCCTCATCGAGTCCGCCCCCGAGGACGCCATCGCCTCCCTCGAAGGCAAGATCTACTGGAAGGCCCTCTCCCCCTCCGAAGAGCTCACCTCCTACCAGCAGTCCCATCAGGTCATCTCCACCCAGCTCATCGGTGGCCTCACCCAGATCCGCGTCTACTCCGACACGCCTCCCGGCGACGGCTTCGCCGCCGTCCCCGCCAATCTCGAGGACGTCTACTTCCACCAGTTACTCACCAACGTCAACTAACTCACGAGGTCGCCACCCATGTTCTTCGATTTCTTCCGCTTCGAAGTGCAGTTCCGCCTGCGCCAGATCTCCACTTACGTCTACTTCCTCACCTTCTTCGCCTTCTGCCTCCTCGCCGCCTCGGTCAACAACTTCGGCCCGGGGCAGGGAGGCAAGGTCTTCGTCAATTCCCCCTACGGCCTCGGCCAGATCTATCTCCCCGTCTCCGCCTTCGGCACGCTCGTCCTCTCCGGCATGTTCGGCATGGCCATCCTCCGCGACTTCAAAGAGGGCATGTACCAGATCCTCTTCACCAAACCCATCCGTAAGCTCGACTATCTCGGCGGCCGCCTCCTCGGCACTTACTTCGTCGCCTTCCTCGTCTTCCTGTCCATGCCCATCGGCACCTTCCTCGGCCCCTACATGCCCTGGGCCGACGCGCTCCGCTTCGGGCCCAACGTCCCCATCTATCACTTCCAGCCCTGGCTCTTCTTCGTCTCCACCCAGCTCGTCTTCTGCGGCGCCCTCTTCTTCACCATCGGCGCCCTCAGCCGCAATCTCGTCATCGTCTATCTCCAGGGCGTCATCCTGCTCGGCGTCTATCTCATCTCCGCCAGCCTCGTCCTCCGCGACCCCAACAACCTCAATACCTTCTGGCCCGCCGTCCTCGACCCCATCGGCCTCGTCACCTTCTCCACCACCACCCGCTACTGGTCCATCACCGACAAGAACACGCTCCTGTTCGCCCTCGAAGGCCCCCTGCTCTATAACCGCCTCCTCTGGCTCGGCCTCTCGCTCCTGTCCGTCATCGCGCTCTTCCGCTTCTTCCCCTTCTCGGTCGAACAGCTCACGGCCCGCCGCGCCCGCAAGTCCAAGCCCGTCGAACAGGAAGACCTCCGCCCCCTCCCCGTCGCCGATCGCATCACCCTGCCTCAGGTCCGCATCGCGCCAGACTCTCTCTCCCAGCTCCGTGCCCTCACCGGCTTCCGTATCCGCTTCATCACCCGCGAGCTCACCTTCTGGGCCATCCTCATCCTCGTCGCCCTCATGTTCGTCGTCGACGCGCGCCAGGCCGGCCAGGGTTCCGACTCCTCCCGCTACCCCGTCACTTACATCATGGTCAACATCATCAACGGCTACCAGCTCTTCCTGTTGATCATCACCACCCTCTTCGCCGGCGAACTCGTCTGGAAAGATCGCGACCTCCGCTTCGACCAGCTCCACGACACCACGCCCTCCCGCAACTGGGTCCAACTCGCCAGCCAGTTCCTCTCCCTCACCTTCATCCAGGTCGCCATCCTCGCCATCCTCTGCGTCCTCGGCGTCGCCGCCCAGGCCAGCCTCGGCTACTTCAACTTCGAGCTCCATCTCTACTTCAAAGAGATCTTCCTCGTCAACTTCGCCTTCATCCTCCAGTACACGCTGTTCACGCTGCTCTGCCACACGCTCAGCCCCAACAAGTTCCTCGCCCACGGCCTCGTCATCGGCATCAACATCCTCATCCCCGTCGTCTATAGTTACGGCTTCCAGGATCGCCTCTATCTCTTCTTCTCCACGCCCAACTACACTTACTCCGACATGAACGGCTACGGCCACTTCGCCCAGCCGCTCCTCGCCTTCAACGCCTACTGGACCCTCTTCTCCCTCCTGCTCGGCGTCGTTGCGCTCCTGTTCATCCGCCGCGGTACCGACACTTCCTGGTCCGCCCGCCTCACCAACGCCCGCCAGCGTTTCACCACTCCCGTCCTCGCCTCCACCATCCTGCTCGCCGCCGCCTTCATCGGCACTGGCGCCTGGATCTACTACAACACCCACGTCCTCAACCCCTATCGCGACGACGATTGGACCCGCCGCCAGCAGGCCGACTACGAAAAGACCTACCGCCAGTACGCTGGCAAGCCCCAGCCCAAGATCATCCTGCTCGCCGCCGCCTTCGTCGG
>CAZBTA010000444.1:0-3002 GCA_964494515.1 uncultured Bryobacter sp.
ACCGTGCCACGATGCGCCGCTTCAAAAACACCGGTACGATCACGATCCGCGCCGGTGTAACTACCCTTGAGCGAGCCGAACAATTCGGCTTCGAGCAGTGAGGGCGCGATGCTGCCGCAGTCGACGGGGACGAAGGGCCCGACGACGCGCTTGGAGTTTGAATGGATCATACGGGCGACCAGCTCTTTGCCAGTGCCGGTTTCGCCGGTGATCAGCACCGAGGCGTCGGTGGGGGCCACCTGGCTCAGGGTCTTGTAGATCTCGATCATCTTCATCGAGCTGCCGATCATCTCGGTCTCGGGCAGGTCGTCGATGGTGGTCTCACGGTCGACTTCACCGGCGCCCTCGATCTCCTTTTCGGCCTTCTGAATGGCGCCCAGCAGCTCATCGAGCTCAAAGGGCTTGGCCAGATACTCGAAGGCCCCGCCGCGGGTGGCGGCCATCACGGTTTCCATGCTGCCACGCGCGCTCATGAGGATCACCCGGCAATCGCTGTTTGATTCCTTGGCCGCCCGCAACACATCAAGCCCCGTCCGCTCATCGAGATAAATGTCGCTGATCACGATCGGATAACTCGCCGCGCTCAGCTTCTCCATGGCCGCACGGGTGCTCGAGACCGCTTCAACCTGGTAGCCTTCGAGGTCCAGAAAAGTGGTCAGCGTGTTCCTAACGCTCGTATCATCTTCAACGAGCAATAGTGGTGCGTTGATTGGCATTATCTACTTCCGAGTCTACCGGAGGCCCGGCCCGAAAGGGCAGAATCACGGTGAATACACTTCCCTCCCCCAGCTTACTTTCGACCGCAATGCGACCGGCGTGCTGCTTCACAATTTCATTTACGATGCTCAAGCCAATGCCGGTTCCACTAATTCCGCTCTCTTCCGCTCGCCTGGATCGATAGAAGCGGTCGAAAATGCGCTTGAGGTCGTTTGAATCCATACCCATGCCGTGATCACGAATGGCGATGCGAACTTCACCTTCGCTGACCTCACAGCCGCATTCGACACCAGTGCGTTCCGGAGAGTACTTTACAGCATTGTTGAGGAGGTTGTAGAAGGCGTATTCGAGCAGTTCCCGATCACCCTGAATGCGGCCTTCCGGGATGGCGCCGACCTGCAGGGTCATCTCCTTGCGCTCGGCCAGGACGCGGGCCCGCTCGAGGGCGGCGAGCAGTACGCCGCTGAGAGGGAAGACATCCTGCTTGAGATCCATTTGACCTTCGGCGAGGCGCTCCACATCGAGAAAGGTCTGGATCATGCTCGCGAGGCGCTTGGACTCGGAATGGATCATCTGCGCAAACTGCTTCTGTTTGTCCTCGTTCAGCTTGTAGCGGGTCATCAATTCGCTTGAGCCCTGGATGGCCGTCAGCGGCGTTTTCATTTCGTGGGTGACGAAGTGGATCGCCTGCTGGTAGCGGGTCTTGTCGGCTTCGCTTTGCTTCCACTGCTTGCGGATGACGAAGTAGTGGAAGCTGGCGGCAACGATGGTGGCAAGCCAGACGCCGGTAAACAGCATGGAGGGGCCGAGAAACACGTCGTTGCCGAACAGGCCGCGTGGGGTGAGGTGCACCACCACCAGCCATAGCGCCGCGGCAACCCAGGCCATGCTGCCGGAGAGGAACACGAATACAAGGCCAGCGCCGGCGACGGCGATCAGGGTGAGCAAAACAGGCAGGCTGACCGGGGCGTCGGTGACGAACTGTGCCTGCTCGAGGGTCTCGAAGAGGTTGGCGTGGATCTCGACGCCGGTCATGAGGGCGCCCATGGGCGTCATCAGACGGTCGCGCGCCGCGCTCTGATCGGTATAGCCGACGAAGACCACCTTGCCGCTAAACTCGAGGGCGGCTTCGGGCCGCTGCTGGACCTTTTTGAGGCTTACCTGAGGGATGGCGCTGCCGACATAGTTCACATAAACACTACGGGCGGTGTCGCGGCCGGCGGGCACGCGGGTGACGCCGACTTCAAGGTCAGTGGGGGTCTCGAGAATGGGTCCGGCCTGCTTGGACAGGCGGAAGACCTCCAGGGCGAGGGCCCAATAGCGGCGGCCGGCGACGGCCTTCTCGAGAGGGATACGGCGGCTGACCGGGTCAGGGTCGGCGTGGACATGGCCCAGGGCGGCAGCGGCATTGCGGAACTGCGCAATTGGCTCTTCCCACTGGCTCTCCTGGCGGATGATGTCCGCCCCCAGGACCACGCTGGGGCACTGGCTCATCGCGGCGGCGAGTTCGCGGTCGATCTCAGGGTCCTCTTCGGTTGACAACATCAAGTCGACGCCGACGGCGAGCGGCTTGGCCGCACAGACTTTGGGCAGCACCTCGGCGAGCGTCTTGCGCAGGTTGCGCGCCCCTCCCATGGCGATCAGGCTCGCCTCGTCAATGGCAAGCAGGGCGGACTTGGGCGTTACCGCGCGGGGCTCGCGGTTGGCGAACATCCAGTCGTAAGCTTGCCCGTCCAACTGGGCGGCGATGCGTGACCAACCGAATACGACAGCCACGACAAAGCACAGCGCCAGCAGACCGGCCAGCGTCAGATGCTGTTTGCGAGGTAGCGTCAGCGCTTCATCCTCCGTTCGATCTCGGCGGCATCCTTGGGCAGAGCGTCTGTGAGCAGCCTGGCGCCGTCGCGGGTAATGACGATCATGTCTTCGATGCGGATGCCGAGCTTTTCGGCGGCTATGTAGAGGCCGGGCTCGACGGTAATGACGTTGCCTTCTTCAAGGGGGAGGGCCGGGTCATAGGGGTCGTGGACATCGAGGCCGATGTGGTGGCTGACGCCGTGCAAGAGGTAATCGCCCCAGGGCTTACCCTCGGGGCCCTTGCCCTGGGCATTGAACCAGTTGCGGGCGACCTGCGTGAGGTCTTTGAGCATCACACCGGGCTTGGCGGCGGCGATGACGGCCTTCTGGGCGCCAAGGACGAGGTCGTAGACCTGCTTTTGCCGCGCTGTCCACTTGCCGTCGATGGGGATGGTGCGCGTGATGTCGGCGGCATACATGTTGCACTC
>CAZBTA010000445.1:0-3001 GCA_964494515.1 uncultured Bryobacter sp.
AGCTCGGGGGGCATGTGATAGGCGAGCGTGTTGACGGCAGCGATGTCGGCAGCGACGTCAGGGTCGGCGGCGGAGCGGAACTCAAGGCCAGCGGGGGAAGGGCGCGTGGCGGGAACCAGGTCGGTGGCATACATGCCGGTGAGGGTCATGGGGACGATGAAGCCGGCCTGTTCGGCGATTTGCTGCCAGTCGGCGGGGGCATGATCGGTGGCAAAAGTGAGGATGCTCGCGTGATGGATGAGGGTGCCGCGGGCGCGGGCGACGCTAAAGAGCTGGTGGAGCGAATCGGCGTCAGGCAGCGGGGCGTCGTAGACAGAGAGGTTGAAGAAGAAGAGAGGCACGTTGGCGAAGTGGGTGGCCAGATTGTCTTCGACCAGGTGGACGGAGTCGGGGAAGCGACTGGTCATAAGTTGCCAAGCTTTATGAAAGAGTACAGCTTGAGCGAGCGGGGAATCCATGCATTCCTTTTTACACCTGTTAAACATTCGATGTCATCTATTCAGACATGCAGCCGGAGTCGTTGCTCACCGACGGAGAGCTGGTTGAACGAATCCGACAAAGGGATGGGGATGCGTTGCTCATCCTTTACCGTCGCTATCGCCTACGAGTGTTTGCACTTACGCTGAAAATTTTGAAGAACCGTGAAGTTGCCGAAGAGGTTCTGCAAGATGTTTTCCAGCGTTTGTGGGACGCGCCTGACAAATACGACGAGAGCAAGGGCCAGCTATTGGGGTGGCTGGTGACGGTAGCGAGAAATCTTTCGCTGGATCATAAGCGGAAGGAATCCAGACGGGCCACTTATCACGTATATCCTAATGAGACGGTGCCAATGCCAGCGGAGGACTTGCAGAGTATCAGGCAAGCGCTGGCGACACTGCCGCCGGAGCAGAAGGATGTGCTTGAGCTTTCCTATTGGGAAGGACTGACGCATTCGGAGCTGGCTGAGCGGCTTGGTGAATCCCTCGGGACGGTGAAAACCCGGATCCGGCTGGGGATGGCCAAGGTGAAACAGGCGCTACGAGTGGAAGTATGCAGATAAAGTGTGCCATGGAGGAAGCGGACTGGGACTCGCTAGCTCTCGGATGTCTAGAGGAGCCTGAGGCCTCGCGTCTGAACGCTCACCTCGAGAGCGGGTGCAAAGTCTGCAATGTGTTGTACGCGGAGGCGCTGGGGGCCTGTCAGATGATGGGGACGAGCCTGTTAGGCGTGGTGCCAAGCGACAAGGTGGAGCGGCGACTCGAGCAGCATGTGGGCAAGAAACAGAAGAAGTTGCAGGTGCCATGGCCCTGGCTGGTGACGGCGGCGAGTGTGGGATTTGCAATCTGGCTTGGCGCGCAGCCGGCGCGGGAGCGGGTGGTGGAAGTGGTGCGCGAGGTGGAGAAGGCGCCGCGGGTGATCGAGGTGGAGCGCGAGAAGATCGTGGCCGGGGCAGAGCGCGTGCGGACGGAAGTGCGCACGGAAACCAAGGTAATCGATCCGAATCCGGATTTGCTGAAGCGGATTGCCGAGCTTGAGGCGCGACCGCCGCAGGTGGTGGAACGCATTGTCGAGAAGGCGGCGGAGCCGAGGATCATCGAGCGGGAGCGCGTGGTGAAGGTAGAAGATACGACGCGCGTGCGTGAGCTTGAACGGCTGGTGGAGGAGTATCGGGCGGCGTTCAGAACCGTGGAAGCCAGCGGGGCGCGGCAAGTAGAGATGGCAGGCGTGGATGCGGCAATTGGGCGTGGTGGTGCGCGGGCGATCTATTCGCAACAAGGCGGGCTGCTTGTGCTGGCTCATGATCTGCCGAAGTTGCCGGGCGAGCGGTGTTACCAGGTGTGGATCTTACGCAAGGGGACGCCCTCGATTGTGAGCGGCGGGCTGATGAAGACCGATGCGGCGGGGCGGGGAATCCTGCAGACGCCAGCGACGGCGGCGCTACGGGATGCGACCGGGTTCGCCATTACGGATGAGCCTTCTGGCGGCAGTGTAGTGGCGCGGGGCAAGAAGCTACTGTTCGGCGCACTCTAGAAGTGCCAGGTGGTGCGTGGCGCGATGGTGAAGAACGCGGCGCCATTGGTGAGCCGGTTATAGCGAAGATCCATCCCAAACGAGAAGCGAGGGCGGAGGCGATACTCGAGACCGCCACCGGTCTGGACGCCGGCGTTGATGCCGCCCTGGCCGGAAGGGATGCCGAGCGCGGTGAGTTCGCGAGCCTGCGTGAGCTGGCCGCCGATCAGAGCGCCGCCGAAGGGAGCGCCCGCGAAGGCGGTGGACTGATTGGAGATCGTGACATAAAGACCCAGGCCAACGGTGAGATAGGGGCGGAGGCGGTAGCGGCTCAATTTGGTGTTTTGATACCGGAAGCCGAAGGGGAGGACCTGCAGGAGGTCGACGCGGTTGCGGGTATTGAACGTGGCGGGGACGCCAGCGACCTGGGCGACGTTGGATGTCAAAGTGAGATTGCTTGAGGAGCGAGTGAGTCCGGCAGAGAATTCATAGAGTAACTGGCCGCCGGGGGCGCGCATGAGGGGCAACGCGACGCCGGCGGTGAGGAAGCTGCCGGTGCCGGTGGAGTAGGGGCCAGTGTTGATGCCGACGCCGAACGAGCTTGAGGCGCCAATGAGGCCGAGATTGGGGAGGAGCTCCTGGGGCATGCGCTCGGTGGTGAGCGAGGGCTGGTTCTGGGAGCGGGTGACTTCGGGGGCGATAGGCGGCGGTGGGGCGGCGGCGGCGGTCTCGATGGCGGTGGGTTGTTTATCGAGCAGTTGGCGGATAAGAGATTCGGCCCGTTCGAGGCGTGCTTCCAATTGGCGGATGCGAGCTTCGAGTTCTTGCTGGGTTTGGGCGGCGGCGGGGACGGCAAGTAGCAGGACAAAAAGGCTCAACATTTGATCTCAATGTAACAGGGAAGTTAATGATTCGGTTCGTTTGGTGACGGCTTGGCGGCTATTGGATAGGATGGAGACGAATGATGACGCCCAAACAGGTAGAGAGCGTGTTTCGCATGGATGGCCCGAGC
>CAZBTA010000446.1:0-2982 GCA_964494515.1 uncultured Bryobacter sp.
CTGGAAACCAGAATGAGCACACAACCGCGGCCCACAAGGATATAGTCTTTTTCCCTAACAAGGATGAGGTCATCACGAAAGCACTGCGTGGAAAGCCAGGGTGCTTTACCGGAATTCGTTTTCCGATACGCTCTTCCTCCCGCGCCCCTCAGCTCCAAACATGCATCACCTTCTCCTGCTCCTCATTCACCTCATCCGGAATCTCCCGCGCCGCAAAGCTGTCCAGCTTCGCCAGGTAGTACAACGGCAGCGGCGCAAAATCCGGCGCATCCGGCCACGGCTGATAAATCATCACCGCGATCCCCACCACCTCAGCTCCATAGCTCTCCACCAGCTTCTTCAAATGCATCAGCTTCTGCCCCGTGCGCAGAATGTCGTCCACCAGCAGCACCTTCTCATTCGGCTGCGGCGCCACATACTCGCGGAATCGCTGCGGTCGCCTGTCCCCATCCGCCTCCGCCCAGTACACCTTCTTCGCCCCCAGCGCTTCCACCACCCCATACGCCACCGGCAATCCACCCGTCGCCGGCGCCACCACCGACAACTGCGGCAGCATCGCCCGCAACTCCGAATTCGCCCGGATCTTCCGGCTCAGCGCCACGCTCAGGATCTTCGCGTTCTTGTAATCGCTCAGCACGATCGGCATGCCCAGGTATTCATCCGTGTAGCTGCCATCCGGGTACACAAAGTGCCCCGTCCGCAACGCTCCGGTCTCCCGCAGCAGCTCCACTACTTCTTCTTCAGTCGGCAATAATTGCATGTCTAATTCGCTCCTCGCCCCAGCAATACCAGGGGGATTGTTCGCAGCAGGATCTGGCTATCGAGCGCCAACGACCAGTTGTCGATGTACTCCATATCCATTTTCATCACGGTTTCCACGTCCAGCTTGTCCCGTCCCTCAATCGCCCAAATACACGTCAGCCCCGGCCTCATCCGCAGCCGTCGCCGCTGCCAGCCCTCATACCGCTCCACCTCATCCGGCGTCGCCGGTCGCGGACCCACCAGCGACATGTCGCCCTTCACCACATTCCACAGCTGCGGCAACTCATCAATCGAAAACTTCCGCAGCCATCGCCCAATCGGCGTCAGCCGCGGGTCATTCGGAATCTTGAAGTTCAACTGCTTCACATTCAGATGCGCATACTGCTCCTTCAGCGCCTCCGCGTTCACCACCATCGACCGGAACTTGTACAGCGTAAACTTCCGCCCGTTCAACCCACACCGCTCCTGCCTGAAGATCACCGGCCCCGCCGATGTCATCCGGATCAACAACGCCGCCACCCCGAGCAGCGGCGCGATTAACACCAGCGCCACTGCCGCCACTACAAAGTCCACCGCGCGCTTGGCCAACAGCTTGATCTCATCCGTCGGCGTCGCGCTGAACGTCAGCATCGGCGTCGGGCCCAGCCGGTCCAGATACAACTCGCTGTTGATGTGCGGAAAGAACTCCAGACTCAGCCGCGTCCGCACACCCTCTTCATCACACAGCATAAAAATCTCTTCGAGCGCCCCGATCCGGTCTGGCTCCACCGCAAACAGGACCTCGTCCACAATGTGCCGCCGCAGCGCGTCCTTTACGGCCGCCGTTTCGTTCACCACGCCCAGCACGCGCGTCCCCGCCACCGCATTCTGCTCGATTTGCCGCCGCAGGTCCACCGCCCGCTCGCCTTCCCCAAAGATCAGTACAAACTGCTCCCCGCCAAACTCCCGGCGGATCGCCCCCGCCCACGTCCCCGAGCCCCACCGGAACACGAGCAACAGCGCACATTGCGTCCCCACAAACGTCAGCAGGAACAACCGGCTCAGGTCGAGCTTCAGGAAGTAATCCACCACCACGATCGCCACGGTCACAAACAGCGCCTGCTTCAGCGTCTCGCGGAACACCACAAACCGGTTCGCCCCGTCCAGCCGGTCATACACCTGCACCCACAGACAGAAGATCACGCTCGCCACCGCCGCCACGCCAAACAGCAATAGCTTCACCGGTGCCGTCAAAAAGAAGTTATGTTCAAGAGGGAGCAGGGATCGAGTCAGGTATGCGGCGACGAATGCCATCGCCGTCAGCACAACGTCGGAGAGTGCAAAGAGGACTCGAGCCTTGCGATGATGTCGGCTATACACCCTGTTTCACCGTGCAATTTCAATGTATCATCTGCATCTTGCTCGCTTTGGGCCTGCTCGCCTGCGGCCCCACCTACCGTGCCGTTGAGGTCAAGCCCGACTCCTCGTCCCCTGCGGCCTCCGCCGGCTCCGCCACTCCGCCTCCTGAGGAATCAGCCACCCCGCGCGCCGTTCCCCTTGAAGGGTTCAAGTCCATCCAGTGGAAGACCCTGCGCGGCCTCGAGCTCAAGTCTGGCAAGACCACGCCCGAGCTCGCCGCCCTCGTGGGCGCCAACATCCGCATCAACGGCTTCATGGTTCCCTTTGACGATGAGGACGAACAGGTCAGCGAGTTTCTCCTCGTGCCCCAGGCCGGCATGTGCATCCACACGCCTCCGCCCCCAGCCAATCAGATCATTCTCGTGGAAGTCTCAACCGGCGGCGCCAATCGCGTCGAATGGGATAAAGAGGTCAGCGTCTACGGCCAGTTTCAGATCGTCGATGGCAATAGCCCCTACGGCAAAACCGGCTTCAAGATCTCAGCAATCCGGGCGCGACCCGACTAGATGCGGCACGCCGCACTTGCACTTCGCCTGATTGCGAAAGTGTGCCGTACCGATAAACAACCCGCCCGCCACCATGCCCACCGGCTCAAAGCTCTCCGGCGTCTCAAAGAAAACGCTCTTGGCAATGAACACCAGCGACACCCCGATCAGGAAGTACACCACTGGCTCCGGCTGGCGGTGTTCCTTGAAGTAGCTCCAGCTCAACCGCACCAGCCCGATCGACAGGCTCGCGATGATGATCGCCCATTCCGTCGATTCCTCAGCGATCCAGCCCATCCCATTGATCGCCAGATACCCCACCACAAACGGCATCAGT
>CAZBTA010000447.1:0-2932 GCA_964494515.1 uncultured Bryobacter sp.
GCCCCCACCTCTCCACTCCCAGCCCCACCCCCATCACCACCCACCCCACACTCAGCATTCTCAATCTCACCTGCGCTTCCCCCATCACCAGCGCCCATACGATCAACCCCACCAGCAGCCCCCCAACCGCCACCATCGCCCACGCCACCCTTCGCGTTAGCTGGCCACTACCCCATCGCTGCAGCACCACCGCCACCTGCCGCCACACCAGCACCACCCCCAACCCGAGCCACGCTTCTACCGGATCAATCTCCACCACCCGCTCCGCCAGCCTTAGCGCCAATCGAGCCGGCAAGCTAACCACCACATCCAAATCCTGCAAGGCAAGAAACGTCTCAAAACTCTCCTCCCACAACCACCTGCTCCCCGCCCCCAGATACATCCACCGCAGCCCCTCATGCACAGCAAGCATAATGATCCCCACCACCCACGGCCCCCACTTATGCATACCGTTCCCTCACCCACATCACCCCCACCACCACCCACCACACAAATCCCAACCAGCCAAACCCATCCACCATCGACAACCCAATGGCGCACACAAGCCACCGCCACCGCCTTCCCACCATCGGCCCCACGCCCATCCACACCAGCGGCACAAACAAGCTCGTCAGTAAGTGCCCCCGCGGACTCACTAACTCCTCAGCACAATACTTCCCGCCATTCCACGCCATCCCCATCCCTGTCATCACCGCATACGCCGGCCACTGCCAGGCAAAATCAGCGGCCATCAAGGCCGGCCAGCTCACCCACATCCCGCACCATCCCGTCGCCTCGAGCCACCCTCTCTCAAAGTCCTCGATCACCAACTCTCTCACGCGCGGATTCTCAATCGCTCCCAGTTGAATGTACGTCACTCCCACCCTCACCACATGCGCCACCATCCCCAACCCCGCGCTCCACCATCGCACCGCATTCATACCTCCTTCAGACACCCCCACCCCGCCCCCGGTTCCCGTAACGCCACTTTCACACAACCTCGATAACATCTCTTCATGCATCTCTCGCGTCGCCTGTTTAACTCGGCCCTCGCTCTTGCCGCCTCCAATCCTCTCCCCCTCTGGTCCCAGACCAAACTCGAGAATCCCTTCTCCCTCGGCATCGCCGCCGGCGAACCCCTCCCCGACGGCGCCGTCCTCTGGACCCGCATCGCCCCCACCAATCCCCCCGCCGACCTCGCCACCCGCAACGTCGAAGTCTCCTGGGAAGTCGCCTCCGACGAATCCTTCAAGACCATCGTCCAGCGCAACAAAGCCGTCGCCGCCCCCTCCCTCGGCCATTCCGTCCACGTCGAGCTCAAGGGCCTCAAGCCCGCCACCTGGTATTGGTACCGCTTCACTGCCGCTGGCGAACGCAGCACCACCGGCCGCTTCCGTACTGCCCCGCCGCAAGGAGCTAAAGTCGATCGCCTCCGCATCGCCGTCGCCTCCTGCCAGCAGTACACCCAGGGCCTCTGGACCGCCTACCAGCACCTCGCCGAAGAAGACGTCGATCTCGTCCTCCACCTCGGCGATTACATCTATGAGAAGGGCTACAACGGCAAGATCCGCCCCGCCGGCCAGCCCGAGATTTTCACCCTCGACGATTACCGCGGCCGCTACGCTCTCTATAAAGCCGACCCCCTCCTCCAGGCCGCTCACGCCCGCTTCGCCTGGATGACCACCTGGGACGATCACGAGGTCTCCAACAACTACGCGAATGACATCCACGAGAACGGCATGCCCCGCGTCGAGTTCCTCCAGCGCCGCGCCTGGGCCTATCAGGCCTTCTACGAGAACATGCCCCTCCGTCGCGCCCAGCTCCCCAAGGGTCCTGACATGACCCTCTACCGCCGCGCCGACTTCGGCTCTCTCATCCGCCTCCACATGCTCGACACGCGCCAGTACCGTTCCGATCAACATTGCGGCGACGGCCTCAAGAAAGCCTGCGCGGACCTGAAGAACCCCAACCAGACCCTCCTCGGCCCCGCTCAGGAAAAATGGTTCGCCTCCGGCTTCCAGTCCTCCCGCGCCACCTGGGACGTCCTCGGCCAGCAGATCTTCGTAACGCTGCAGGACTTCGATCCCGGCCCCGACGAAGTGGTGAATATGGATTCCTGGTCTGGCTACCCCCTCGCAAGAAAGCGCCTGGTCGACACACTCGCCTCGCGCAAGGGCGCCAGCCCGGTCATCCTCACCGGCGACGTCCACTCGAGTTGGGCTGCCCAGCTGCACACAGAATCGCTCAACACCAACAGCCCCTGCGTCGCTGCGGAATTCGTCGGCACCTCGATTTCATCAGGCGGTGACGGTGCCGAAACCACCGAGCGCACCGAGAAAATGATGCCCGCCAACCCCCAGGTGAAATACTTCAACGGTCGCCGCGGCTACGTCCGTTGCGAAGTCACCCCCACCACCTGGCGCACCGACTATCGCGGCGTCGATTACGTCACCAAACCCGGCGCCCCCATCTCCACCAAAGCCAGCTTCTCCATTACCCCCGGCCACCTCACCATCGAACGCTCCTAGACGTTCAATCAACCAGCGGAGCCCGACTCAACACCGGGCTCCCTACCTCACCACCCACAACTAGCTACTATCGAAGTGTCATGAAGAACGCAGTCGTGGTTTCCGATCCCGAGATCATGCACGGCACCCCCTGCTTCAAGGGAACACGTGTGCCTTTCAAAAACCTGATCGACTACCTCGAAGCCGGCGCATCCCTCGACGATTTCCTGCGCGAATTCCCAACGGTCTCGCGAGAGCAGGCGATCCAGTCGCTGGCGGAGGCCAACGCAGCATCGCCATCCCGCAAGCCCTGATTCAATCACGGCTAACCATTTCCCAGTCAACTCAGGTTCAACCGGAATACGCCCCGCCGTCATCCACCCCTATCACCACCTTCCCGCGCGCCCGCCCCTGCTGCACATACCGCAACGCCTCCCCCACCTCAT
>CAZBTA010000448.1:0-2920 GCA_964494515.1 uncultured Bryobacter sp.
GGGGGCGCAGATTTGGCGACACGTTTCTGTTGCAGTTACTGGTGTAACGCGCGCGCCTCACGCGAGGATACGTGCCCTTGCATTTCTTTACATCCTCTTTGCATCGGGTGGGCGAATTGCCTCAGCTGGGTGAATTCACCCACCCACATCACACGCTCAACACCGCGCACGGCGACCGCTGGATGATCGTTTGCGCGATGTTGCGAAACCGCCCGAGGGTATTCCTTTCCTCACCCCGCCCCATCACAATCAAATCCGCCCCAATGCGCTCTGCCTCCTCGAAAATCACCGCATCCACCAGCCCACTGTGCAACACACATTCGGCGTGCTTGCCCGCCAGTCGCCGCAGTTCCGCCTCCGAATTGTCGCCATGGCCCACATGCAGGATCCGGTAGCGCGCCCCTGAATGTTCGGCCAGCATTTGCGCCCACCGGATCACATTTAGCGAGTTTGGCCCAAGGTCTACCGCACACAGGATCGACTCGAGCCGCGTCGTGCCCTCGGCTACAAGTCCTTCAGTCCAAACGGGATGCTCCGCCTTGTGCAACACGCGCTCGGTCACCGAGCCAAACAGCATCGACTTCCAACCCGACAAACCTCGCGTCGGCATCGCAATAAAGTCAACGCCCAGTGCCTGCGCTGTTTCGAGAATCACTCGCGCCGGCGTACCGGGTCGAATGCTGCTTGTAACGCTGACGTCATCAGGCAGGTCTTCAATAAAAGCATCGAGACGCGTGCGCAGTTCGCTGCTTTCATCGTTGGCCACATGCAGGACGTTGACCTCCGCCCCCAACTGCCGGGCCATGAAGAAAACCTCCCGCCCCACTTTGGCACAATGCTCTGAAAAGTCGACCGGATAGAGAATTCGTTCCACGCGCTTCATGCTCTCTTCCTTGCAATTGGCAATCCAACTGCATGCACCCCGGTTGAGGAGAGGCTTATGCTACCGTTCCGCCAGATTCTTTTCCCCGTAGATTTCTCGGATCCCTGTCGAGCCATGGCCCCGCAGGTGATGCAAGTGGCCACCGCGTTCCAATCCCCGGTCACCCTGTTGCATTGCTACCAGCTTCCAATCGCTTTCTATGGTGAATTGGCTCCGCTCGATCTCGTCATTCCTGCTGATGTGCGCGGCGCGCAGGAGTCGCTGCTGCGTCAGTTCGCCGCCGAGCATCTGCCCGGGCTTCCGCATCAGCAGATCACGCTCGAAGGCGAGACGGCCGAAGAAATTCACAAGTTTGTCAATCACAATGGCACCGATCTCATCATGATGCCCACCACGGGTCGTGGCCCCCTGCGCCGGCTGCTGTTGGGCAGCGTGGTCTCAAAGGTTCTCCATGATGTTTCGGCGCCGGTATGGACTTCTGCTCATGCCACCGAGCCCGATGCGCCTTCTCACTGGCCCGTGCGCTCGGTGCTGTGTGCCGTTAGCCTCGACGATGAGTCAGAGGCGGTGGTTCGTGCCGCAGCTGTCGTTGCCGGCCGCTTTGGCGCCCGCCTTTCGCTGTTTCATGCCACTGGCTACCCCCAACCTGCCATCGATGTCGACTACGAGTTTTACCGTAAACAACTCATCGAAAATGCCACGCAACGGCTCCAGTCGTTACGGTGGGATCTCAAGCTCGACGCGAATATCATCGTCTGCGAGGGCAGCGCGGTGCAGTGCATTCGCCGCCACGCCCTTGCTGTCTCCGCCGATCTCGTGATCCTTGGGCGCGGCCACGCCCAGGGCGCGATCAGCCGTTTGTGGTCTGATCTGTACGACGTCATCCGCGAGTCGCCTTGCCCGGTGTTGAGCATCTAGCTGGGCCTGGGTGTGGCCAATCCCCCACTTGGTGGAAATACCCCACCCACTTTCCGACCCTCGCATTGAAAACAAGCCATTTGTCTTTGGCACGCGACATGCTTTGAGTTGGACAGCCACGTTACCTCGAGGCACTGAGATGTTGGTCATTGGCATCCCGGTGCCTCTTCTTTTTGCGTGTATTGATTGGTGTTAATATAGGGGCACAAATGGTCCGTTCGGCTCTTATTTTTGCTGCACTTGCGGTGATTCCAGTGATCTGGTCTGCGCAGCAGAATCCTGCCCCTCCCGCTGAGTTTGAATCCGGTTTCAAGGACAAGGTCCAACCCTTCCTCAAGAAAAATTGTCAGGGCTGTCACAACGCTGACAACCCCACTGCCGGCGTCCGTGTCGATCAACTCGATACCTCGCTCGATGACAAGCACATCCGCTTGTGGGAAGGCATCAAGCACCGCGTCGAAAATGGCACCATGCCTCCCAAAGGGTTGCCTCAGCCCAAGCCCGCTGATCGCGAAGAGGTAGTCAAGTGGGTCGGCTCGGCGATCGACATTGCGCGGCTGCGTCCGGCGCCCAAGAATGGCATCGCCCGTCGCCTCACCGTGGCCCAATACAAGAACACCATCCGCGAGTTGCTCGGGCTTGAAGACGATGTCGCCGCGATCCTCCCTCCCGACGCGGTCAGCGTCGATGGCTTTGTCAACAACAAGGAGACGCTCCACCTCTCGCCGCTGCTCATCGAGGCTTACCTCGAGATCGCCGACGAGGCGCTGGGCCGCGCTATCGTTGACCCCAAGTTCAAGCCCACCATCCAGAACTTCCGCATGGATCTCGGCAAGGGCATCAATAAGAATCCTGTCCCTGAAAAGCTGATTCTCGGCGCCAACTCAATGCTGCTTGAGAACCCGGACTTCCTTGTCACCGAGCTCAGCCCTCTCAAGCCCTTCGCTTACAATCCCTTCCGCATGAAGACCAAGCTGCGCTACATCGAAGGCTATGCCGGCAATGACACGGTCCGCGGCTGGCGCGATTTCGACAGCATCTATCACGCCGTCTTTGCCTGTATGCGCGGCACCCCGGGTTACCCCAAGGGCATGCCTTACGATGTCGTCGACAAGGGCT
>CAZBTA010000449.1:0-2917 GCA_964494515.1 uncultured Bryobacter sp.
ATCGATATACTCCGCGAGCGCGGGATCTGGGATGAGCTGATCGATGCCGAACAGGGGGTAACAAAGGACGAGCTGCAAGAGCTTTTGCAGAATGTCCTTGATCCCGAGACGCACCTCATCCCCGAAATCGGCAAGAGGCTGGCAAGCCAGACGTTTGACGTCCTGTTCCTTTCCGGCGTGGGCGAAGTCTTCCCCTATATCCGTTCGCATAACGTGCTGAACAATCTGCAGAGCACGGCCAAGGACAAGCCAACTCTGATGTTTTTCCCTGGCAACTACACACACGCCTTGGCCAGCGGGGCCTCACTGGATCTGTTCGGAATCCTGCACGACGACAAATATTATCGTGCATTCAACATCTTCAATTACGAGGTCTGAGGGGGCTGATATGACCATTTTACGCGACATATTCGAAAAGCCCGTAGACCGTCCGATCGAAGGCGTCATCAAGGCAGATGACGACGCAAGTCTGCGGATTGAGCTCGAGGAGTATGTCCTTACCAACGAGATCGAGAAGCAGATCGAGAAGTTTCTCGACGCCTACAAGAACTACACAACTGCCAATGGCGCCTGGATCTCCGGCTTTTTTGGATCGGGTAAGTCGCACCTTCTTAAGATGCTCGCTTTGGTGCTCGAGAACCGCAAAGTCGACGGAGCCACGGCATATGACTTGTTCAAGGACAAGTGCGCGGATAACGAAATCCTCTCAGCCGACCTCAAGCGTGCCGTAGCGATCCCATCGAGGAGCATCCTTTTCAACATCGACCAGAAGGCCGATGTCATTTCCAAGGACCAGATCGATGCGCTCTTATCGGTCTTCCAGAAGGTCTTTGATGAGGCCTGCGGCTACTATGGCAAGCAAGCCCACATTGCCCAGTTCGAGCGCGATCTCGATAGCCGCAACCTCTACAGCGCCTTCAGGGAGGCCTATCAGTCGATTGCGGGCAAGCCTTGGGAGCGCGGGCGGGAGCAGGCCCTGCTTGAGGGCACAAACATCGCCAATGCTTATGCGCAGGCAACCGGTGCCGACGCTTCGGAGGCCGCCGGGATTCTCAACAAGTACCGCTCAGATTACAAGGTTTCGATCGAGGATTTCGCCGACAAGGTGAAGGCTTACATCGACGCTCAAGGCAAGGATTTCCGCCTCAATTTCTTCGTTGACGAGGTCGGCCAGTACATCGCCGACAACGTCAAGCTGATGACCAACCTCCAGACGATCGCTGAGAGTCTGAACACCAAGTGCCGTGGGCGGGCCTGGATTGTCGTAACCGCGCAGCAGGACATGAATGCCGTCATTGGCGACATGAACGAGCGCCAGGAAAATGACTTTTCCAAGATCCAGGCGCGTTTTGCCAATCGCATGCCGCTCAACAGCGCGGACGTTGCAGAGGTGATCCAGAAGCGCCTGCTTAAAAAGACAGAGCTGGGGGTTGAGAGCCTCTCGGATCTTTACCGCCGCGAGAGCAACAACATGCGTACGTTGTTCGATTTTGCGGATGGTTCGATCCATCTGAAGAACTTCGAGGACCGCGACCACTTCATCCACAGCTACCCATTCATCCCGTATCAGTACCCACTGTTCCAGATGGCCATCCAGGGGCTGTCGCAGCACAACGCGTTTGAAGGCCGGCACAGTTCGGTCGGCGAGCGTTCGATGCTGGGCGTATTCCAGGAGGTCGCCATTCATCTGGCTGAGCTGGAGCTTGGCCAGATTGCGACCTTCGATCTCATGTTTGAGGGGATCCGCACGGCACTCAAATCCAGCGTTCAGCAATCCATCCAGATTGCCGAACGCAACCTTGGGGACGAGTTCGCCACGCGCATTCTAAAGGCCCTGTTTCTCGTCAAATATGTGAAGCCGTTCAAGCCGACCGCCCGCAATATCGCGATCCTCATGCGTGAGAAGTTTGACGAGGATGAGACCGCGCTCAAACGCCGGGTCGAGGCGGCTTTGAGCCTGCTGGAGCAAAACACCTACATCCAGCGCAATGGCGACCTCTTCGAATTCCTGACCGACGAGGAAAAGGATGTCGAACAGGAAATCAAAAACGTCGATGTCGATGCCACCGAGGTCGCTCGTGAATTGGAAGCACTGATCTTTGATGGAGTCATCAAGGACCGAAAGATCCGCCATGATGGGGCGGCTCATGACTACTCGTTTGCCCGCAAGCTCGACGACCGCCTTCAAGGAAGAGATTACGAGCTTTCGATCAATGTGGTCACGCCTTTCCACGAGCACAGTGGAAATGCCGAGGCGCTGCGTATGGGCAGCATGTCAAACGACGAACTGGTGATCCTGCTCAAGGCAGACGACCGCTTCGCCCGAGACCTTGTTCTGTACAAGCAGACCGAGAAATATGTCCGTCAGACCCGTGCGACCGCTCCCCAAGCTTCGATTGAACGGATCATCAGCGAAAAGGGGCAACAAAACGCGAACCGCTACCGGGATCTTTCGACCCGGGCGAGAACGCTGGTTGCAGAGGCGCAACTGTTTGTACGCGGCGAGGAACTGGATTTGCGTGGCGAGGATCCGCAGGCGCGGGTCCGGCGTGCATTCCAGATGCTGGTCGACAAGGTCTACACCAATCTGCCGATGCTGCGCGGGGCTACCTATGCCGAGACCGATATCGGCCGCTTCCTAAGGCAGACCAATGACGGCGCGCTGATTTCGGGTGCCAGCAACCTGACCGAGGCCGAGCAGGAAATCCTGAACTTTGCGCAAAGCAACGTCCGAACCGGAGTTCGCACGTCGGTCAAGGCGATCGTCGAGAAGTTCGAGGTCAAGCCCTATGGCTGGCCCAACGCTGCCATCCTCTGCACTGTCGCCAGCCTATTTGCCCATGGCAAGTTGGAAGCCCGCTCCGATGGCGCTCCGCTGGAGGGGGATGCGCTGGAAAAGGCGCTGAAGAACGCACAT
>CAZBTA010000450.1:0-2901 GCA_964494515.1 uncultured Bryobacter sp.
TGGTGATGGTGGATTCAAGGCCGGAATCCATGTAGCGAACGATGATCTGGGGGCGACCGGAACGATTGGACAGATAAGCAAGGCGAGCGCCGTCGGGGGACCAGACGGGATTGGTGTCGCGCTGTTTGCCGGTGGTGAGGGGGCGATTGTCGCGGCCGTTGGTGGAGGCGATCCAGAGATTGACGTGGAAGGCGTCGGTGAGCTTGTCGGCCCATTCGAGCTGGTAGACGACTTGTTGGCCGTTGGGGGAGATGCGCGGGTTGGTGGGGGTGCGGATATCCCAGAGGGTGTCGGGGGTGAGGGCGGGTTGGGCAGCAGAGAGCGTTAGGGCCGCAGTGAGGGCGACGAGAAGGCGCATGGGGTGATTATAGGGGAGAGATTAGAGGTGGGACCAGAAGTGGCCGTGGATGTCGGTGACGTAGATGGAGTGGAAGGCGTGGGTGGGGAGGTGGGCGCGGGTGAGGGCGATGGATTTGTCCCAGGTGGACTGGCGGAGGGGGTTGGTGGTCTCGACGTTGATGAGGAGGATGGTGTCGGGCGGATACTGTTTGGTGGTCTTGAGATCGAGGGCCTTGAGGATGGAGGCGGAGAGATCGGGGGCGTGATCGTGGGCAGGGACTTCGAGGTCTTCGAGGAATTCGTGAGGGTGACCAGCGGTGGTGATCTCCAGATAAAGCGTGGTGGGGATGAGACCTTGCTCCACCATGGGGCCGGAGTTGTAAAGGCGGGCGTCCCAGGGCTGGCTGCCCGAGTGCCACTCGATGTCGATGCGCCAGTTGACCGAATACTTGCGCTGGATGAACTGGGTGAGCGGGAGGAGCTCTTCGACGTAGCGCTTGAAGCCGGCGTGGGTGGTGTGGGGGCCGGTGCCGACATCGAAGAGGCGATAGACACGGGCGCAGAACTCGAGGCCATCGACGCGAACGCCGTCGATGGCGCTGAGGTCAAGCGCGGGAAAGATGCTCATGGAGTGAGGGGATCGAGACCGCCGAGCGAACGGGTGATCGCATCGACAGGCAGATCGGCCGAGAGCTTGACGGTGGTGCCTTCGAGGAAAAGCTGCATGGTGCCGAGCGCGGCGAGGATGTCCTTTTGATCGTCGCGGGCCGTCATGCGGACGATGGAGACGAGGCCTTTGAGGCCATCGTGGAACTTGCGCGCGTCCTCAGGTGTGGCGCCGACCACTTCGGCCTTGAGCGTGGCCGTGGAGCGGAGATCGAGCCACGACTTGAACGTCGTGAGCGTGACGGGCATGGCCTTGAGGCCACCGATGCCGCCTTCGGGCAGGCGCGGCTGGACGCTGGCGATGTAGATGGAAGCTTCGGGGGGGAGCGTTTCGACGAGGGCGAGGAGGTTGCGCGGGATCGCATTTTTCTGCTCGCGATTGTCAATGACGTAGCGCAGGGCCGAGGCGCGCCCGGCGATGAAGACGCTGGAGTTGAAGTAGGTGACGGCCTGTTCTTCCTGGCCGACGAAGGTGAAGCCCTTGTAGGGGAACTTGGCGGCGCCGGGGATGTTGAGCTGGGGTTCAAGGCCGGCATTGGTGATGCCGCCGTCGACGAATTTGCCACGGATGAGGGCGAGATTGTGGCGGCCGCCGTTGCAATAGACGGCTTCGTAGAGGCCGGTGCGGAGATCGAGGCCGCTCTGGAGTTTGAGGTTGTCGAGGATGGAGGGGCCAGTGGCGGGGAAGAGCTTGTCCCAGTAGGGCGTTTTGCGCAGATTGTCGACGCGGAGGCCGATCAGGGTTGTGGTGTCGGAGGGGATGAGCGGCGCCAGGGCCGGGTCGACGCGCTGATGGGTGACCTCGCGTTTGCAGGCGGCCAGGGCGAGGGGCGCCAGCAGCAAATTGCGCCTTGATAGAATCCCTTTCGAACCATGCGTATCGATTCTCATCAGCATTATTGGAATCCGGATCTCCTGTCTTATTCGTGGATGCCGCCGGGACCCCACCCGTTGCGAAGAAACTATCTGCCGGCGGACCTGGAGCCGACGCTCGAGGTGAACAACTTTGATGGTACCGTCGTTGTGCAAGCGGCACAGGTGCCGGAGGAGGCGACGTGGCTGCTGAATCTGGCGGCCAAGCACAAGTCGATTCTCGGGGTGGTGGCGTGGGTGGACCTGAAGGACCCGAACATCGGGCGGACGCTCGATGTGCTGCAGAAGGACCGGAAGTTTGTCGGTGTGCGACATCTGATTCACGATGAGGAAAACGTGGAGTGGATGCTGTTGCCGGAGGTGGTGCGGGGATTGAAGGAGTTGGAGAACCGCAAGATTCCGTATGACCTGCTGCTGCGGCCGCCGCATCTGCCGTATGTGCCGACGCTGATCGAGAAGGTGCCTGACTTGCGGATGGTGGTGGACCACATTGCGAAGCCTTACATCAAAGAGGGGATCTTTGAGGGGTGGGCGCAGGACATGGAGCGGATCGCGAAGCACCCGAAGCTGTATTGCAAGGTGAGCGGCATGATCACCGAGGCGGACCACAAGAACTGGAAGGCGGAGCAGTTGACGCCGTATGTGCAGCATGTGCTGAAGCTGTTTGGATTTGACCGTTTGATGTTCGGATCGGACTGGCCGGTGTGTACGCTGGCGGGGACGTGGAAGGAAGTACTGGCGGCCTTTACGCAGGCGCTTGGGGCACAAAACGCCGATGAACGGGCGAAAATCCTGGGATCAACGGCGGCAGAGTTCTATAGCCTGAAGGTATAATCGCAGCGAGGTACTACAAAGGAAATGAAAAAGATTCTTCTCTCCACGCTGGCGCTGAGCGTGTCACTCTTCGCCCAAGACATGAAGGAAAACCCGATTGCCGCCGTGAACGCGAACTTCTACAAGAGCGTTTCGACGAACATCACGAAGTCGATCGAAAAGATGCCAGCTGACAAGTTTAGCTTCAAG
>CAZBTA010000451.1:0-2869 GCA_964494515.1 uncultured Bryobacter sp.
TACCGACGCCAACGAAGCCAACCAGCGCGGCTGGCTCGCCGACGGCAAAAAGGTCGACGGCCTCGTCATGCGCCTCGGCGCGTTGTCGCTGACACAAGGCCCCGCTGCTCCCCGCGAAGTCACCGTCTCCGTCTGGGTCACTGTCGTCACCGCATTCGTCTTCCTGATCGCCTGCGCCAACGTTATGCAACTCCTACTCGCCCGCGCGCTCCGCCGCAGCCGCGAGACCGCAATCCACCTTGCCCTCGGCGCCAATCGCAATCGCCTCATCCGCTGCTGGCTCACCGAGAGCTTCCTGCTTACCTCCCTCGGCGGCCTCCTCGCCCTCGCCATCGTCTTCTACCTCGCCCCCCTCGTCTACGCGCAACTCCTGCCTGACATGCCGCTGCTGCCTCGCTCGTTGGACTGGCGCCAGTTCGCCATCACCATGCTCGTCGCAACGCTTGCCGGTCTGCTCTGCGGCTGGTTACCCGCGCGCCATGCCATCCGCTTCGGCGTTGCCTCCGCGCTCCAGTCCGGTGGTTGGCATACCCCACGCACCTCCCTCCGCCTGCGTTCTGCTCTCGTCTCCGGCCAGATCGCTCTCACGCTTATGCTGCTCGTCGGTGGTGGCCTCTTCATCCGCAGCCTCATCATGGTCCAATCAATCGACCCCGGCTTCGCCCTCGACCAACTCGTCTCCATCCACCTCGACACCTCTGCCACTCCCGGCATCGACTCCGCTACCTACGCCCAGGCCATGCACCGTCTCGCCACCCGCGCTCGCCAACTCCCTGGTGTCATCGCCGCCGGTGCCATCCACACCGTCCCCGGCGAATCCGCCTGGCGCACGCGCTTCTACCTCGCCGGCAAAGATCCCAATCGCTTTTTCAACGAAGGCGGCGGCATCGTCAACCGCCTCAGCACCTTCACCACCCCCGAAGCCATGGCCGCCCTCAACCTCAAGCTCATCTCCGGCCGCTTCTTCACCTCGCTCGATCGCGCCGGTTCCGCCCCCGTCGCCATCATCAATCAACAACTCGCCCGCGAGATCTGGCCTACCGGCAACGCCCTCGGCCAATGCCTCCAGCTCATGCGCCCCACCGCCCCTTGCACCCAGATCGTCGGCATCGTCAACGACACCCGCGTCGAGAACTGGTTCGAAGACGCCCCCGCCCAATACTACTTACCCCTCGCCCAACCCGTGCGCGAAGAATCCCCCAGCGCCATCCTCGTCCGCGTCGCCGGCGACGCCGCCGACTTCACCACCACCCTCCGCCAACAGCTCCAACCCGAAGCCCCCAGCCTCGCCATGGTCGACGCCCGTCCCCTCGCCACCACCATCGATCCCGTCCTCCGCCCCTGGCGTCTCGCCGCCACCGCCTTCCTCTCGTTCGGCCTCATCGCTCTGCTCATTGCCGCCGCTGGCCTCTTCGGTCTGCTCACTCACATGACTGCCCAGCGCCGCCACGAGTGGTGCGTCCGCCAAGCCATGGGGGCGCGCCCCATCGACATCGCCCAGCGCGTCTACCAGTCGATGCTCCTGCTCGCTCTCCCCGGTCTCGCCCTCGGCACGCTGCTTGCCCTCGCCGCCGGTCGCCTCGTCGATTCGCTGTTATTCCGCGTCACTGCCACCGACGCGCTCACCTGGCTCGCCGCTATCGGCACCATGCTCCTCGTAGTCAGCGCCGCCACGCTCGGCCCCATACGCCAGAGCCTCGCCATCGACATCGCCCGCCAGCTCAAACAGGATTAGCGCGCCTCTCGAGCACCATGTCGATGTCCTCTTTCATGCGCAGCGTGATCAGCGGCAGCGCCACCGGTTCCGTCGTCCGGGGCAGGGAAATGCGATAAGCCCGCAACAGCTTCGCCAGTATGATCATCGCCTCCGCCATCCCAAACTGGTTGCCGATGCACTGCCTCGGACCACCCCCAAACGGGAAATAGGAGAACCGGTGCGCCCCCTCTCGCTTGCCCGGCAGAAACCGCTCCGGATCAAACCGGTCCGGCTCCTCCCAGAACTCCGGATGCCGGTGCAACAGATACGGCGACACCACCACCCTCGCCCCCGCCGGCACATCAAACCCGCACAACACATCCGCCTTCTCCGCCCGCCGCGCCGTGTACCATGCCGGCGGATACATCCGCAGAATCTCCTCAAAGAACGCCCTCAACCGCGGCAACTTCACTAACCACTCAAGCGATTCCTGCCCTCGCACTTCCTCCGCCAACTCCTCCTGCAACTCCGGCCGCCTCCCCAGCTCAAACACGCTCCACCCCAGCGCATTCGACGTCGTCTCAAACCCCGCCAGCAACAACGTCTTGATCTCTGACCTCAGGTCCTCATCCGACAGAAATCCCCCATCCTCCTCATCCCTCGCCGACATCAGCATCGACAGCAGATCAAACGATTCCCCCGGCTCCGCCCGCCTCGCCGCAATAATGCCATCGATGATCCCGTCAAACCGCCGCAACGTCTTCAGAAACTTCCGGTCATCACTGAACAAAGCAATCGGCCGAAACAACCTCCCCGCCCGAAACCGCCGGATCAGCAACTCATTCAGCTGCGTAAACCCCTCCATCACATCGCTCGCCCGCAGATCCAGATCCAGCGAAAACAGCGTATTCGTCGCAATGCGCACCGTCAGCAGCGTAATCATCTGATTCGCGTTCACCGCTCGCCCCGTGGGCATGCCGCTCACCCACTCATCCGCCAGCCGCCCCATCGTCTGCATCATCTGCTGGATCCGGTCCCGGTGAAACGCCGGCTGCATCAACCGCCGCCGCCGCATCCAGTCCGACCCATCCGCCACCAGCACCCCCGGCCCCGTCAGATACCCCCCCGTCTGCACATCCGGCACCCGCTTCGTGTAATTCGGATGGTTATCCT
>CAZBTA010000452.1:0-2842 GCA_964494515.1 uncultured Bryobacter sp.
GAAGGGCGGAGCAGGAGGAGGCGAGTGCGAGCGTGGGTGTGATGCGGTTTGGCGCGGGGGGGCGTGGCGGTTGAAGAGGGGGAGAGCGCTGGGCGGAACGGGACAGTGCTCGAGATTCAGATTGATGGTTGGACATCCATCGGTAGGAAGGCCTTTGGGAACGCTTCGCTATTGCAAAAATGCAATACTCTGACCAAGTGGGCTGGATTTTCGAGGCTCTCGATCAGCGAGTGAATCATGAGTTTGAGGCGCCGCCAAAGGGCATGCTGGCCCAGTCCTACCGCATTGCATCACTGATCAAGTGGCTGGAAAATCCGAAGTACAAGAAGGAGCTTGAGGGCCTGGAAAAAGAGCTTTCACTTACATCAGCGGTCATCGAGGCGCGGCAAATGAAAACCACGCAAGCCGGGATTGCGCGATTGGAGGGGGTGGCGGCATGCCATCGACTGGAACACTGGCGAAATATGCCAAGGCGACCGTTAGCAAGTTGTGGATCGTGTTTGAGCCAGAACCAGTGATGGCGCGATGATGGAAGGCGGAAGAGGAGCATTAGATTGTCGGTATCGACGGCTTCGAGAGGGGCGTAAAGGTGTTTGATTCTGAGATTGAACTGTTGCGACAAATCAAGCTCGGGGAGGATTCACGCCTTGAGTTGAAGGAAGTTCGTTTTGCCGGCGACAAAGTGACGGGCCCGACACGGGATGGATTGGCTGACGAACTGGCTGCATTTGCCAATGCCGAGGGGGGCGTTTGTCTACTGGGAGTGAGCGACAGCCCTCGTGAAGTGGTTGGTGTGCGACTGGAGAATCTCGATCTGCTTGAAACGTTTGTGCGAGACATCTGCGAGCAGTCGATTAAGCCATCGTTGCTGATCCGGATTGAGCGGATCCAGTTGGCGAATGCGTTGGGAGAAGAAGTTCCGATTCTTAAGCTTGGAGTTCCGCGCTCTTTGTTTGTGCACCGGAGCCCTGGGGGCTATTTCCATCGCATGGGGAGCAGCAAGCGTGAGATGAGTCCGGACTATTTGGCGCGCCTTTTCCAACAGCGCAGCCAATCGCGGCTGATACGTTTTGACGAAACGATAGTAGAGCAGAGTGAGCTGCGGGATTTGGATGAGGTGCTTTGGCGCCGGTTTGCTGGACCTCATGCCGCTCTGGAGAATCCGGGCACGACGCTTGTCAAGCTGGGACTGGCACGGCCCAATGAACAAGAAGTGGTGAAGCCAACGGTTGCGGGCATTCTGCTTGCGAGCAAGGAGCCGAGACAGTTTCTGCCGAGCGCTTACATTCAAGCTGTCGCTTATCGTGGACGGACATCCGTGCCCGAGGGCAATGGGCCTTATCAGCTTGATGCACTGGACTGCACAGGACCACTGGATGAACAGGTGGCAAAGGCATTGTCTTTTGTAGCCAGGAACATGTCGACGCGTGCTACCAAGGAATTGGGCAGGGTGGATTTGCCCCAATACGATTTGACGGCAGTGTTGGAGGCGTTGGTGAATGCGGTCGCGCATCGGGATTATTCCATTGCCGGGTCGAAGATTCGACTTCGCATGTATTCAGACCGGATGGAGTTGCTGGTGCCTGGGGCATTGGCCAACACGATGACCGTTGAGAGCCTTGCGCTGCGGCAATCCGTGCGGAATGAAGTGATCGCGAGCCTGCTGGCCCGTTGCCCGCTGCCCAATCAAGTAGAGGGCATTGAGACCGAGCGACGAACTCTGATGGATCGGCGCGGCGAGGGCGTATTGATCATTCTGACCCGCACAGAGCGGCTGGCTGGCAGACGCGCGGTCTATGAAGTGATTGATCGGGAAGAATTGCGTTTGACGATTCCGGCGGCTTTTGATCGGGCGCAGTAGTTTGTGCTGATCTGAGTTTTTTCAAGATTGGGCAGTTTGCGAGGACTTGAATACGAACTGGAACATAGGTTATTGTTGCACCGGCTTCGATTGGGTTCCAATCGGGTTCCAATTGGGTTGATTCGGTAGACTGGGAGTTGTGAGCCTGAATGTTTGGCGGGTTTGGGTGGGCCTGGCGCTGGTGGGGGCGGTGGGGGCTACCGAGACCGATCAGTACACTACGCCGCCGCGCGTGCTGTTTGATGTGGGGCCGCTGCTTTCGCAAAAAATCGTTTCCATTATTGAAGCTGACCGTACCGGTGCGCCGCCTGATCGCATCCTCGCGCGGTGGGTCGGGCATAACGTCCTGCGATCGCATATGACCGCGTGGGTGAAGTCGGTGATGGTTTCTGGCGAGCTTGTGCGCTTTAAGCCGTCGTTGCGGCGCTCGATTTATCGCACGGCTGCCTCGCCGGCGGTGGCTTCTTTTGTTTTCGACTCGCCGACCATCAACATCCATGGCCATTATGTGGGGACCGATAAAGTGGATCACCTTTTGCAGCAGGGGCATGGCTACTTTTTGACCGTGCGGAGAGGCGAAGCTGCCGGGTTGAGCACCGCCGAGGCGATCCGGCAGGCGGTGGCGCATGGGGTGAAGCAGGAACACTCGTATTTTGGGACGCTGGCGAGCGGCGTTTATTCGAATGCTGACCTCGCGGCGAATTATGCGGGGATGAAGTTTTACCTCGACCTGGCGGGGATGTTTGTGAAGACCGCGACGGGATGGCAACTGCGGGAGGGGCTCGATGCGGCACGGATCCTTGAACCCTATGTGACGGATCACCTCGATGAGTCGTTGAACCCGAGCCGGTACCGGTTTAGCCGGGGACGGATCGGGCGGGAGATCGCGAAACGGTGTGAGAAGTGGACGGCGTTCTACGGGGAAAAGGCGAAGTTGGGGGCGGAGTTTGGGAAGTTGTGGTTTGGCGAAGACTACGGACA
>CAZBTA010000453.1:0-2831 GCA_964494515.1 uncultured Bryobacter sp.
CCCACATAGATCGAGCCAAGGGCATCGATGGACATGGCGGTGATCTCGTCGTTGCCAGAGCCGCCCCAGGTGGTGCTGAACTCGATCTGGTTGGTGGTGGGGTTATAGCGGGTCAGGAAGGCGTCGGACTCACCGCCCCCGTAGGACTGGAGCGAGCGGACGGCGGGGAAATCAGCCGAGCGCGTGACGCCGCCGATCCAGAGGGAACCTTCGGCATCGATGGCGATGGCTTGGCCCGCTTCGTTGTAAGAGGTGTTGGAGTTATTGGTGCCGCCGAGGTAGGTGGCGTATTGCAACTGGCGACCATCATTGCTGACGCTCGAAAGGAAGGCATCGACGCGACCATTGATGGTGGGCTGCAGCGCGTTGGCGGTGACGGGGAAAGAGGTGCTCATCGTGGAGCCGGTGACCCAGATATTGCCAGCGGCATCAAGAGCGATGGCGCGGGCGGAATCATCACCGGTGCCGCCAAGGTAGCTGAAGAAATCGAGGCCGGAGCCATCGGGACGAACCTTGGCGACGAAGCCGTCTTCAGTGCCGCGGTAGCGGGTGTTGAAGGCGTCGGGGGTGGCGAAGTTGGGCGAGCGGGTGTCGCCGGTGATGTAGGCGGCGCCAGAGGCGTCGACGGCGATGCCAAAGGCCTGTTCGGTGCCGGTGCCACCCATGAAGCTGCTGTAGGCGAGGCGGTAAGCGGGGGCCTGGAACTTGGCGACAAAGGCGTCTTGCGAGGAGCCTCCCATTTGGGGCTGCCAGGCGTTGACGAGCGGGAACGTGGTGGAAGTGGTGTAACCGGTGACGTAGATGCTGCGATCGCGACCGAGGGCGATGCCGTAGTGACGATCGTTGCGCTCGCCACCGTGATAGGTGGAGAAGAGCAGCTTGTCACCGGTGGGATTGAGCTTGAGCACAAAGCCGATGTTGAGGCCGGGCTGCTGGGACTGGACGGGATTGACGAGGGGGAAGTTGCGCGCGCCGGTCATGCCGGTGACGTAAGCGTTGCCGTCGTCGTCAACAGCGATGGCGAAGGGTGTGGTGTTGGAACTGCCACCAATGATGGTGGAGTAGACAAGCTCTTCACCGCCGGGCTTGAACTTGGCGATGAAGCCATAGTTGAGAGCGCCCTGGTAGGGGGTAAGATTGGTGCCCTTGGTGGGGAAGTCGATGGAAACGGTCTGGCCCGTGACGTAGACGGCGCCTTCGCGGTCGGTGGCAACGCCAGTGATATTGTCGGCGCGATTGCCGCCGAGGAAGGTGGAATAGATGAGCACGGGGTCGATGGTGAGCGGGTAGCGCGGGTCATAGGAGCCGAGCGTGAAGCCGATACGGGCGTTGCCGCGGGAGACATACTGGACGGGCACATTGTGACGACGGCCCGCGATGGTCTGCCAGGCGACGGGGGCTTTGTGCGTCATGAGCTGATCGCCGAAGGTGAGGGCGAGAGCGCCGGTGGGAGTGATGCGGACGCTGTCGGCGCCCGAGAACTCAACGGCGATCGGGGTGGGATCGGCGCCGGGGGAGAGGATGAAGTCATACTCGAGCTCGTTATCTGTGGAGTGATAGACGAGATCGACGCCAGGATAGACGTGACGGTAGGCAATGCGGCCGAAGTTGGCCACATTATGCCGCGCGGTGCCGCCGATGAAGTAGTGGGTTTGCTGGGGCTGGGCATCGAGCGCGGTGATGACCGAAGCAGGGCGGGCACCGTGGAGCGACATGGAGAGCTGGCGCGAGCTATTGGGAAAGACAAGGCGGGCACGCTGGTCTTCAAGCAGCATGGCGTAGCCGTGGGAGCGGGCGAGGTAGCGAACAGAAGCCGGGGCCTGGCCCTGGTTCTTTTCAAAGCTGACGGGGACTTCGATGGCGGCGAGAGTGGCCGCGGCCCAGAGCAACAGGAGGATGTGTTTCATAAGCGGACTCAGCACAACACGCGCAAAGCTGGTCCGCGAAAGGCTCAAGCGCCGGCAAGGTAAGCAAAAGAAGATTGGCGGAGGGCGTCGCGGAGGGAGGCGAGCTCAACATCAGTGAGGGCGCGGCGGGGCTCGAGGCACTCGCCACAGGCGATACCCTGCCAGCGGAGAATCGCTTTCACGGCAGGGAAGCAGGGAAAGCGGAGGGTGAGGGAAATGAGTTCGTTGATGCGCTGCTGGGTGGCGCGGGCGGCTTGCCAATCGCCGGCGGTAGCGGCCTGGTGGACGGCGACGAAGAGATCGGGGATGAGGTTGTAGAAAGTGCCGATGCCACCGCTGGCGCCCATGAGGAGGCCGGCGGCGAGGACTTCGTCATAGCCATTGAAGACGACGCGCCCCGGCTGGCTGAGCAGAGAGAGGCGGTAAAGATCGTGATCGGTGTACTTGAGGCCCACGACATTGGGAAGAGCGCAGAGCTCTTCGATCTGCTGTGCCGTCTGAATGGCGCTCGAGAAGCCTGGGAAAAAATAGAGCAGGAAGGGCAGATCGGTAGCCGTGGCGAGACGCTCGTAATACGTTTTGACTTCGGCAAAGCTGTAAGCGCCACCGGGAGGCAGACTGGAAACCGCTGTCGCGCCAACACTGGCGGCATGGCGCGCGAGTTCGACAGCATCGGAGGTACGATGGGCGCCAACGTGAACGATGACCTGGCGATCGCGCGGAGACGCAGCTACAGCCGCAGCCGTGACAAGCTTGCGCTGGGCGACCGACTGGAGCATGCCTTCGCCCGTGGAACCACACACGTATACCCCGCTTATGGCGGCGCGATGGACGCGGGCGAGCAGTTGATCAAACGCCGCGGGGGCGAAGTTGCCTGCTGCATCGAAGGGGGTGACGAGCGCGGGATAGATGCCGCCAAGAGTC
>CAZBTA010000454.1:0-2830 GCA_964494515.1 uncultured Bryobacter sp.
AAACGCATTCCTCCAATTTACGCTGTTGCTTCGGCGCTCTTTTCGGTGACGGGTTCGAGATCGCCGGTCGGGAGGTCAACGCCTTCCCAGCGCGCCACGGCCGCGGTGGCAAGGCAGTTGCCGAGCAGGTTGACCGACGTCCGCGCCATGTCCATGATCGTGTCCACGCCGAGCAACAGCGCCACGCCTTCAAGCGGCAGGTTGAAACTGCCCAGCGTGCCGCTCAGCACCACCATCGAGGCGCGCGGGACGGCCGCCACACCCTTCGAGGTGAGCATCAGAGTCAGCATCATGACCAACTGCTGGCTCCAAGGCATGTCGACGCCGGCCGCCTGCGCGACGAAGACGCTCGCGAGGCTCAGATACAACGTCGTGCCGTCGAGGTTAAAGCTGTAGCCCGTCGGCAGCACAAAGCTGACGATGTGCTTCGGCACGCCGAAGCGTTCCATGTTCTCGAGCGCCTGCGGCAGCGCGGCTTCGCTCGATGCGGTGGAGAACGCGAGGATGTAGGGATCCTTGACGGCCTGGATAAAGCGCTTGAGCGGGATCTTGAACAACACCACCACCGCGCCCAGCACAAACACCACAAAGATCGCGAGCGATACGAACAGCGTGCCGATCAGCTGGCCGAGATTGAATAGCACCCCAATGCCCTTCGACCCGATCGTCACCGCCATTGCCGCGCCCACGCCAAACGGCGCAAAGTACATCACGTACTTCGTGTACTCAAACATCACTTCACTGAGGCTCTTGCACCAATCGACCACCGTCTGCGCCTTCTTGCCGATCGAGATGCAAGCCGTGCCAAAGATAAACGCGAACACCACAATCTGCAGCACCTCGCCCTTGGCCATCGCATCGATGATCGAGGCGGGGAAGGTATGTTCCAGCATGCCCGACAGCGTCACTTTGTTCTGCGCGAGCGTAGCCTTTTCGGCCGGCAGGTTGACACCGACACCGGGCTTGACCAGATTCACCGCCGCAAGGCCAAGGAACAACGCGATCGTCGTCACCACCTCGAAGTAGAGGATGGACTTCGCGCCAATGCGGCCCATCGCCTTGGCGCTGCCGGTGCCAGCAATGCCGTACACCAGCGTCGCGAATACGAGCGGCGCGATGATGCTCTTGATCAGGTTGAGGAAGATCTTCGAGACCGGGCCGAGCTCTTTGGCAAAGTCTGGCGCTACCACGCCGAGGCCAATGCCGGCCGCCATCGCAATGAAGATCCAGGAAGTAAGGGATATCTTTTTCAACGTTCGCCCCATTTCAATTTTTCTTTGAGTACATCGAAAAACCGCATACGTGGTGGACGCACCAGGCGAATCTCGTTCGCGCTCTGCGCACACAGGACTTCATCTCCACTCATCAGCGATTCGCCCACCTGCCCGTCAATCGTCAGATACGCATCGGCGTCGGCGGCCCGGTTCACCATCCGGATCTCGCTCTCGCCCGGCATGATCACCGGTCGATGCGTCAGCATATGCGGGCAAATGGGTGTGATGCTTAACGCATCCACATTGGGAAAGATGATCGGCCCCCCGGCACTGAGCGAATAAGCCGTAGAACCTGTGGGTGTCGACACAATCAATCCGTCCGCTTTGTAGTTCGAAACAAAGTGGGAGTCAACATGGACAGCCACATCAATCATTCGCGCGAGTGATGCTTTTGTAATCACTGCATCGTTCAACGCCTCGTATGAGGATACACGAACTCCCCGCCGGTGCACCTCACATCGCAACATCCTTCTACGTCCGATGCGCGATTCGCCACCGAGGAATCGCTCCAGCTCTGGATACAGCTCTTCCACCGTGATCGAGGTGAGAAAACCAAGGCCGCCGAGGTTCACCGCGAGCAGCGGAATCTGCTCGCCCGCAATGGCGCGAGCCGCGCTCAGCAACGTGCCATCGCCGCCCAGCACGATCACCAGTTGGGTATCGACGGGCACCCGCTCGCGCGCCACCCATTCCTTGAGCCCGCCGTACTTGGCCGTCTCGTGATCCACCCGCACCGCGATGCCGCGATGCGCGAGCCAATCCACCAGCCCCGGCACGATGCCACGCGCCCTGTCGACGTTCGGCTTGGAGACAATGCCTACCGTCTCAATCTTCACGACGCTTGCGTCCTGCATACAACAGAAATTCCCGGTTCCCCTTGCCGCCCAGGATTGGGCTGTCAGTCAATCGCGTCTCAAAGCCGAGATCGCGTACCGCCGATTCTACCTTGTCACACGCCGCCTGGTGCAGCGCTTCGTCTTTCACAATGCCGCCCTTGCCCACATCGGCGCGGCCCACCTCAAATTGTGGCTTCACCAGGATCACCATTTCCCCTTGCGGATCGAGCAGGGCGGGGAAGCGCTCGAGCAGCAGAGTCACGCTGATAAAGCTCACGTCGCACACCAGCAGCGAGGCCGGCTCGCCAATCACCGCGGGCTCGATCAGCCGCGCGTTCTGATGCTCGTGAAGCACGACGCGGGCGTCCGTCTTCAGTCGCCAAGCGATCTGCGTGGCGCCCACGTCCACACAATGCACGCGCGTCGCGCCATGCTGCAGAAGGCAATCGGTAAAGCCGCCCGTTGAGGTGCCAATGTCGACACACACGCGGCCCGTCGGATCGATCTGGAATTCCCGCAACGCCGCCTCAAGCTTCAGCCCGCCACGGCTCACATAGCGCAGTTGCTCGAGCAACTCGACGTCGGCATCGGTGGCCACCGGCGCGCCGGCTTTGTCCACCTTCTGCCCGTTCACCAACACTTGCCCGGCCAGGATCAGCGCCTTCGCTTTCTCGCGCGAATCCGTCAACCCGCGCTCCACCAGCAACTGATCCAGCCGCG
>CAZBTA010000455.1:0-2795 GCA_964494515.1 uncultured Bryobacter sp.
GCAACAGCTCCGCCCCACCCCGCAAGAATCCTTCAAGAAACGCCCCCGCCGCCTTCGGCTCCCGCCCGCTCATCCGCCGCGAGAACTCCACATTCACGCGCTCCTCCGCCCACACCTGGTTCTCATTCAGCCGCCGCAGCGCCAGCCCCGCAATCGCCGGCGTCATCGTCTCATCGCCCACCAGCAGTTCCATCTCGCGCCACCAAGCCCCACGCAATCCCTCATCCCCCAGCAACGCGAGCGCCTCGTCAAACACCTCCATCCGGCTCATCCTCACCCTTGCCGCCTCCTCATCAAGCCCCCGCGAAGCAAAACGCAATCCCGCCAGCACCTCCACACTCACCGACGACACCAACCGCCGCAAACCCTCCTCCGGCAACACCCGCGCCGACCCATAACGCAACACCTTCACCAGCGGCGGCACCGCCGCCATCAGGTCATCCAGATCCGCCGAATGCACCGCCAGCTCCTGCATCCGGTCCACGCACACCAGCGCCGCCTCATTCAGATCCGCCACCAGCGCCTGCTGGATCAGCCCCGCCACCTCACCCACCAACTGGCTCGCCCGCGCTCGCGCCACACTCGCATTCCCCGCCGCCTGCTCAATCGTCACCCCATGCACCAGCGCCTCCGCCAGCGCCACCGAGTATTCCGGCTGCCACCGCAATTGCCACACCTCACGGAACGTCCCCCTGCCCGACTGCGCATCCACCAGACTCCCCCAACCCACCCCAATCAGCCCCAACCGGTGCAACAGCGTCGACCGCTCAAGCCCCGCCTCCGATCGCAGATCCAGCTTCAGTTCCTGATCAATGTCCTGCGGCTTCAGCCGTGTCTTGCGCTGCCACAGCGCGAGATCCCGCGCCAGCGGATTCTGCGGCACGCGCGTCCCGATCTCGCCCACTCGCTCACCCACATACAGCCGCTGCTCCACCATCGCCAGCGGCACCGGGTTCCCATGACACATCACCGCCAGCGAAGCATCCCGCATCTCATCAATCCCCGGCATCACCAGCCCCCGCATCGCCGCCAGCCCCAGCGCCAGCCGTGTCGCCTCAATCGTCACCGCCGTCGAGGCGCCAAATCCCGCCTGCCGCAACAGCACCGCCGTCTGCGCCTGCCACGCCGCCGTCCCATCCGTCACGCTACGCGCCTCGTTCTCGCGGTAAAAGCTCCACAAATGCCGGTACCATCCCGGCGAGATCACCCCCGCGCCATACCCCGACATCGCGCTCAACCGGCTATCCGTCCACGGCACCCACGTCGCCTCCACCTTCACCTTCGGCAGGTCCTTCACCAGCGCGCGATCCTCCGCGTTTGTTGTCGCTCGCCGCAGCCCCGCCACATGCCACGCCCCCGTCACCACCGCGATCGCCCCCGCATACTCCTTCAGCGCCGCCCGGATCCCAATCCGCATAAAGGCCTCGCGCTTCTCATAGCGCTCGAGCGCCGCCTCGCTCATCCCCGTCTCCGCGGCCCGCGCCTCAGTCATCGCCTTCTCCAGCGCGGCAAACACCGCTAGCGCATCCTGCCCGCCCTGCCCCTGCTGCTCCACCATCGCGTTCCAGAACGACTCCCCATCGCTATACCCCGCCGCGTGCGCCAGCAGGTCTACCGCATACACGCCTTCGGCCTCTTCCTCCTCCTTGCGATCCGCCAGCGACACTGCCGCCGGCCAGTCGATAAACCGCACCGGCCTGCCCCGCTCGAGCGCCCACCCGATCGCCTGCCACTCCGGCGAGAACTCCGCAAACGGCACAAACGTCGCCAGCCCCGCCTCCTCCACCGCATGCATCAGCATCGCCACCGGTGGCTTCAACTCCGGGTCCGCCACATACTCAAGCAACGCATTGCCTTCTGGCGGTCCTTCAATCAGCACACACTCCGGGTTCAACTGCTCCAGCGCCCGCCGCACCAACACCGCCGACCCCGGCCCGTGATGCCGCACTCCCAGCAGATGCACGCGTTCCTGATCGCGAGCCTTCATCGCCTTATGCAATCACCTCGCGAATCGCCGCATACAGATCCGCCCATCCCTCACGCGTCCGCACCACACCCTCCAGATACTCCTGCAACGCCACCGCGTCCTGCACCGGGTCCTTCACCACCGCCCCCACCAGATTCGGCGCCAGCGCCTCAGCCGTAATCGCCCCACCGCCAAAATGCGCCGCCACGGCCCACGCGCTCACCCCCACCGAGATCGCCTCCGCCGTCGACAACGATCCCGACGGGCTCTTCAGCTTCGTCTTCCCATTCAGCGTCTTCCCGTCCCGCAACTCGCGAAACACCGTCACCAGCCGCTCCAGCTCCGCCTCGGCCGGCTCAATCACCGGCAACTCCAGGCTCCGCCCCATCTCCGCCACCCGCTTCACCACAATGCTCATCTCTTCCTCCACGCTCGCCGGCGACGGCAACACCACCACGTTAAAGCGCCGCTTCAGCGCCGACGACAATTCGTTCACCCCCTTGTCCCGGTTGTTCGCCGTCGCAATCACGTTAAACCCCTGCCGCGCCTCAATCGCCTCATTCAGCTCCGGCACCGGCATCGTCTTCTCCGACAGGATCGTGATCAACGTATCCTGCACATCCGATCCCATCCTCGTCAGCTCTTCCAGCCGCACAATCGTGCCATCTTCCATCGCCCTCGCCAGCGGCGTCTTCACCAGCGCCTCGCGGCTCGGCCCCTTGGCCAGCAGCATCGCGTAGTTCCACCCATAGCGAATCTGGTTCTCATCCGTCCCCGCCGTGCACTGGATCATCCTCTGTGACGACCCCGAGATCGCCGCCGCCAGATG
>CAZBTA010000456.1:0-2792 GCA_964494515.1 uncultured Bryobacter sp.
TTGCAATGTGTTTCTCCCACTTGCCGCCGGCAAAGCGATACCACGCTGTCTCGGTCTTGCCGCCGTATTGCGGCAAAATCTCATTGGCCTTGCCGTCGTTGTCGAGATCCACAAGAAACGCGAATTCAATCGGCCCTGCCGTATCGATCACGGTCTCCTTCCAGGAGCCCGCGCCCTTGCCGGGGTTCTTGTACCAGCTCAGCTTCTTCTGAAAGTAGGTAGCCGTGATGATGTCCATGTGGCCATCGCCGTCAACATCAAGCGGCAGATCCGAGAACGCATCGACATAGTTGTTGTCAAAGTTCAATTCGCGAAACTGCGTCTTCTTCCACGTCGGCGCCGCATACCAGTTCTCGCCACAAACGATGTCGAGCTTGCCGTCGCCATTGATGTCAACAAACGCGGCCGTCTCACCAGCCCCGCCGTCCAACATCGTCTTGGTAAAGTTCAGCTCGGCAGGGCGCCGATCGCCCAACATCAAGCCAGCAGCGGCCACCATCGTGGCCAGTAATTTAGTGTTCATCGATCTTGCACTCCGGAAATTCCGCCAAAACCTGGTTGCCCTTGTAGCCGAGATCCTCGAGCAGACCTTCTCGCGAGGTGTAATAGCCATCAGCGGTCATGTTCTTTGCCGCACGGAAAAACTGCTGCGCGGCCGTCTTCACTTCCCCGCGATCCACCTCGGCGCAAAGTGGCTCAAGCAGTGCGATCTGCTGCTTCTCGTCCAACCGGAGAAAGTTCTTCTCGCCCAGCCATGCGAGTCCGTCCGCATAGGTCTTCTGATACATCGCGTTCGTGCGTACGACGAGGTCGATGTACTGCGGCACTTTCGCTTTCGTCGCTCCCGGGATAATCAGCTCGCACACGCGCGTCAACGTCTCAAGGTCTTGCCCCTTGAAGTATGTCGCCGGCCCGGGATCTGCAGCCCTGGTCGGTGTGGGGTGCTGGTGTTGCCCGTACAACTCGTCGCCCTCATACGGGAACGCGCACTGGATTCCAATCGCCCCAATGATCTTGATGGTTTCGCGACGGCCGTCGCTCATCACGTTGTCTTCAGGCATTTAAGCTTCCCCCTTCTTGAGTCGCTCGATCAAATGTTCCGCCGTGCGAGCCGACAGCGCCATGAACGTATGCGTCGGATTTTTCTCCGACCCCCCGGGCAGGATGTTGCCGCCCAGGGTGTAAAGATTCGGCACATCATGAGTGCGGCCATAGCTGTCGGTGACCGACTTGCGTGGATCCTTGCCCATGATCGTCCCGCCGATCTCGTGGTTGGGCAGCGGGGCGGGGTAAAGCCGGTGGATCTGTGCGCCCGCTGCTTCGAGGATCTCCTTCGACTGGCGCTGCATGTCGTGGAAGATCTTCATGTCGTTCTCGTTCCATTCAAGGTAGCGACGCACTTCCGGCAACCCGAACTTGTCCTTGCGCACCGGGTCAAGGTCAATATAGCTGCGCTCATCCGGGATCTTTTCTCCGTACGGTGAGAAGACGAAGTACGAGGGATAACGATCCTTGATGGCCTTTTTGTAGGCTTCACCCATCCCTGTGACGGTTCGCGCCCAGCCCACGCTGCGCCGGTTCTGATAGTTAAACTGCGCACCCCAACTCCGCGCATAGTTGCGCTTCTGAAGGTGCATGTAGCTCGGCAGATAAGCATGGTCGAGAAAGCCTTCGTCATTCGTGATCGGCTTGCCAATCAGCGGCGTCAGGAATGCCTCAACCCCGCCCGTAAAGTGCGGCATGAAGTCCTTGCCCACGCGACCGGATGAATTGGCCAAACCCGTCGGATAACGGCTCGACTTTGATTGCAGCAGCAGCGCAACATTTTGTACGCAGGCGGCTGCGAGAATCACCACCTTGCCCTTCACTTCGCCCTGCTTGAGGGTAGTGCGGTCGACGAACTTTACACCCGTCACGCGATTCTCCGCGTTGACCGGAATATCGTAAACCACGCTGTCGAGCTGCAGCGTGATCTTGCCGGTCTTCATCAGCGGGCGCATGTGGCCGTCCCACGAGTTGTACTTGGCCGCGACGTCGCATCCCGCCATGCAATTGCCGCAGTAGTGGCATGCTGGCCGGCCAAACTTCGGTCGCGTCAGCGTCGACTTGCGAACATGGATCACTTTGCGTCCCAGTTTGGCGGCTCCACGCTGGATCAGAATGTCCGAACACTTCATCGGCGCTGGCGGCAGAAAGATTCCGTCCGGCAAGTCTTCCAGGCCATCGAGATTGCCGCACACGCCCACCTCGCGTTCAATCCGCTCGTAGTAAGGCGCGAGGTCCTTGTACTGGATCGGCCAATCGTATCCAACGCCATCGCGCGTATAGCCTTCGAAGTCGCGCGGGCCAAATCGCCAGGCCACTGCGTTCCACAACATGGACTTGCCGCCAAGGCCGCGAGAACGCTCCGTGTCAAACCCCGGCTTGTTGTTCCGCATCTTGGGGATCGCTCGGTTCGGAAACTCATACGGCATGGCGTGAGTGTTGAAGTCGGTGCGCGTTTCGATCTTCGGCCCGCCCTCCACCACACATACGTTCACGCCTGCTCGTGCCAGATGCGCTGCTACCGTGCCTCCACAGGCGCCGGAGCCAACAATCACCACGTCGAATACTTCGTTAGGCATTTTTCACGCGATCATATCCTGAAAGCAGTAGCAATGTCGCCCCAAAGATTTGAACTTGCAAGATGGCTTTCCTGGTTCGACGCCAACGGCGCGCGGCTCAACGCACTCGCCATGGCCAATCCTGCCCCCACCCAGCCGGGCTGGACGCCAGCGGAATGCATCGAGCAC
>CAZBTA010000457.1:0-2786 GCA_964494515.1 uncultured Bryobacter sp.
GCACCCGCTCGGTGGCTTCGGGGCTCACTCGCGACTGGGGGTTGGAGACATCGAGCAACCGGCCGCTGAGCTTCATGCGCACCGGAGGCGCCGGCGGCGGCACATTGGGATCCGGCTGGGGCTGAGTGCCGTCGGCCGGGGGTGGCTGCGCCGCGGCCTGCGCCGCTGCCTCGGCGGCGGCGGCTTCAGCCGCAGCCGGATCGAGCGGCTCGGGGCGCTCGACTTGCACACGATCTAGCCACACATCCTCGATCTTCACGAGGCGCTCCTGGAGCTCGGCGAAGAAATTGATCCAGTTGGCCTTCGTATCGTACGCGCTGCGGAGCGCCCCGATCTGCTTCTTGGCCTCCTCTATTTGTGCCGTGTTCTGCTCGTTGCGATTCTGCACCGAGCGCAGCGGCATCAACTGATCGTCGACCCGGGTAATCTTCTGCTCGATCTCGACCACTTTTGAGTGGAGGTAGCCGATCGGCGGAAGAAGCGCGAGCGTCCCAAGGGCGGCGGCAAGCACAAGCACCGGTTGCCGTTTGCGAAAGGCGAGCGAGGCCTGCAGCGAAGGCGGGAGCAGGCTCGCTTCCGTCTCATCCTTCACCACGAGCCGGGTGGCGAGCCCTACCAGGCTGCCCAAGACGGCGGCGTGCTTCTCCGCACCGGAGACGCGCGCGTCGCCCGATACATCCACATTCTTGAAAGACTGATAGCGCTCGACGCGGACCTTCAGCTTATCGGCCAGCACGTCACCGAGCTGCGGCACGAGCGAGCCTCCGCCCGTCAAATACACCACCGTCGCCGCGCCAGCGCCCGACTGACGGCGATGATTAACGGCAGAGCGCACGATCTCGAGCTGGAGCTTTTGCGCAAACAGCTCAGCCGCGCGGTGCACCGCGGCCCGCGAGGGAGAGTTGTGCGGCAGGTCCGTCTGGCCCGTGAGCACCTGTATCTTCAGCAACTCCGCGGAGGGAAAATCGATCTTCAGCTCTTCCGCGATGTTCTGGGTGATGGCGTTACCCGCCAGCGGCAACGTGCGGATGTAGAAACGATCTCCCTCCACGGCATGGCGCACGCCAGGAGCCGCACTCTTGTCGTACCCACCGAAGTCTGGAGAGTTCAGCCGCTCGGGGATGAACAGCAGATTCGTCGAACGAGCGCCGATGTCTACGACGATCGCGTTTTCCTTGGATTCCGGGTAGTTGTAGCGAAACGCGTGATAGAGCGCGAGGCCCGCCGGCTTGGCGCGCTCCGCCGGGAATCCAGCTTTGTCTGCCGCACTGCACAGCGTTTGCATCGCGTCGAACTTCGATGCCGCCAGCATCACTTCCAAGTCGAAGCCGTCGTCCGAAACGACGAGGTGATCCCAGACGACCTCCTCCAGCGGATGCGGGATGTTTTCCGCCGCCTCAAACGCCACGATCTTGCTGCGCTTCTCCTTGGCGAGCGACGGGGTCTTGATGAATTTCGTGAGCGCGAGATGTCCCGGTACCGCGATCGCGGCGGGTCCGCTCAGCTTATGGCGGGCCGATACTGCGCCGAGGGACTGCGATATCTCCACCGCCCAGCGCGCCTCGTGCGCGGGGTCCGAGCTATGGGGCTCCAGCGCGAAGTGCTGGAGCACGAGCCTCCCCGTCGCCCCCACGGAAAAGGCGCCGCACGCGACATGGCCAGCTCCGATATCGACGGCTAAAACGCGGGGTGAACGCATAGGCAAGGGCGGTCAGAGGCGATTTCAGATGCGCAGAGACGCCGCAAGCGCATTATCGTTACGGAGTTTACTGGGGGGCATGGACTAGCGGCTTTCACGCCGGACGAAGCTAGGCGTGGCTCGGGGGTATTCATTGACAAAAGGAGTGAGGTATTGCGGCTGGAGCAGCCCGTCGTTGGCCGCCGCAGCGGCGCCGCCGCGGTTCTGGAAATTTTTCCGCTGGTCTGCGGAGGCCAGGGCCGGCGAGTACGCGCTGCGCCCCGCTTGAAGCACCTTCCCCGCCACCGAAAGCTCTACGCCCCAGTATTTCGGATCTCCATGCAGTTGGTCACGCTTCACCAGCTCGGCCGGCAGATAGAAGCGCACATCCGCCCGCCCCGCATCCAATGCCACACACTCCGCGTCCGCCCGGTAGTGCTCGATCCGCCGCTCGCCACCCGCAGGCGCGGGAAGCTCGAAGCCGAGCAGGATCGTCACGCGCACCCGCGATACGATATCGCGCGGCGCCGTCGGGCCGGGACGGACATTGAGTTGCACATCGGCCTCCAACCACGTGCCGTTGCTGCCCGTCGGTGAACGCAGGTTGGCAAAACGGACGGTCGCCACCTCCACCTCCTGGGCGCGGAGCACCGGGAGGATTGCGAGAAGCAACGCAAAAATGGGGAGTATACGCGACATGCGCTGGAAGGGGCGACGCTGGGAACTTGGAAAAGTTGTGGGGTCAAGGGCGCGCGTCACGCTCAAAACGATTCTAGGTATGAAGTGGGCAAAATTTGCTCTGGAAGTCCCAGCCGCAAATCTGGAGCGTCTCCTCGTGAGCACCGCTCTCTCCTACAAGATCGCCGTCCTCGTCTTCCTCGAAAATGAAGCCGGCGAACAGCTTCTCATGCTCCGCGCCAAACCGCCAAACCTCGGCGTTTGGAGCCCCATTGGCGGGAAACTCGAGACCGCCATCGGCGAATCACCCTTTGAGTGCGCCGTACGCGAGACCTTTGAAGAGACAGGCCTGCGCACTGAGACTTCTGACTTTCATCTATTCGCAATGATCGCGGAAAAAGCCTACGAAAACCAATCGCACTGGCTGATG
>CAZBTA010000458.1:0-2781 GCA_964494515.1 uncultured Bryobacter sp.
GTGCCGCCACGCGCGTCGTCTTCGCCGCCACGCCCGACATCACCGGGATCTTCCCCTTGCACACCGGCGCCAGCTCCCGCAGCACCATCAGCTTCTCTTCATACGTCAGCGCCGTGTTCTCGCCCACGCTGCCCAGCAGAATCACCCCGTGGATTCCGCTCGCGATCATCTTCTCGAGGTGCGTAATCGTTGCCCCGATATCAATGCTCTCGTCCTCGCGAAATTGCGTCGTCAGTGCGGGGAATACCCCCTGCCAGTTCACCTTCATTTAGAACCTCCAGTTCGCCTCAAAATCTTTCGTCAGCCGCGTCTGCTTCAGGCTCGCTCTCACCATCTCGATGGGCATCTGATTGCCCTTCAGAATATGATCGTGAAACTCGCGCGCCTTCATCTTGCCGCCTGTCACCAGCTCGCGATACAACTCGCGAATCTGCAATCCACCCAGCATGTACGCCGCCTGGTACAGCGGCGGATACGTGCCCTCAAAGCTGCGCCTCACCTCGGCCGCTGCGTTTTCCCGCTCATGACCCACACGGTCCACCAGAAAATCCACGCATTCCTGCGCCTTCATCAAACCCAGATGAAACTTCAGCGAAAACACAATCCTCGCACACCGGTGCATCCGCCAGAACAACATTCCCACCCGGTCCTGTGCATTCCTCGCAAACCCCAAATCCCACAGCAACATCTCCCACCACAACGCCCAGCCCTCTATCCAGAACGGCGTATCAAACGCCCCCCGATACGTCCGGTAGCGCTGCGTGTAATAACGCTGCAGATTATGCCCCGGCACCAGCTCATGATGCACCGTCGCCCGCGCAAAGTGCTCGTTGTTGCCCCGCATGCTCATCAGCTTCTCTTCATGCGTCATCGTGTCCGTCGGGAACGAAACAATGATGCTGTCCCCACCCAAAAAGAACGGGTTCACCCGCTGCCGCTCGGGCGACATCATGTACATCCGCCAGCTGTCGCGCACAATCTGCGGCACGGTTACGAGGTCGCGCTTGGTCACATACTCAATCGCCTCCACCGTCAGCTCGGCAATCATCTTCGGCTGCCCGCCCGGCTCGCGGTGCAGGTTCTTCACCATCTCGAGCGCCGCCTTCCAGTCCTCGCCCTTGCCCAGCTCCCGCGATGCCTTCCGCATCTCGTTCTCACACCAGGCAAACTCCCTCTCCCCAATCGCGAGCAACTCTTCCGGGCTATAGGCAATGTAATCGGCCTTGAGATCGGCCACAATCGCCTCCCGCCCCACCGGGTCGCCCACGATCGTGTCTTTATCGTCCTTCTTCAGCCCCGCGCCCTTCTCAAGCAGCACATCCGCATAGCTCTTCAGCTTCTTCCCCAGCCGCTCCACCGGGTCCTTCACCCACCACTCAAACACCGGGTCATACCCCTGATAGAACGCATGCCACCGCTTCAGGTTCCCTTCCATCTCCTGCGTCAGCCGGTAGGCCCGCAGCGCCACCACCTGCTGTGCCTTGCCGCCCTTCTTGAGCCACCCCTCCAGCTCATCAATCTGTTTGGCCGCGTTCACCAGCACGCCCGCCGCGTCCTTGCCGTCCACCGGGTCCACGCGTTGCCGCTTGTCTTCGAGTCGCCACAGCGCCGGCGCAAACGTCATCAGGCTTTCCATCTCGCGCCACCGCCGCTCATCGAGCTCGAGGCTCGCCATCGCCTTCTGGTTCAGGTTCCGCAGCAGCAGCCAGTCAATGCGACTCTCGATGTCAAGGCGGTCAAAGGCGACGGTTTCAAGGCCCTTCAGCCACACCTGATGGAACTCGCGCAGCGCCTTCAGCCGCTCGGCCGAATACGTCAGCGGGTAGAATCGCTCCACCTCGCGCAGATCCGCGCGATAGCGCGTCACGAGGCCCGGCAGGTCCGCCGGCATCTCTTCCCACTGGTAAGCGCCCCGGGGCGGTCTTTGGCCGTACAGCGCGCTCGCCCCCATCCACCCCAACACGTGTCTCCGCGATAAGCTAAACGGCATGAAATTCAGATTAACCCTGCTTGCCCTCTTCGTGGCATGCCACGTGTTTGCGGCCTCCCCCGAAGAAGACCTCAAAGCCACCATCGAGAAGTGGAAGGCTGCCGTCATCGCCAAGGACAAGGCCACCATCGAGAAGCACACCTCCCCCTCGGTCACCTATTCACACTCGAATGCCCTGATGGAAAACCGCGACCAGATGCTCGCCGCCTTCCTCTCCCCGGACATGGTTTACAAGGCGATGGACATGGAAAACACCACCTACCGCTTCTACGGCAACACGGCGGTGGTCAACACCAAGATGACGGTCCGCAACGCCCAAAAGGGAGTCCCCAACACCACCCCCCTCTCGGTCCTCATGGTCTGGGTCAAAGAAAAAGGCACCTGGCAACTCGTCGCCCGCCAAACCACCCGCCTCCCCGCCCAGTAGCTCACAACAAGGGGCGCCGCCCCTGCGCGGCGCCAACCCCAGCCAGTGCGAACCATGCGATATCTTCCTGCAATCATCCTCCGCTGGCCTTTCGCTTTGCTGCCAGTCTTCTGCGGTTTGTTAACGGCTCAAAGCCAACCTCTCACCCTCGGCACCCTGCTCAATCGGCCCATGGACTTTGATGGCAAGCGCGTCTCGATTCGGGCAACCTATCGCTATGGTTTTGAGTGGCAAGAGCTCTACTGCGTTCCGAGCCAGCCCTCTGCGAGGGTATGGCTGGAGATACCGCCAGATGTAGCAAAGGCAGCGGTAAGAACGCTCAAGCGCTTTTCTAAACAAGCGGGAACCATCAATGCCACATTCA
>CAZBTA010000459.1:0-2780 GCA_964494515.1 uncultured Bryobacter sp.
CAACTACCTGTTAGTCTCAGTGATGTAGCGCATGTTGTTCGAGCTCATCCGCGCCCGCCTCGCAGCCCTCACCGTGCTGCTTGCCCTTCTCGCGCCCCAGCTCGTTGCCGCCCTCTCCACCCCCTCCGATTGCCAGCACAAATGCTGCCGCACCCACCGCGCCGGCGCCCGCTCCTGCTGCTCGCGCACAAAGTCCAAGGGCCCCACCATTGCCGCTCCCTCCGCCTGCGCGCATGGCTGCCATTGCCTCCCCGGCTCGAATTCTCAAACCACCGCCACCGCGCTCGCACCCAATAACCACGCGGCTTTCACGTTCTCAATCACGGCTTTCACCCCGGCCCCGCTCACGGGCCACACCACTAAAGCCACCTCCACTAGCCTCCACCAACGTCCCCCTCCCTCCTTCTCCTGATTCGTTCCCATCACCGAACCATCAAGGAGACTCCTCATGTCACATCCAGTCCTCGTGGCTGCGCTGTGTCTGTTCTCGCTCAACAGCACTACGAACAGCACACCGCCCCGCCGCGTCTCGCCGGCGGATAACTACCGCCTCGGCCTCGCGCAAGAGCACCTGCGACAATTTGCCGCAGCCGCCACTTACTATTCCCGTGCCGCCATTCTCGGCCACCTCGCCGCGACTTACAATCTCGCGCGCCTCTATGAATCCGGCCTCGGCGTCCCTCAGGACGAACTCCGCGCCGCCCGCCTCTACCGCACCGCCGCCGACCTCGGCGATGCCCAGGCCCAAACCAACCTCGGCGCCATGTACGCCACTGGTCGCGGCCTCACGCAAGACGCCTCCGCCGCCGCGCGCTGGTACGAGCGCGCCGCCGCTCAGGGCAATCCCCAAGCCCTCACCAATCTCGCCGCCCTCTATCTCGAAGGCCGTGGCGTTCCCACCGATCACGCCCGCGCCTTCTCCCTCTGCTCCCGCGCCGCCCTTGCCGGCTTCGACGTAGCGCAGCACAACCTCGCCCTGATGTACGCCAACGGCCAGGGCGTCCCACGCGACTACCGCCACGCCTGGGCCTGGCTCGACATCGCGTCCACCTCATTACCACCGGCCGCGAACCTCCGCGATCGCATCGCCACTCACCTCGATGCCGCCGGCCTCACCGCCGCTCGCGATCTCGCTGGCCAACTCAGAAAGCAACTCCCACAATGACCACCCGTCGCCTGTTCCCGCTACTGCTCGCCCTCGCGCCCACCGCGCGAGCGGACTACGCCCGTTCCAATCCCCAGCTCCAGCGCATCTTCGGCGCCTTCATCGCCCCCTGCTGCTGGCGCGAAAGTCTCCTCGTCCATTCCTCGCCCGAAGCCGACAAGCTTCGCACCGAGATCGAAAACGACCTCGCCGCGGGCCTCAGCGAAGACACGATCAAAGCCAAGCTCATCAAGACTTACGGCAAGCGCATCCTCACCATGCCCGAAGGCACGGCCGGCAACTTGCTCAACTCCGCCCCCTGGGCCGCCGCCGCTCTCGGCGCCACCGCCCTCACCTGGTTCATCCACCAATCCGTCTCCAACCACCAAAAGGAATCCGAATCATGATCCACCTCGCCCTTGCCGCCACCCTGCTCCTCGCCGCCTCAGACACAGTCCCCATCGAGATCCAGTTCGCCGCCCACGTCAACGGCAAACCCCTCGCCTGCGGCCAGTCCTACCCCGGCGTCGGCGCCACCAGGTCCACCATCACCCCGCGCGACTTTCGCTTCTACATCCACGACGTCCGCCTCATCGACGCCTCCGGTAACGAAGTCCCCCTCACTCTCAAGCAGGACGAGAAGTGGCAGCTCGACAATCTCGCCCTCCTCGACTTCGAGAACGCCACCGGCGCTTGCAGCAACGGCACCCCCGAGCTCAACACCAAAGTCACCGGTACCATCCCCGCCGGCAAATCCTTCACCGGCCTCCGCTTCACCCTCGGCGTCCCCTTCGACAAGAATCACCTCGATCCCCTCAATGCGCCCTCCCCGCTCAACCTCACTGCGCTCTCCTGGGTCTGGAACGCCGGCCGCAAGTTCGCCCGCCTCGACTTCTCCTCCACCGGCGCGCCTCGCGGTTGGGCCATCCATCTCGGCTCCACCGGCTGCACACCCGACGACACCAAGACCACCATCCCCACCTCCTGCTCCAACCCCAATCTCGTCGACGTCACGCTCAAGCAGTTCAACCCCGCCACTGACATCGTCGTCGCCGACCTCGCCTCCCTGCTTGCCGATTCCGACGTCGATGCAACCGGCAAGATGATGGCCGGCTGCATGTCCGGCCCCTCCACTCCCGCCTGCGGCCCGCTCTTCACTCACCTCGGCCTCAAGGGCACCCCGCAGGATTTCATCACCGCCCGCAAGAGATAACCATGCGATCCCTCATCGCCACTCTCTTGCTCACCATCGCCACCCTCGGGGCGCACGACGCGCATGGCCGCGCCAATGCGCCCCTTGAGGCGCGCCGCCTCCGCAATCCACTCACCAGCTTCCCGCCTGACACTGACGCCGTCTTCAACACCCATTGCGCCTCCTGCCATGGCGCCGACGGCAAGGCCCGCAAGCAGAACGCCACCAACCTCGCCAACCACCTCATGGAATCGATGCGCGACGGCGAGATCTTCTGGGTCGCCAAACACGGCATCCCCAAGCTCATGCCCGCCTTTGGCGACAAGCTCAACGACACCACTCTCTGGCAACTCACCCTCTACGTCCGCGATCTCCGCGCCCGCGAGCGCACTCGCGAACGCGCCGCCCTCGGCGACTACGATTGGCAGCTTCCCCCCGGCTTCC
>CAZBTA010000460.1:0-2763 GCA_964494515.1 uncultured Bryobacter sp.
AGGGGCGATTGAGCTCGGGCTCGCGAGCCTTGCGGGCTTCGGCCAGAAGAGCCAGAGCTCGATCGTCATTGCCGCCGAGATGCTCGATCTCGGCAAGATACTCGATGGCCGTGATTTCGCTCGCACGGATCTGTTCGAACTGCTTGCGGGCCTCAGCGAGATTGCCAAGCCGCAAGTGAGCATAGCCGAGATAGAGAACGAGATTGGGATTCTCGCGACGAGCCCGGGAGGAATAAACTTCGATGGCCTTGTTGGCGGTTGCAAGCGCTTCCTTCATTCCAAGACGGGCCTGGGCGGCGGAGAGCAGATGGAGCGCGCTGGTGGCGCCGATGATACGGCCAGCCGAAGAGGCGCCCTGATTGAGGAGATGAAGCTGAATTTCCACGGCCTTTTCGAGCCAGGGCAAGGCCGCACGGGGATCTTCTTCTTCGGGTTGGTCGGGGCTGGAGAAGATCTCGCCCATCTCATCGATGAACGATACTTCGCGGACCTGCTGGTCGCCGGTCATCTCGCCGCGGGCGCGGACTTCATCGAAGGCCTTGAGACCGAGCTCGACCGTCTGGCGGAAGCCTTTGGCATCCCCAAGATACTGCTGGGTGCTGCCCATATAGGAGGCGGCGACGATGCGGCGGAGGGGATTGTCGAGAGTCAGGGCGAGGTCCATGCCTTCGCGAGCATAGCGAAGCGCCTCGTCAAGGCGACCTTCCATGAAGTAGGAGCGATTGATCGACATGCGGACGTCGATGTAGGTGTTGGGGTCGGACTTGTCGGCGAGCTTGTAGGCCTGAAAGAGCAGGCGCTCGGCGACCTTGCCATTGCCGCGGCGGGACTCGAGATCGGCAATGCGGGCGTAGCCCATGGCGAGGCTGCGCCGGAGGGCGGCGTCCTGGGGGTTCGACTCAAAGAGGGGTTCTTCGATAGCGACGGCTTTGAGGTGGCTCTGGAGGGCTTCGTTGAAGAGGCCGAGATTGTCGATGCGGGGATGGCCCTGGATGTCGCCGACGCGGTGGTAGGCGCGGGCGAGTTCTTTGCGGAGCTCGATGTCGGAGCCAGCCTCGGCGGAGAGGCGGTCGAGATAGGTGAGGGACTTCTCGACAACAAGGCGGCGCATCTTGGCTGAACCGACAAGGTGGGCGGCCTCGGGGTCGATTTCATTGAGCAGGCTGTTGGCAAGGCTGCGGACTTCGTCGAAGCGGCGCTGGGCACGGATGCCCTCGCGCGCGGTGAGCACGACGCCGCTGAGGATGGCGAGCACGACGGCGGCGGCGAGGCCGAGGGAGAGCTTGTTGCGGCGGATGAACTTGGACCAGCGGTAGCTGAACGTGTCGGGGCGGGCGATGACGGTTTGGCCATCGAGATGGCGGCGGATGTCTTCGGCGAACTGGGCGACGGAACCGTAGCGGCGATTGGGTTCCTTACGCAGGGCCATGAGGAGGATGTTGTCGAGGTCGCCCTTGAGCTGGCGGCGGAGGCGCGACTCCTTGAGGACGAGGTTGGAGGGTGGCTGGATGGTGGTGGCGCAGACGGCGCGCTCGATCTCGCCGGGAGAGTAATTGGCGATGGTGTAGGGGCGCTCGCCGGTGAGGAGCTCGTAGAGAATGATGCCGAGCGAGTAGACGTCGCTGGCGACGGTGATGGGTTCGCCGGTGACCTGCTCGGGGCTGGCGTAATCGGGCGTCATCATCATCCAACCGGTATTGGAAGACTTGCTGCCGGAATCGACGAGGGTGGCGATGCCGAAGTCGAGGAGTTTGGGGACGCCGTCTTTGGTGACGAGGATGTTGGAGGGCTTGAGGTCGCGGTGAACGATTAACGAAGAGTGGGCGTGCTGGACAGCGTCGCAGACCTGGAGGAAGAGCTCGAGACGATCGTTGACGGTGAGGTTCCACTGGCGGGCGTACTCGTCGATGCGGATGCCATCGATGAGCTCCATGACGAGATAGGGGATGCCCGAGTGTTCGCCACCATCGATGAGCTGGGCGATGAAGGGATGTTTGAGCTGGGCGAGCATCTTGCGCTCTTCGAGGAAGCGGCGCGAGTGCATGGCGCTGGCGGCGCCGGGGCGGATGATCTTGACGGCGACGGTCTGCTCGAATTGGCCGTCGGCGCGAGTGGCCTGATAGACGGTGCCCATGCCGCCTTCGCCGATTAGCGAGTCGATGCGCCAGACGCCGAGCTTTTGGCCCTCGAGGCGAGTGACGCCGGAGACGGACTGGGCGGCCTCTTCAAGAGCGGGGGCAACGAAGCCGATGCCTTCGGACTCCAGCAGCGAGACGACCTCGGCACGCAGCTCCGCATCGCCGGCGCAGGCCTGTTCGACATAGGCGAAGCGTTCGGCATCGGGCAGGTCGACGGCGTGCTGGAAGACCTCTTCAATCTGGCGCCAGCGCTCGGGGGTCATAGACGGGCGAGTTCCTCACGGAGGTGAGTGATGGAGGGAGCGACACCGGTGGGGGCAAAGGCGTCGAGGTACTTCTGGGCCTGCTGTTTGAGGCCGGGAGTGGTGTCGCCATTTTTGAGAGCGAGGACGATGTTGTTGGCCTGGCGATAGCCGGCGAGGAAGCGCTCGAAGTTTTTGGGGTTGATCTCGACTTCACGCCTGGAGCGAGCTGTGGCAAGCAGGCGGAGCGCGCGGGCCTTGTCGCCGCCGAGGAGGGCCAGGCGGGCCTGGAGCTCAAATATGGCGGGCTCGGGCGTGGTGACGGCGGCGAGCACCTGCTCGGCCTCGCGGTATTGCTTGAGGGTGAAGTGGGCGAAGGCGAG
>CAZBTA010000461.1:0-2760 GCA_964494515.1 uncultured Bryobacter sp.
GATTGGTGTGGGTGGGTGGCGCGGCAGGACGGAGAAGGATGGGCCGTACTGGTTTTATAAGGATGGCAAGGTGCAGCCGGATACGACGCCGGGCAAGGCGGGGAGCCATGGGGCGCGGCTGCCGTATAAGGTGGTGCACCGGGTGACGAATCATCCGATTACGAAGGGGTTGCCGACGGAGTGGATGCATGTGGGGGATGAGTTGTATGCGCAGATGCGGGGGCCGGGCGAGAACATGACGGTGCTGGCGACGGCGTATTCGGATCCGGCGAATCGTGGGACCGGGCGGGATGAGCCGGCGCTGATGGTGTTGTCGTATCAGAAGGGGAGGATCTTCCATACGATCCTGGGGCATGACAAGGCGGCGCTGAACTCGGTGGGCTTTATTGTGACGTTCCAGCGGGGGACGGAGTGGGCGGCGACGGGGAAGGTGACGCAGGCGGTGCCGAAGGATTTTCCGACGGCGGAGAAGTTTACGCAGCGGGCGGAGTTTGGGCAGTAGGGTGGGTTAGCGGATTGCGGGTGTCTCGCCACCGCGGATTTGCGCCAGTAAAGTCTCGATTTGATCTTTGCCGCCGGGCCAGTTGATATTGAGACAGGCTTCCAGGTAGTTGATGGCCTTTTGGCGTTCTTGATGCTGGAGCAGCATGGCGACCGGTCTGAAATCTGGCTGGCGTCGTACCCAATTTTTATTCTTTTCCTGAACGCTTCGAATGAGCAGTGACTCTGCGGCGTCGAAGCGGCCCAGCTCAATCGCTGAAATTGCACCAGTCTGCAGTGCCATGTAGGCGCCTTCTGGAGCAATGCGGCTGGCGGGAGTACTATCCCGAACCACCCAAGCATCTTCAGCGGCCTGCATTGCAACATCGAAGCGCTTGGCGCGGTATGCCGCGAGAGCCAATGCATAAGCGGTATCAAATGAACTTGACGATGCATGGCGTGCCTGAGCTTCGAAGAACTCAGGCATTGGGTCGCTGTCAGTGTACCGTTTGAAGCATACGTTCATGATGATCTGAGCGAGACGGTAGGCGGCTTCTGTCTGAGACTGCGCTCGCGCGGCCTTGAATTCGGCAAAAAGAGCGTTGACGTCAGCAAACTGGGCAATCCGGTGACCTTCTTTGAAGCCTTCAGCTCTCAATTGGGACTGAACTTTAGGATCCAACTGGCCGTTCATCTGAGCGACCAATTGAAGCGCGAATCCTCCAGCTACGGGCCATTTCTGGGCAGCCAATGCCTTCTGCAAGTTATCGACAGCATCGGAAGCATGCGCAGGGAAACATAGAAGTACTCCAGCAAGCAGCAAGGAGTTGAGTCTAACCATGAGAAAGCTAGTGAGGTGCTTCATCGATCCGGCCCTCCTGAAGGGATGTTATCCGCCAGCATCATAATCGTAGTTAATCCGATCAGAGTTCACCCAACCCATGGGGGCGCCCCCACGTGGCTCACTCGAGAATCCGATTCCCCAGCATCCTCTTGGCCACAGCTTAGCCGAACCATAACTCGACCACAAGGTGTTTATCCTGTTTACGCGGATTTTGTGCGGATGTAGCGAGGCGTTCTTGTAACTTATTTCCACCAAACTTTGTGCTGGGGCAAGGCTGGGGTGGAACCACAGACAAGATGACGCAACCTACAGCGGTGGGGCGGAGCCGGTGGCGGGGTTGAAGTTGGGGTGGGTGGGCTGGATTGGATTGGGCGAGGGAGTGGGGCGGGTGGCGGAGTCGAGCCAGGCGGTGTGGACGAGGTCGCGGAGGAGTTGGCTCGAGGCGGCCATCAGTTTGTAGACGAGTTGGCGGGCTTGCTCGTGGTCCTTCTGCGAGTAGGCGCCGGCTTTGTCGAGGGCGTAGACTTCTTCGACGTGGGAGAAGCTCATGGCGATGTGGTCCATGATGCTCTGCCAGGGATCGGCGAGGTGGCGGGGGGCTTTTACCGCTGAGGCGAAATCGTCTTCCTTAAGCTCGATGAGCTCGACGAATTGGGTCTCGAAACGGCCGTGGACGCGGGGGTCGCGGGTGTAGTCCTTCGGGTTGGGGCCAACCCAGCCGTCGTGATGAACCGAGACGTGGAGGGGCATGGCGGCGTCGGCGACATAGTGGCCGAGGCGGCCAATGTAAGTCGACATCTCAAGGGCGATGCGCTGGCGCGTCGAGTCATCGGTGGCCATGCGATAGCGGCGCATGGCGACGCGGGTGTGTTCGAACTCTTCCATGGCGGCGTAGGGCAAGGTGCCCGTCCAGCGGACGTTGGTGAGGGCGGCGCGGGCGGGATCTTTGGCCTTGAGGCGGTTGTGTTCGTCGTAGAGGGCGAGCACGAACTCGTAGCGCGAACGGGGGATGACTTTGAGGAAGCTGAACTGTTCCTGAAACCAGCCGTGGTTGGGGTCCTCGAGGATCTTCGAGTAGGGCTCGGAGATGAGGCGCCAGGAATCGGGGACGGGCGCCCAGTGGGCGATCCAATCCTCGTGGGCCTTGAGGAAGGCCGGGCCATCGGCGGAGAGCAGACGCACGGCGACACGATTGACAACCGTGTGGGCGCGGGGGCCCCAGGGGAAGGCGAGCGTCGTGATGAGGAGAAGACCAATGAGGCGGCGCATTAGAAGCTGTACCTCATGCCGAACTGGAAGACGCGACCGGGGCGCGTGGCCGTGACGCGGCCGAAGTCGGCGGCGCCATCACGATTGACGACGGCGCTGGTGCAACTGGCGATGCTGCAGCCGGGGTTGAAGCGATTGAGGAAGTTTTCGGACTCGGCGATCAGCTC
>CAZBTA010000462.1:0-2751 GCA_964494515.1 uncultured Bryobacter sp.
TCCGCCACTTCGGCCTCTCTGAAGCCAGCGTCGCCACCATCCGCCGCGCCCACGCCGTCCAGCCCGTCACCGCCCTCCAGAGTGAGTACTCCCTCTGGCATCGCACCCCCGAGCAGGAAATCATCCCCACCCTTGCCGAACTCAACATCGGTCTGGTCCCCTACAGTCCTTTAGGCAAGGGTTTCCTCACCGGCGCCATCTCCAAAGACACCACCTTCGCCGAAAACGACTTCCGCAACATCCTCCCCCGCTTCAGCCCCGCCGCGCGCGAAGCCAACCAAGCCTTCGTCTCGCTGCTGGCCAACATCGCCACCCGCTACAACGCCACTCCCGCCCAGATCGCCCTCGCCTGGCTCCTCTCGCGCGGCCCCTCCATCGTGCCCATCCCGGGCACAACACGCCTCGAGCGCCTTAACGAGAACTTACTCTCGACATCCCTCACTATTCATGAAAAGGACATCATCGAGATCACCAATTCCTCCATCTCAATAGAAACCACCGGTTCCCGCTATCCCAGCCACCTTGAAGCGCTGACCAACAAGTAAAAGGACCCAACTATGCCCCAAGCCAAAGCCTATGGCGCCTCGAGCGCTACCTCGCCCCTCGCCCATCTCGCTATCGAACGTCGCGAACCCCTCGCCAAAGACGTCGAAATCGAGATCCTCTTCTGCGGTGTCTGCCACTCCGATCTCCATCAGACGCGCAACGAGTGGAGCACCTTCTTCCCCACGATGTACCCTTGCGTCCCCGGCCATGAGATCGTCGGCCGTGTCACTCGCGTCGGCTCTGACGTCAGCAATTTCAAACCCGGCGACCTCGCTGCCGTGGGCTGCCTCGTCGATTCAGACCGCACCTGCCCTCACTGCCAGGACCACCTCGAACAATTCTGCCCCTCCGCCACATTCACCTATAACGCCCCTGACAAGCATCTGGGCGGCATGACTTACGGCGGCTATTCCGACAGCATCGTCGTCGACGAAGATTTCACTCTCAAGCTCCCCACCAATCTCGACCTCGCCGGCGCCGCCCCCCTCCTCTGCGCGGGCATCACCACCTGGTCTCCCCTCCGCCACTGGGGCGCCACCAAGGGCAAGAAGGTCGGCATCGTCGGCCTCGGTGGCCTCGGTCACATGGCCGTCAAGTTCTCCCACGCTCTCGGCGCTCACACCGTCGTCTTCACCACCTCTGAATCCAAGCGCGAAGACGCTCTCCGCCTCGGCGCTGATGAAGTCATCATCTCCCGCAATGCCGACGAGATGGCCAGGCACACCGGCAGCTTCAACCTCATCGTCGACGCTGTCTCCGCGCCCCACGATCTCAACGCCTATCTCAATCTCCTCGGCCGCGACGGCAATCTCACCCTCGTCGGCGTCCCTGAAGAGCCCCTCCCCATCTTCATGCCCGGCCTCATCTTCGGCCGCAAGTCCCTCTCCGGCTCCCTCATCGGCGGCATCAAGGAGACCCAGGAGATGCTCGACTTCTGCGGCGAACACAACATCACCTCCGACGTCGAAGTCATCCCCATCCAGAAGATCAACGAAGCCTACGACCGTCTCCTCAAGTCCGACGTCAAGTACCGCTTCTCCATCGACATGGCATCGTTGAAGAATGAGTAGCCCCACCGAACTCGCCTCCCTCTACGCCCGCGACCTCTTGCGCCTCCGCAACGAGGTCGCGGCTTTCCCCTCCGACGCGAGCCTCTGGCTCACCCCCACCGGCATCCCCAACTCCGCCGGTAATCTCACGCTCCACCTCATCGGCAACCTCTCGGAATTCATCGGCCGCCTCCTCGCCGGCCAACCCTACACCCGCAATCGCCCCGCCGAGTTCTCCGCCGCCGGCTTCACCCGCGACGAACTCATCCACCAGATCGACGCCGTCGCCGCCATCCTCGCTGCCTGGCTGCCCACCGCCGATCTCACCGCGCAATACCCCGAACCCGTCTTCGGCCAACCCATGACCAACGGCTATTTCCTCACTCACCTCTACGCCCACCTCGCCTGGCACACCGGCCAGATCAACTATCTGCGCCGTCTCGTCACAAAACCCCTTGACGAACCGACCGTCCAGACGGTAGGTTAAAGATAAGTTATGTGTGCCCGCTTTGCTCGTGATCCCGAACGCACCCGCGAAGCGATCCTCACCGCTGCCGAAAAACTCATTGCCTCCAAAGGCTTCCAGACTTTCACCCTCGAGGAAGTGGCCCAGGCCGCAGGCGTCAGCAAAGGCGGCCTCCTCCACCACTTCCCCAACAAAATCGCTCTTGTCACCGGCCTCACCCAGCAAATGATCAATGAGGAACTGGCCGACATCGAAAAATTTCTCGCCCTCGAGCCCCAGACCCCCGGCGCGTTTACGCGTTCTTTTCTGAAGGCCTACCTCGCCTTTATGGAAGAAGGCTGTTCGCGCATATGCTCTGAGCTCTGTTCCGAACTTCGCAACATCCCAACCCTGCACGCCATGGTCAACGCCCACGTCCGCTCACTGGACTCCCGGCTGGCCAACGATGGCCTCGATCCCGCAACGGCTTCCATCATTGCCTTCGCGGCCCGCGGCATGGTTTCCGACTTTATCTGGGGCATCGCCCGACCCGCGAATTTTGACGACATCGTCAAGCGCCTTGTCGATCTCGCGACGCCCCATTCGTCTTCTCTTTAAAAGGAGTACCCCTCATGTCTCGCAGTACCGTCGCCCTCTTGCTGGCCCTCGTGTCTTCATTCCTCATCATTTCCTGCTCCACGCCTGCCAGCA
>CAZBTA010000463.1:0-2744 GCA_964494515.1 uncultured Bryobacter sp.
TGGCGAGGAATGGCCCTTTCACATGGCCCGCACCCCCTACCGTCCCGCCAACTTTCACGATTGGCGAGACGGCATTCTTGAGGGCCTGGGCTGTTCCGCCGTTGATCAGGCGGGTCTGTTTTTCTCCTTCCATGAATCAGGGCCTAGCGCATGACCCCGTCAATAATCCTTGAAAAGGCAATGCCTTCGGAAATTCAGGCTGCGATGGGTATCGCCCTGCTGCGGCTGAAGTCTGCCCGCAAGCTGACGCTGGACGACATTGGCAGCGTTATCGGGCGGTCGCGGGAATCCGTTTCGCAATACATTTCGGACGGGACGGAGATGGCAACGCCCTGTTGGCTGAAGGCAACGGCGCGCTGGCCGGAACTGCACGACATGATGATTGCGGAACTGGATGCCGCCGAAAAGGAAGCCGCCGCGCGCCAGCGTTCTTTCAAGCTGGAGGGCGTAGCATGAACCACGACCGTAACGCTGAGATTGTCGCATTCTGCATGGTGGGCGCAATCCTTGTGATTGCCTTTGCCCTGGCCTTCAACGCGGGGCGGGAGAAGGGCCTGTGGTAACGCCCGTCACCATTGGCCGCGCAACGCTTTACAACGCGGATTGCCGGGATGTGCTGCCGACGCTTGGGGCGGTTGACCATGTGATTTGCGATCCGCCGTATGAGGCCCTAACCCACGCGGCGAAAGGGTCGGCTGCGCGCAGAATCCGAACTGATGGGCGCGACGAGATTAAGGCGCTCAACTTCGATTGCATCGACCCCATCCGCGACAGCTTTGTTGCCCTTGCGGCAGATGTTTGCGCGGGGTGGTTTGTGGCTTTTTGCACGCCGGAAGGAGTGCGGGCTTGGGCCGACGCGATCAATCCGAGCAGCATGAAATACAAGCGGGCGTGTGTCTGGATAAAGCCGGATTCGACGCCTCAGCTTAACGGGCAGGGGCCTGCGCAAGGCGCGGAAAACTTTGTCTGCGCGTGGGCCGGTTCCGGGCATTCAAAGTGGAACGCGGGTGGGAAGCGGGGTGTCTATACACACCTATGCAACCCGCCTGAGCGTGATGGGACTCACCCGACCGAAAAGCCGGTCAGCCTGATGCTGGAAATACTCGCGGACTTTACCAATCCCGGCCAGCTTATTGCTGACCCGTTCATGGGCTCCGGCACCACTGGGATCGCCGCGATCAAATCCGGGCGGCGGTTCATCGGCATCGAGAAAGACCCCGCATACTTCGATCTTGCCTGCAAGCGCATTGCCGCTGCGCAGAGCGGGGCGAGCGGGTTCAAGCGTCAAACGACTGACGAACGGCAAATCGACATTTTCGGAGCCGCAGCATGATCGACCAATCCCCTCCCGGCTCATGGGCAGCCATTCTCCCCTACTGCACCCAGATAACCATTCTGGACGACTACGAGGCCGAGCTTGAGCGCCGTTTGGCTGCTCGCCGTGCCGCCCGTGCCATTTCCTGCCCCCATGCGCGGGGCCACGTCACAAGAGCCATTAACGCGGAGGCTGTGCAATGCTGATCGCTTACGTTGCCGAGAAGAGCGACCACGAGGCCGCGATGGAACTTGGCAGCAAGATGATGCTGAAGGCCATCTACCTTGCCAAGAACGGTCAGCGCCCGCCCGAAGGGGCGTTTCACTGGCGCAGGAGCGCAAACAGCGGTTCTTGGGCCAGCGGCCTGCTGATGCAGGAAATGGAGCGCGCGGCCAAGGCTGAGGCGCAGAAGGCCCGGATACAGGAATTGGTAGTGTCGCGGGAGCCTTGCTTCAAATGCGGGGTGCGCGGGGATGTGGGCTGCAAGCACCGGAGGGCGGGCTGATGGTCGTCTTGTCGGAACAGGAATACGCGGTGATCCGCAACAAGCAGCGCCGCCTGCCGGAACAGCTTGAGCGCGCTCGCCGCCGTGTCGCCCAGCTTGAGGCGGAATGCATTCACTACGGCATGAAGGATTTGCTGACCAATCCGGAACACGCAAACCGCGCTTTCGAGAGGGAAGTGGCCCAGGCCAAGCGTGACAATACCGAAGGCTACGCCTGGTGAGATACTTCGCCCGCAAGACCCCCTGCGCACAGGGCCACACCCACGCCTCCAAGAAGGAAGCGAAGCGGTGTGACCTGCTGCACCTGCGCCAAAAGGCCGGGGAGATTGTCGGGCTGCGGGTTGAGCCGCGTTTCTACTTCATCGTGGACGGGGACTACTTGAAAGCCCGCAACGGCCACAAAATCCGCTATACCGGGGACTTCACCTACATTGAGGGCAACAGGCAGATCGTCGAGGACGTGAAGGCGTCCAACGGCCACATGAGCCGTGACGTTCCTGTCAAGCTGGCCCTTATGGCGCGGTGCTATCCCGACATTGAAGTGAGGGTGGTGGCATGAGCGTTATCGCCACCGCTGTCCGGCACCTAATGGCCGCAGGCGTGACGGGGGAAGCCCTATTGTTTGCGATTGCGGAAATGGAAGCGCAAGTGCGCGCCGAGCCTAAGCCGCGCAGTGCAGGGGCCATTCGGCAAGAGCGTTACCGGCGTAACAAAGCGTCACAAGTGACGGATGTGACGGAAAACGTAACACCACCCTCCCTTTCCCGCCCCCTTCCTTCCCCCCACACCCCCCAACCAACCCCCACCCATACCCACCCGGAAACAAAAACCCGCGCGCGTAAGAAGCACCGGCTTCCGGACGATTGGGTTCCTGCCCCGCTAACTGTGGAATTGGCGCAGGAAGTGGCCGTTTGGCCGTCCGGC
>CAZBTA010000464.1:0-2732 GCA_964494515.1 uncultured Bryobacter sp.
CAGATCGGCCAGCTTTTCGCGAGTGCGCACCCGCCGCCGGATGATGTCGATCGCTTTGTGGTGTGCGGTCTGGATCACCCACGCCCGTGGATGATCTGGCACACCATCCACTCGCCACTGGGTCACCGCCGCGGTAAACGCCTCCTGGGCGCACTCCTCGGCCAATTCAAAATCCCCGGTCAGCCGGATCAACGTGGATACTACCCGCCCCCACTCCGCATAATGCAGCGCAGCGACAGCCTCATCGGCATTCGTGAGCATTCACTCAATGCTAGAAAATTTTCCCTGCAGCTGTCGATCCTGTCCGTCCCTGTTCGACACAATGACAGAATCATGCAGTTCATGCTCCTTATCTACCACACAGAAGATGCCATCTCTGAAGAAGAGCGGCAGGCTTGCTATGTGGAAAGCATCGCCCTGACCCAGGAGTTGCATGCCGCGGGAAAGTTTATTTCCGCCTCACCGCTCCAACCCGTAGCCACCGCCACCACCGTGCGCGTTCGCGACAAGAAGCGCATGCTCACCGACGGCCCATTCATGGAAACCCGCGAGATTCTTGGCGGCTACTTCATGATCGAGGCCGCCAATCTCGATGAAGCGCTGGATGTCGCCGCGCGCATCCCAGCCGCCAAATTTGGCTCGGTTGAAGTGCGCCCGGTCGTCTCCCTTGCGGGAATGCCCAAAATCAATTAGAAAAGGACCAACCCCAATGCCAACTGTTCGCGTACTGGTTGGCACTCGCAAGGGTGCCTTCATCCTCACCTCCGACGAGGCCCGCCAAAACTGGAAGGTTGACGGCCCTCACTTTGCCGGATGGGAGATCTATCACATCAAGGGCTCGCCGGTGGATCCCGAACGCATCTACGTCTCGCAGTCGAGCGGCTGGTTTGGCCAGCAGATCCAGGTATCGCGTGATGGTGGCAAGACGTTCGAGCAAGCGGGCAACGAGTTTGTTTATGACGGCATTGCCGGCACGCACCAGTGGTATGACGGCACGCCCCACCCTTGGGAATTCAAGCGCGTCTGGCACCTTGAGCCTTCGCTCACCGACCCCGATACCGTCTTCGCCGGCGCCGAGGACGCAGCCATGTTCAAGACCACCGATGGCGGCAAGACCTGGCGCGAGCTCTCGGGCCTGCGCAAGCATGGCACCGGTTCCCAGTGGCAACCAGGCGCTGGCGGGCTCGGCCTCCACACCATCCTGCTCGACCCCACCAACCATCAGCGCATGTACATCGCCATCTCGGCGGCGGGCGCGTTCCGCACCGATGACGGTGGTGAGTCGTGGAAAGCCATCAATCAGGGCCTGAGCTCGAAGTACATTCCAGACCCCACCGCCGAGGTGGGCCATTGTGTCCACCGGCTGGCGCTGCATCCGTCGCGCCCCGAAGTGGTCTACATGCAGAAGCACTGGGACGTGCTGCGCACGGATAACTCGGGCGACATGTGGCGGCGCGTCAGTGGCGACCTGCCCACCGACTTTGGCTTCGTCATCGACGTCCACGCGCATGAGCCCGAAACGATCTACGTCGTGCCGCTCAAGAGTGACGGCGAGCGCTATCCGCTCGACGGGCAGCTCAAGGTCTATCGCAGCAAAACCGGTGGCGACACCTGGGAGCCGCTCACCAACGGCCTGCCGCAGGAGAACTGCTACGTCAACATCCTGCGTGAGGCGATGTGTGTGGACAATTGCGAATCAAGCGGCATCTATTTCGGCACGACCGGTGGCCAGGTCTACTGCTCGCCCGATGGGGGCGACCACTGGCAGGCGATCGTGCGCGATCTCCCCGCCGTGCTGTCTGTCGAGGTGCAGGTGATTTGACCATCACCGTTGGCATGCCCGCTCATCTGCGGGAACTGGCTCGCGTGAGTGGCGACATCGAGCTCGAAGTCGCCACGCCTCTCACCATTGGGAGCATTCTCGATGCGCTTGAGGCGCGCTATCCCCAACTCCGCGGCACGATTCGCGAACATGTGACGCTGCGCCGACGCCCGTTCATCCGTTTCTTCGCGAATGAAGAGGACTGGTCACACCATCCGCACGATGCCGAGCTGCCCGCCAACATTCGCGAGTTCTGGATCATCGGCGCCATTGCTGGCGGCTAAGGCTTGTAGGTGCGCTCCTGGTTCGCCTTCACCTGCTCGGGGTAAAACCACACCTCGCGCAGCTTGCCATCGGCATAGCGCTCGGCCTGGTCGTTGAAGTGGGGGCTCGAAGGGTCGCCACTTTCACCACCGGCCGAGATCGCAATCGCTCTTACCTTCGGGCCAAATTCCACCACCGCCACAAAGCTGTTGCCACTGGTGCCGTACCACTTCTTCGTGCCCCTGCGCGGCTGCGCGCCAAAGCTGGCGAGGCTGCCCCACACAGCGGAAGTAAAGCCCACCGGGATGCTCATCTTCTTGTCATCAAACGGATGCTCGATGTCGCCCGTCAATCGCTGAAACCGGTTGATCTCCCCCCACGGCGTCCGCCATGTGCCAAAGTCACGCTCCAACCTGGCAATCGCGCGGTCCAGCGCCTGCTTCAGCAACTCTGGCGAAGCCTTCGTGCCGAGGTAATCTTCCACCAGCATGCCCGCCTTGCGTGCCTCAGCGGCGGCAGCCGTGCGTGCTTCGTTGCCCCAGAAGACGGCTACTGATGTCGCCACTGAATCTTTCGCCCAGCGCATATCCCACTTCTCAAGCAGCTTCACCGCTTCATGCTCGGGCTTTGCCGCCAGCAGCGCCGG
>CAZBTA010000465.1:0-2724 GCA_964494515.1 uncultured Bryobacter sp.
ATGCGCGCAATGCGCGGACACATTCGAAGAAGCAGATAAAGCAGATTGCTTCGAGTATAGAGCGCTTCGGGTTTGTGAACCCGGTGCTTATTGGCGATGACGGCACGATCATCGCCGGCCATGGCAGGGTTGAGGCTGCAAGGCAGCTGGGACTGAGGTCCGTTCCAACACTTGCCCTTTCCCATCTTAGCGAGACTGAGAAGCGGGCCTATGTGCTCGCGGACAACAAGCTGGCTCTCAATGCAGGCTGGGACAGGGAGATATTGGCAATCGAGCTGCAAGGCCTTGTGGATCTCGAGTTCGATGTCGAGCTTACAGGGTTTAGTCTCGCCGAGATCGATCTGGTGCTCGATGAAGCGGGTGAAGCTGATCCCGATGCGGTTGATGCAGCCGAAGACGCGGTCCCTGCGGTTGGCGGACCTGCAATATCCCGCTTGGGCGATATATGGGTTCTTGGACGCCACAAGCTCGTCTGCGGCGATGCCAGGGATAAGGAAGACTATGCCCGGCTGCTTGGCAATGAGCGGGTCGACATGGTGTTTACCGATCCGCCCTATAATGTCGCGATTGATGGCAATGTCTGTGGTCTGGGTAGCGTCAAGCATCGCGAGTTCGCCTTTGCCTCGGGCGAGATGAGCGAGAGCCAGTTTACCCGGTTCCTCGAAGAGAGCCTGGGCGCGATGGCAGGTGTTATGCGCGACGGGGCGATTGCCTTTGTCTGCATGGACTGGCGGCACATGGGGGAGATGCTGGCTGCTGGCAATCACGCCTTTACCGAACTCAAGAACCTTGTCGTCTGGAACAAGACCAATGGCGGGATGGGGGCCTTTTACCGCTCGAAGCACGAACTCATCTTCGTGTTCAAGCAAGGGACCGCTGCCCATACCAACAGCTTCGGACTGGGTGAGACCGGGCGCTATCGGACCAATGTCTGGGACTATGCAGGTATCAGCAGCATCGGTGCCAACCGCTCGGAAGAGCTTGCCATGCATCCTACGGTCAAACCGGTTGCGCTCATTGCCGATGCGATCCGCGACTGTTCAAAGTGCGGGGAGATCATCCTTGATGGCTTTGGTGGCTCGGGCTCAACCCTCATCGCTGCCGAGAAGACCGGACGCGCGGCTCGCCTCATCGAATATGATCCGATCTATTGTGACACCATTGTCAGACGGTGGCAGGCCTATAGCGGCAAGCAGGCTATCCTCGCTGGCAGCGACCTGACGTTCGAAGACACGGCCGAAGCGCGCCTTGGCATCAACCTCGAGGCGGAGGTTAGCCAATGAGCGATGGCAAGGATGAGGATCCGCAAACCGGACTTGTTCCCTATGCGGTCGGCTACGGCAAGCCGCCCGCAGAGCACAGGTTCCAGAAAGGACGTTCGGGCAATCCCAATGGAAGGCCCAAGGGCGCAAGGAAGCCGAAAGAACAAATCGACACTGGATATGGTATGCGCGGGGCAGAGGAGTTTTTGAGGCTTGAGGCCTATCGCCCGGTGACCGTACGTGAAGGCGAAAAACTGATCGAGCTTCCCGCAATCCAGGCGGTGTTCCGCGCCATGGGCGTTGCGGCCATGAAGGGTAATCGTCTGACACAGAAGATGCTGGTCGAGATGATATCGTCGGTTGAAGCCGAACATTTTGCAACGAAGATGGAGCTGTTCGGGAACGCTGTCGATTACAAGCGGAACTGGGATGCGGTGATTGAAAGGCAGCGGCGCGAAGGCAAGCCAGAATCGGAACCACTTCCGCATCCTGACGATATCGAACTCGACTTCGACCGGGGCTCAGTCATCTTCCGTGGACCAACAACAAAAGAGCAAAAGGAAAGGCTGGATAAAGCGCTGGCTCGTCGCGCCGAAGCGCAAGAGGGCGTCAATGAGTATGCCGAGAGATATCGGCGCTCCCGCAACCCAAAGCACAAGCAATTTTATCTTGAGGAGTGGCATTGGGAGCAGCGCATGTTCGACATACTCAATGACATTGTTCCCAAACGTTACAAAACCAAGCTTGAAAACCGCTCCTATGCCGAAGGTGCATCACGCGAAGGCCATGCACTCAAGGAGATCAAGAAGAACCGAAAACTCAGAAGCGAGTATGTCGGGTGACCATAATTGCTCAAACGTCCGTCTTCAGATTATTACGCTTAGTGTAGAGAGAAGTTCGAGCGATCCATCGGCTGGTTTCCTGATATGCTGCAGTAGCATTTCTTCAATTTGAGGCGCCGTATCGACAACTAACAAGAAATTGTCCAAATATGTTGCAATAGTACTGGACGGGAGGAAAAATCGGCAATGCGCCTCATATCACTGATCGGCGTCGGGTCCGTAGGGCGTGCATTTGTCGAACATTCATTGTCACACAATCTGCGCCAAATTCGATACTGTGTCATTGATGGCAGTATTAAGGGACAGCGTCATTGTATTGTCGCTCACCAAATTCGGGCTTCCGACAAAGACCTCGACGATAGGAAAGACGCCCTTCGCGCCAAACTTGTTCAAGCTGTGTCGGGAAGTGAAATTTGTATTCTGGTAGCGGCCCTCGGTGAAAGGCGGGCAGGCGAGATTGCAGGCCTCGCCGCAGAAGTTGCTGCTGAGGCCGGGTGTATTACGATGGTTATCGGATTTCATCCGTTTGAGTTTTCAGGAAAGAGAGCTCGGAGCAAGGCTGCAAATGCCTATCGCAATCTTCGACGGCATTGCGATTATTTTTTCCCCTTTCCGCTTGA
>CAZBTA010000466.1:0-2720 GCA_964494515.1 uncultured Bryobacter sp.
GGAGAAGCAGGGCCAGTTTGCTCAGGCCGCCGAATCTTACCAGAAAGCCTTCGCGCTCGATGCCAATTCCGCCGCTGCGCAGGAGGGCCAGGCGCGCGCCGCTCGTCTCGAGAAAGAGACCACCTTCAACGCCGCCAAGTCCGCCGCCGATGCTGCCATCAAGGCCAAGGACTGGCCCAAGGCCATTTCCCAGCTCGAAGCTGCCCTGAAGGTCTATCCCAAGAAGGCGGAGGTCGCCGCCCAGCTCAAGAGCACGCGCGAGAGCGCCCACAAGGAGTCCGTCCAGAAATCCCTCGCCAAGGCGTACGAGTACGAAAAGACCTTCCAGTGGCGCGAAGCCCGCGAGGCCTACAACGAGACGCTCCAGCTCGAGCCCGACCACGCCGATGCCAAGGAGGGCTACACGCGCGTCGGCACCATGATCCGCGCGCTCCTCAACTACGAGCGCTACATCGAGGCGGCCGAAGTGGCGGCCAACAAGGCCGACTTCCAGGGAGGCATCAAGCGCTTCAACGAGGCCATGGCCGTGAAGCCCAGCTATCTCGCCAATAGCGAGCGCGTCAACCAGCTCCACAATCTCCTCATCGAGCAGAGCAAGCCCGTCGATGTCACCTTCAAGTCCGATGGCAGCACCTGGGTGGCCATCTCCCAGTTCAGGCAGCCGGAGAAGTTCGAGTCCCAGGTCATCAAGATTCTTCCCGGCGATTACGAGGTGCTGGGCCGTCGCCAGGGCTACAACGATGTCCGTATGCTGCTGCAAGTGCGCGCTGGCACTCCGCCGCCTGTGGTCACTGTCACCTGCACCGTTACCCGGCCCAAACCCTGAACCGACCCCTCCCCATGCGCTCCTCCCTTATACCCTGCGTCGCTACGCTCGGCGTGGCTTTGTTCGTCGGCGGCGTCGCAGGCGCTGCGGATACCAAGAGTTCTTCCAAGGCTCCTGCCAAGGGCTCCGCAAAGGGCGTGCTCCCCGACCCGGCGCTGCTCGATGGCTCCGCTTTTCCCGCCGACAAAAAGAGCGAGTCCGGCATGATCGGTGATTTCGAATTGCCCGGCGATGAAAACGCGCGCAACGGCAAGGTCGGTGGCCCGCAGCTCCCGATGCCTTTGCCGGGCGCGGGCGTGCCGGGCTTGCCGGCTCCCTCGGGCGGTGGCGCAGGTTTGCCCATGCCGGCCGGCGGAGGGCTGCCTTCGCCCACGCCATCGGCGGGCGGCGGTCCCGATCTTTCCATCCCCACCGCTCCCGATCCCCTAGCGCAGCAGGGTGGCGCAGGCGGCCCCAATACCCCTCAATCCAGCCAGGGCTCTCAAGCCGGCGGAGCGGGCCAGGAAGGCGGCACTGCCGAGGGCCGGCAGGTCGCCAGCCTGGGCGGTGAGGGCGGCGGCCCTGAACTCGGTCAGATCAGCAAGCCGCAGGCGATCGGCATTGGCGACCCCGCCATGCAGATCAAGACCGTCCCCAATGCACCCTCGGTCATCGGCGGCAGCTCCCCGGGTAGTGGCCAGGGAGTCCAAAACGTCGAGGGCAAGATGGGCACGGGCGGCAAGGCCGCACAGGGTAACAATTCCAACAAGGGTTCCGAGCGCGGCCGGGCCATTCCTGCCGGCCTCTGATCCTCGCTTTGCCCATCCCCATACCGCTCGTGAGCCTCTTACGCGTTTCCTTTCTCGCTGCTCTCTTCCTCGCCGCGACGGCGGCACGGGCCGTCGTCACCATCTACCCTGTGGATGCCATCGAGGAATTGTGGAATCTCCCGGCCGACGACTTCAAGAAGCGCTACGCCGGCATCAATGCCAGCGGCATCGGCCCCAGCGACGAGGGCTGGTACGTGCGCTACCGCCACGAAAACATGATCATGCTTTTCGGCCCCATCGCCGACCGCGAGGAAGCTCGCAAGAAGAAGTGGGATCTGGAGGCCGTGCGCGATGCCGCTATCCGCAACCGCCCTGCGCTCTCCACTAGCCAGGTCGACTTCGTGAAGTTTACTTTCACCGGCGCTTACGGCAAGGGGGGTGGCCAGGGCGGCGGCGGCGGTGCCGAGGGCGAGAGCCGCGGTTCCGATGGTATGCTGCGCAAATCCGCCGATGGCCGCAACGGCCCGGAAGGCGATCTCGATGGCGACGGCATCCCCAATAACAAGGATGACGATATGGACGGCGATGGGATCCCCAATCGCGACGACGCCGACTCCGATGGCGACGGCATCCCCAATATCGAGGATGGCTACATGTTTGGCACCGGCACCGGCCAGCCCGGAGACGATGGCAAGAGCGGCCCCCAGGGCGACCTCGATGGCGATGGCATCGCCAACATGAAGGATCCCGATATGGATGGCGATGGCGTCCCCAACGAGCAGGACCCCGACTCCGACGGTGACGGCATTCCCAATGCCGAAGACAGCAATCCCTACGGCGGCGGCAGCAGCGGCAGCGCCGATGGCAAGAGCGGCCCCTCGGGCGATATCGACGGCGACGGCATCCCCAATTCCAAGGATGGCGACATGGATGGCGATGGCATCCCCAACGAGCAGGATGACGATGAAGATGGCGATGGCACTCCCAACGCGGTCGACCCCGAGAAGTATGGTCGCAGCCCGAGCCCCATGGCCAAAGGCGGTCGCGGCGGCCAGCCAGGCGGCCAGGGTAGTCAGTCCGGCCAGAGCGGCGGGCAGGATGGTCAGTCCGGCTCCGAATCTCAGATGGGCGGCCAGCAGGGAAAT
>CAZBTA010000467.1:0-2716 GCA_964494515.1 uncultured Bryobacter sp.
CACAACATGAAAAAGCGAGCCGAGCTTCATGCAGCTCACCGGGACGATGATCCGCACCAAGATCGACCTGATCCGCAAGATTGGCAACCGCGCCGCGCATCCGGGCCAGTTCGCCGCCAGCCAGTCGGTCAGCGCGCTGCGCGAGTTGTTCCATGTGAGCATCTGGTTTGCCACCCGATATAGCGCCACCCCGCCCGATCCGTCGCTGAACTTTTCCGCCGACGCTCTACCGAAAGGAGATGCGCCCGCCACAAGCGTCGCCGAGGTGGTGCGGCTAACCGAAGCGGCGGACGCAGCGCAGGCCGCGCTCACCGCCGAGCGCAAGGCGCGGATGGCAGACGCCAAAAGCCGTGCCGCGCTTGAGGCCGAACTCGCAGCGGTGAAGGCTGCAATGGAGGCATTGAAGGCGGCCAACGCAGGCCGCGATGCGGGTCACAATTATGACGAGGCGACCACCCGCGACCAGTTCATCGATGTGCTACTGCGCGAGGCGGGCTGGACGCTGGATGGTCCGCATGATTTGGAATTCCCCGTCCACGGAATGCCCAATGACAAGAGCGCCGATGACAAGGGCGCGGGGTTTGTCGACTATGTGCTGTGGGGCAAGGACGGCAAGCCACTTGGCCTGGTAGAAGCAAAGCGCAGCCGCAAGGACCCGCGCGAAGGGCAGCAGCAGGCCAAGCTCTACGCCGATTGCCTGGAGAAGCAGTTCGGCCAGCGCCCGGTGATCTTCTACACCAATGGCTATGACCACTGGATCTGGGACGACCTGCGCTATCCGCCACGGCTCGTATCTGGCTTTCGCAGCCACGACGAACTGGAACTGATTGTCCAGCGGCGGACTACCCGCAAGCAATTCACCGCCGTGCCCACCAACCGCACCATCGCCGGTGGTGGTGGCCGGACCTATCAGGAACGCGCGATCCGCGCCGTCTGCCATCGCTATGAGGATGCCGAGTATGGCGGCGAGAATCAACGCAAGGCGCTTCTCGTCATGGCCACGGGTTCCGGCAAGACCCGCGTGGCGATTGCGCTCTCCGATGTGCTGATGAACGCCAACTATGCCAAGCGCATTTTGTTCTTGGCGGACCGGGTGCCACTGGTGCGGCAGGCCGTAGGCAATTTCCGCAAGTATCTGCCTGATTGCGCCACAGTGAACCTGGTGCTGGAGCCGGGGGCAGAGGGCCGCGTCTTCGTTTCGACCTATCCGACCATGATGAACCTGATCGAGAAGGCACGTCAGGCAGGCCAGCAGCGGTTCGGCCCCGGCTTTTTCGATCTGGTTATCATCGATGAGGCGCACCGTTCGGTCTATCGCAAGTACAAGGCCATCTTCGACTGGTTCGACGCGCCGCTGCTGGGCCTAACCGCGACGCCCAAGAGCGAGGTTGATCGCAACACCTACAGCCTGTTCGAGCTGGAATACGATCCGGTCACCAGACAGGGTGTGCCGACCGATGCCTATGAGCTGAAGCAAGCGGTCACCGATGGCTTCCTGGTGCCGCCAAAGGCCATCGACGTGCCCTTGAAGTTCCCGCGCGAGGGCATCCGTTACGACGAGCTTTCCGACGAGGAGAAGGACGCCTGGGACGCTGCCGAATGGGGCGAAGATGGGCCTCCGGATGGCGTCGATGCCGCTGCGGTCAACGACTGGCTGTTCAATAAGAACACCATCGATCTGATGCTCAAGCAGCTGATGGAAGACGGGCTGAAGGTTGATGGCGGGGAGCGGCTGGGCAAGACCATCATCTTCGCCAAGAACCACAAGCATGCAGTATACATCGTCGAGCGGTTTGATGCGAACTATCCGGCGCTGAAGGGTCATTTTTGTCGCTTGATCGACAATCAGGTGAAGTACGCCCACAGCTTGATCGACGATTTCGAGGTGACGGGTAAGGCCCCCCAGATCGCAGTCTCGGTCGACATGCTCGATACCGGGATCGACATCCCCGACGTGCTCAACCTGGTCTTCTTCAAGATCGTCCGTTCGAAATCGAAGTTCTGGCAGATGATCGGGCGCGGTACCCGGCTGCGCGAGGGCATATTCGTCGATGCCAACGGCGAGGTGAGCGACAAGGAATTCTTCTACGTCTTCGACTATCTCGGCAATCTCGACTATTTCAACGCCGAGATCGATCGGACTGAAGCGAGCGCGGCAAAGCCACTTGGCGAACGGCTGTTCGCGGCCAGGGTCGATCTGCTTGGGCTGATGCAGCCAGAAGCGCGCACGGGTGACTTGCAGTCGCCAGTTTCGGGTTATCGCGGCGAAGAAGAAGGGCTGTACGAAAGCACGCGCGCCCAATTGATCCGCGAAGTGGCGGGCATGGCGCCAGACAACTTCATCGTTCGTGCCAAACGCCGACATGTGGAGAAGTTCCAGGAAAAGTCGGCTTGGGAACATCTGGGCGAGGAAGACCGGCACGAGCTGGTTGAGCATGTCGCTGCGCTGCCAACCAGCGAAGTCGACACCGATGTCGATGCCAAGCGTTTCGACCTACTGTGCCTCCGCATCCAGCTCGCAATGCTGCGCAAGAATGCCTTCGAGCCGCTGCGCAAGACCTATGTTGACCAGGTTCACGCATTGGAAGCAAAGGCCGCCGTGCCCGATGTGGCGAAACAGATGGAGCTGATCCTCGAAGTCCAAACGACGGAATGGTGGACCGACGCCACCCCGCAGATGGTCGAAACCACCCGCCGCCGGTTGCGCGGGCTGATG
>CAZBTA010000468.1:0-2701 GCA_964494515.1 uncultured Bryobacter sp.
TCCGCGCCGACTTCAAGTTCTACAGCCAGGACCTCATCAACAACCTGTTCATGCATCCGTACACCAAGATCGAATTCGTGGAGCGCGACCTGAAGGTATCGCGGTTGACGGCGACCAAGTATCTGGAGGCGCTAGCTAAGGCTGGGTTTGTGCAGAAAGTCAAGGTGGGGAGGTCGAATTACTACATCAACCTCGCGCTCAATGAAATCTTGACCCGCTCAGGCGCAGACAGGGTTAGGGAATGACGATTGACCTTTTCGACTCGATACCGAACGGCTGGGAGCCAGCGACGCTTGAATCGATTTGCCTGCGAGTTACGAGTGGCGGGACGCCAAGTCGGCTGCGCCCTGAGTTCTTCTTGAATGGGACATGGCCGTGGGTAAAGACGCAAGAACTTCTGGATCGTTGGATCCTTGAGACAGAGGAGCGGATCACTGATGAAGCAGTGAGCAACTCTTCCGCCAAGGTGCTTCCAGCGAACACCGTGTTGTTGGCAATGTACGGCGCTACCGTCGGACAGCTTGGCATTCTCGCGAGACCGATGACGTGCAACCAAGCATGCTGTGCACTGATGGTCGACGAACAGAAGGCTGACTTTCGATTTGTCTACTACTTGCTGCTTGCCGCCAGAAGCCGGATTCGGGCTCAGTCCACAGGGGCCGCGCAGCAGAATCTAAGTGGGTCCCAAATCAAGCAGTTTCGATTTGCTTTCCCAGACCGCGAAATGCAGCGGGCGATTGCAGGAGTCCTCGGTTCCATCGATGACAAGATAGAACTCAACGAACGCACGGGCAAGACGCTAGCGGCGATGGCGCAGGTGGCGTTTAAGTCGTGGTTCTTAGATCAAGAGCACGCCTGGACGGTCAACGATTGGCAAACCCTACCCCTGGATGCTGTTGCTGACTTTCTGAATGGGCTCGCGCTGCAGAAGTACCCAGCTGAGGGTGGCGAAGACTCCTTGCCTGTCATAAAGATCGCTCAACTCAGGTCGGGTCACACGAGATCGGCGGACCGAGCTGGAACGAACGTGCCCGCTGAATACGTAATCAACGACGGCGAACTCTTGTTTTCATGGTCTGGCAGTTTGGAAGTCGACTTCTGGTGCGGCGGACGAGGCGCGCTGAATCAGCACCTTTTCAAGGTGACCTCGACTACAGCGCCGCTCTGGTACGTGTACCTGTGGACCAAGCATCATCTACCGGAATTCCGGGCCATCGCTGCGAACAAGGCGACGACGATGGGCCATATCCAGCGCAAGCACCTTAGGGAAGCTGCGGTGTTGCTGCCTCCGCCCTCGGTGCTGAAGCAGATGGATAACGTGATCCGCCCTCTCATCAGCCAGATGATTCAACTGAGGCTGGAAGCAAGGTCTTTGACTGACCTACGCGACGAGCTCCTACAAAAGCTGCTTTCTGGTGAGCTCATTGTCGGTGATGCAACGGTGACTGCATGACGCATCCTGACAATCGCGAGCGGGCGTTGATCGATCGCGCCATCGATGTGCTCTCGGCTGAGTATGAGCAACAAGCCGAATTCAACGAGTACTTCGACAGCGAGGAACAGGTCCAGATCGGAACACTGCGCTATCCGCGCAGCAAAGTGCTTTTTTGGTTGGACCGCAACGCGTATGGCGCCGAAAGGGAGGCATGGCGGAACGATCTTTACCAGACAAAACATGAGTGGGCCCGGAAGCTGATTGCTGACAACCAGTTCGAGCTGCTCTTTGCTGACCTGTTGCAGGCCGTCTCCCGCGGCCGACTCGTGCCGTTCGTCGGTGCAGGACTCTCTGCCGCCTGTGGGATGCCGCTTTGGAGCGACGCCTTGGGCCTGTTGCTCAGTCGACTTCAGCCGCCCGATGCCGAGGAGATCCGCAGTGCTATCGCGCAAGGAGAGTACCTGCGTGCAGCCCAGTCACCGGCCGCCTTCGATGCCGCGCAGACCGCAAGCTTCATCAGCACGACCTACCGTCTGCGCGAGCTGCGGCTCTCGGGGCCTGTAACGCTGCTGCCCAAACTGGCCCACGGTTGCATCGTCACGACCAACTTCGACGACGCCATCGAGAAGACGTACGAGCGCGCGGACATGCGCTTCGAGCATTACATGCATGGCGCACAGGAGCACAACTTCTTCGGCCGCATGCTGAAGGGCGACCGGTGCATCCTGAAGCTTCATGGTGACGCTGAGAGTCGCGGCACGCACATCCTGACGCGCGAGCAATACGAAGCTGCGTACGGCCAGCCATTCGACTTCACAAAGCCGTTGCCAAAGGCGTTGCGGCAGGTGTTCCTGTCGCACTCGTTGCTGTTCCTGGGCTGCTCGCTGGAGCAAGACTGGACGATGGAGCTGTTCGAGGCCGCGATGCAGCCAGGCGACTTCGAGGTGCCTCACCATTACGCAATCCTGCCCAAGCCGCGCGACGAAGCCGCGCGCCGACTGAAGGAGGGTCGGCTCGTGCGCATGAACATCCAGCCGCTCTGGTATCCGGCCGGCGAGCATGAGGCAGTGGAACAACTGCTGGAACTGGCCGTGGACGTGACGCAAAAGCGCGTCCCCTTTGCGGTGTAGCGGAGGAGCCAGATGGTCACGGAAGACGCGATCGAACAGCTATGCCTTACCTGGTTCCAGGACATCGGCTGGTCGTTCAGGCACGGGCCTAACATCGCGCCCGACGCATCCAGCCCGCAGCGCAAGGACTGGCACG
>CAZBTA010000469.1:0-2695 GCA_964494515.1 uncultured Bryobacter sp.
ACGCAGCAGCCTGGCCACCGCCCTCCTCGTTGTCAAACCCCCATTCCGCTAAACTGAAATCATGCCCGACGGCCAAGAAGAACGCGAACACGAAGAATACCGCCGCGAACAGCGCAAGCGCGAAAACCACGACCAACAAATCGACGACAGCCACGACGAGCGCTACGGCGAGCGCGGCGGCTCCTAACCCCGCCCCACCGCCCCCCGCATACTCTCCAGCGCCGCCTCAATCGTTCGGCGCGAAGTCCCCAGATTCATCCTCATCCGCCCCGTCCCACTCCGCCCATAATTCGTCCCCGCGTTCACCTGCACCCGCGCCTTCCTCACCAACCACTCCTGCAACACCTGCTCTGCCGTCCGCCCACTCCCTGCCGCCTGCTTGTCCGCCCCCACCCGCTCGATCAACCGGCTCACATCAATCCACGCCAGATAAGTCCCCTCCGCCTTCTCATACTGGATCTCCGGCAGCTTCGCCTTCACATACCGCGCCACAAACTCATGGTTCCCATCGATATACCGCACCAACTCCCCCAGCCACGCCTCCCCCTCATTCAGCGCCGCCTGCGCCGCCACCACGCCCAGCGTATTGATATCCCCGCTATGCCCCGTCGCGCGGATCCTCTCCATATACGCCCCATTCTCCGAATACATCCACCCACACTTCATCGCCGATAAGCTAAACGACTTACTCGCCGACTTGAACGTCACGCTATTCATCACGACCTCGCGATTCTCGAGCAGGCTATACGGCTGATACTTCCTCCCGCCCATCACAAAATCGCAGTGGATCTCATCCACCAGCACCACCACGCCTCGCCGCGTACACAGCTCGCCCAGCGCCGTCAGCTCCTTCGCCGTCCATACATTCCCCGTCGGGTTATTCGGGTTGCACAGAATCAGCGATCGCGTCTCAGCCGTAATCTGCCGGTCCAGCCGCTCCAGGTCAATTTCATAACGCCCGCGCGCCACCGCCATCGGACACTCCTCCGCCACACACCCCGCCGCCGTAATGTCCCCGAAGAACCCGTCATAAGTCGGCGTCAGCAGAATCACCTTGCCCCCCGCCGGCGAGAACGCCCGAATCGCACTCACAATACTCGGATGCACGCCAGTCGACAGCACCAGATTCGCCCGCGGAATCTCGATCCCATACCGCCGCCGGTTGTATCCCACAATCGCCTCGATAAAGCTCTGCGGCATATCGAGGTACCCCCAGTTCTCATGTTCGAGCCGCTTCTTCAGCGCCCTCGTGATCACCGGCGCCGTGCGAAAGTCCGTATCCGAGATCCCCATCCCGGCCAGAATCGCCCCCTTCCCATACCGCTTCTCCTGCGCATCCCACTTCGTCGAATCGGTCCCAAACCGGCTATACGGCGTATCAAAATCCACGCCACTCCCCTGCCCCTGCGCGAGCAACACTCCACCCGTCCCACCCAGAAAAAGCCTGCGATCCATCGTGCCCATGTTCTTCCTCTTTCTCAACAATCACTCTTGAGGGCCTTTCGAACACGGAACCCGCCCAATCACAACGAACAGTCATTATAATCACAGCCCTTCCGTCCGCCTAAGTTATGCTGATTTGAACAGTATTCGATCATTGAGTAGTACCAAGCCCGTTTTTTGCGAGGACCTGCGTGTCTACTTCAGAGCCATCACTACTCCCGTTGCTCCACTCGGCCCTCGCAGCCAACACCGCCCCTGCCTGGGAAACCTTCTTCGAGCACGCCCGCCCCTTCCTTTACCGCAGCCTCCGCCTGCGCCGCTCCTCCGAGATCGAATCCCGCCTCGACGACCTCGTCCAGCTCGCCTGCCTCCGCCTCTGCCGTAACGACTATCTCGCCCTCCGTCGCTTCGCCGGCGCCACCGAAGCCCAGCTTCTCGCTTACCTCCGCACAGTCGCCCACCACGTATCTCTCGACATGATCCGCAAGCACGAGCCCCTCGAACCCATCCTTCACGACGCCTTCTCCTCCACTGCCCCACCGCAGGACCGCGCCATCCTCCTCTCCCAGGTCCGCCGCCTCGTCACCTCTTGCGCCTCCGCCAATCGCAGCCGCGACGAAGAAGTCTTCTGGCTCTACTACGCCTCCGGTCTCACTGCCACCGCCATCGCGTCCATCCCCCGCTTCGACCTCACCACCAAAGGCGTCGAGAGTCTCATCTTCCGCCTCATCCGCTGCGTCCGCGCCTCCATCGCCAAACAAATTTCAAAAGGGATTTCCCGCACGGCATCGTCTCAACAAGGAGAGCATTCATGAGTCCGCAAGATTCGCATCTGAATGACTCGGATATCCAGTCCTGGATTGACAAGCAATTCCTGGACATGGAGGGAAATGTGCAACCCGTTTCTTCCGAACAATTGCAAACCTGGCGCGCCCATCTCGCCTCCTGCCCCGACTGCGCGGCGCGGGCCGACCTGTTTGCTTCGGCCGATCAAATCCTCCAATCCGCGCTTACCCCCTCCTGCCCCGATGAGGCCGCTTGGGCCGATTACATCCTCGCGCCCGCTTCCCCGGCCGCTCGCGATCTCGTCGCTCATGCTCGCACCTGTCCCCATTGCGCCCCCCTCCTCGCGGACCTCGCCCCGCCCCGCCGTTCCTTCCGTCCCTGGCTCGCCATCGCTGCCACGCTCGCCCTCACCGCCCTGCTCGGCTATTTCGCCAGGCAAAGGCGTCAGTCCCAGCCCGATCGCCTG